>JBAXOJ010000090.1:0-9142 GCA_037133315.1 Clostridia bacterium
ATGAATACGAAAGAAGATCCACACAGAACGGCAGAATGTGTAAAGCAAAGAAATGAATTAATTACCAAAAACCTCGACTATATGAAGAAAATTGGTCTGGATAAGGAACTTTTACGATAATGTCCATGCCATAGTACAATATAATACATTCTTTTTATCGTAGTATCGTTTTAAACTATAGGCAACCATTTGATTGGTTGCCTTTTTTTTAGGTCATTGCCACAACATTAGGAGCTGCGTTTTTATGAAAAACAACCAAAGATTCGACGAAATTTTTGAGAACTACATTGCACTTGGTACGAAAAATCCCCTTAAAACATTTATGATGCTGATCAAGGGACGAAAAAAGAAACTTGGCATCGCCGCAGGACTATTCTTTTTGAAACACACGCCCGTCTGGATTATGCCGATTCTTTTATCGAATGTCATCAACATTCTTTCTAAACCAGACAAGTATAATATCAATGAGATTTGGATCAATCTTGGCGTATTAGCAGGCACGTTAATTATGAACATTCCACTTCACCAACTTTATGTCAAACTCGTGAGTAGTTCCATGAGAAGCATGGAAGCCGGCATACGTGCGACTTTGATTCGAAAATTTCAGATGCTCTCCATTCAGTTTTATAAAGAATTTCGCTCAGGACGCATTCAGTCGAAACTGTTGCGAGATGTCGAGCAAATCCAAAATCTCGCCAATAATATTATGAGTACCATTCTCCCTGCGGTTGCGGAAATTGCAGTTTCTATGGCGATTGCCATTTCAGTCAATTGGATGGTGGCCGTTTTCTATGTATTGGTTGCGCCGATGGCGAGTATTTCAACCTTTATGTTTCGAAAAGAAATCAAATTGCGAAACGCCGACTTTAGAAGAGAGATTGAAAACATGTCAGCGAGAATTTCTGAAATGGTGGATATGATCCCTTTGACACGAGCGCACGGCTTGGAGGACGAAGAAATCAGCAAGATGGACTATCAGGTTGCAAAAGTTGAAAAACGAGGGCATCGACTGGACATGACGAATGCACTGTTTGGTTCTTTGAGTTTTGTCATTATCTACTTTTTTCAAATCGTGTGCTTGCTTTTTACTGGCTATTTGGCCTATATCAAAGTCATTCAAATTGGGGATATCGTGTTATTTCAGACTTATTTCAGTTTGATTGTTGGAAGAATCAATGGCATTCTTGCCATCTATCCACAGTTTGCAAGTGGCCGAGAATCCTTGGTATCCGTATCGGAAGTATTGGCGGCGGAAGATGTGGAATTGAATACTGGAAAAAGAAAATTGAAACGGCTCAAAGGCAAGTTCCAGTTTATTGATTTCAAGTATCGTTATCCAGATGCGGAAGAGGGCGAGTATGTTTTTGATGGACTCAATTTGACCGTAGAAGCCGGGGAAAGTGTCGCATTTGTGGGCGAATCTGGTGCTGGGAAATCCACACTCCTCAATATCATTGTAGGTTATGATCAACCGAGTGGAGGTCAAATCTTAATTGATGACGTTGATATTACAAATGTTGACTTAAAAGAGTACCGCCAAAATATCGCTGTCGTGCCCCAAACTAGCATGCTGTTCAGCGGATCCATTCGCGACAACATCACCTATGGATTGAGTGATGTGACAGACGAGGAACTTGATAAAGTGATAGAAATGGCGAACATCAAAGAGTTTATTGATAAGTTGCCGAACGGCATTGATACGAATGTGGGTGAGCATGGGAATCGTATTTCTGGAGGGCAGAAGCAGAGAATTGCAATCGCGCGCGCGCTCATCCGCGATCCACAGGTCATCATTTTTGACGAGGCGACGTCCGCACTGGATACGATTTCAGAAGCGATGGTGCAGCAGGCCATCGATAGTATGATGCAAGATCGAACGGTATTTATTGTGGCGCATCGACTATCTACGGTAAGACGTGCGAATAAAATTGTCGTGGTGAAAGACGGGAAATGCGTTGAAACTGGCAGTTATGAAGAATTGATGGCGAAAAAAGGATATTTCTACGAATTTAATGCCATGCAAGAAGTTGAAATTTAGTCTCGCTTTTGGTAACATTGCATAGATAAATATTTTGGGGGAACAATCATGAATTTTAGAGAAAGTTATGATTTTTGGATGACGCACGACTATTTTGATCAAGATACAAAAGACGAGTTGGCTGCAATTGCGGGCAATGATGCTGAAATCGAAGAGCGTTTTTATCGGGATTTGGAGTTCGGCACAGGTGGGCTACGAGGCATTTTGGGCGCTGGTACGAATCGCATGAATTTATACACCGTGCGCAAGGCGTCGCAGGGCGTTGCGGTATTTGCCGTGAAGCAAGGCGCGGAAGCAATGAACGCCGGCATCGCGATTGGTTACGACGCGCGTTATCGTTCGGCGGAGTTTGCGTTAGAAGCAGCAAGAGTCTTCGCCGCGAATGGTGTAAAATCATTTCTTTTCGATGCCCTTCGGCCAACACCAATGATCTCGTATGCTGTTCGCAAACTTGGGTGCACCGCCGGCATCGTGATTACGGCGAGTCATAACCCCAAAGAATACAACGGGTACAAGGTGTATGGCGAGGATGGAGGACAACTTTCTCTAGAAGGCACCGAGATTGTTTATGCTGAAATTGAAGCAATCACAGACCTAACTACCATCAAAGTGATGGATGCAAAGGCAGCCTTTGATACAGGATTAATTGTGATGATGCCAAGTTCCATTGATGATGATTACAATAGCGACTTGCGAAGTCTGAGCATAAATCCGAAGATTGCGTCGGAAGTACCTGACTTCAAAGTGGTATACACCCCAATCCATGGATCGGGCAACATCCCTGTGAGAAGGATTCTGGCTTCTGGTGGATTCAACTTCCTTGTCGTAAAAGAACAAGAGTTGCCGGATCCTGCATTTCCTACTGTAAAATCTCCGAATCCAGAGAATAAAGAATGCTTCGAAATTGCTATCAAACTGGCAAAAAAAGAAGGCGTCGACTTAATTATAGGGACCGATCCTGATTGCGATCGTGTAGGCGTGGTTGTGAGAAAGAATGACGGAGAATTTGCGGTGCTGACAGGAAACCAGACGGGCATGCTTCTCTGTGAATACATTCTTTCTGCCATGAAACAAAATGGAACGCTACCCAAAAATGGATTCATCGTCAAAACCATTGTGACCACAGAACTCGCAAGAAAGATTGCGGAGGCGTATGATGTGGAATTGGTTGAGGTGTTGACTGGCTTTAAGTTTATTGGAGAACAAATCAAGTGCAGAGATGAATTCGGAGACCAAAAGTACTTATTCGGTTTCGAAGAAAGCTACGGATATCTCGCAGGAACGTTTGCGCGAGACAAAGATGGTGTCATTGCATCCATGCTGATTGCTGAAATGGCTGCTTGGTACAAAAAACAGGGCATGACCTTGTACGAAGGCCTGCAAGCGTTGTTCCAAAAATACGGGTATTCGATTGAAGGGATTGACAACTTCACACTGAAAGGGAAAGAGGGTGTTGAGAAAATCTTAGCGACCATGGAAACCCTGCGGGAAATGGCGCCGAAGACGTTTGGCGATGCCGCTGTGAAGGTCATTCGCGACTATGAAAAAAAGACGCGCACAAATCTTTTGACGGGTGTTGTGGCAACGATGGACTTACCAGCATCCAATGTGCTTTATTATGAGATGATGAGCGGCGCTTGGTTCTGCATTAGGCCTTCCGGGACGGAGCCGAAAATTAAAATCTATTATGGTGTCTCTGAGAAAACCCTTGACGCGACGGAAAAGAGTTTGGAAAACTTGCGCGCGGGCGTTTTGGATGTTATTAAGCCAATGCTGCAAGATTAGATTTTACCTTTCAATTCTCCCCATTCACTGTTATAATTAAATTAGAAAAAACTTTTGGGGGAGCGTTCTTACTATGAAGAGGAAAATATCGTGGATATTGGTAGTCGTTTTTTTATGTTCGGCACTTTTTGCAAGTGGTTCGATTCATCTTGGGCTTTGGCCGGATACAAAAGCGTTAGCGACACTCACGGCGGAAGAAAAGTTCAATAAAACAGCAGTATTCGATGTGACGGAAAATGTCACACATACGGACCCAGGTGACTGGTCGGTGACCTATTCGAATAGTGTTGCGTCCAGCAGTGAGTTGAATTCTCGTATTGACGGCGGCGGAATGGAGCCGATCCTATTTCAGAATAAATATGTTCCGTCAGGAGATTCGCCAAATGAAATCATTTCAAATTCTACCGTAATTAGCAGCTATGATTCCTATATGGAAGGCATGCTCGATGGTGCGGATGTGCGCGTATATCGCCCTATTAACGGAGTGATGCAATTAGTTAGAACAGACACAATCGACAAGTTTTACTGTAGTGGATCATTTGAAGTATTTTACGACAAAATCGTCGTAGGAAATACAGCGAATTCATACTGGGATCCATGGGAGCACAAGGGTTTGCCATATTACTTTGCAGTCACAGCAATCGACAACAAAGGCAATGAGTCGGCCAAATCGAACTGGGATTCCGCTACGTTTACGGCTGCGCCGTCGGTCAACCCAAGTCCGACATCACTTCCTGCAAATAACTATTTGGCGGTTAAACCATCTCCTTCGGCTGCGCCAACACCTGCCGCACCGGTCAACTTTACGGCAACCGAAAGCGATTCCACGAAGGTTATCTTTAACTGGACCGCATCCAGCGACCCAAACGTCGTGGGATATAAGGTCTATAAATCATATTTTGCACCGGAAAATCAGCATGGATTTCACTTGATGTTGTCACAGAACCTACCGGACAATCCAGTGAAAAAAGATGACATGGTATTTGTGCGGAAGAAGTTTTATTCGTGGTCAAGAATCGCGAATCTGAGTCCGAGAATTTTTGATGCGACGGCAGGGAATCAGACAAAGACATTGATTCCGTTTTTTCCTGATGAATATGCAAACAAGACCTATCAGTTTGTTCCGCATGGATCGACACCGCCTGATTTTACAGATAAGGGTGAAACTTGTGCAATGATCGATTTGAAAGATGCTTCGGCACAGTTTAATTCAGCTATTTACAGTATTTCCGGTGTCAGTGCGACGGGTGGAGACTGGTATCATATTTTGCGACCAGGTCAAACCTACACGATGCAGGCCTGGATGAAGAAGGACGGCGTGCAGACTACCACGGCGGAATTTTCCTTGACGGGTTATTATTCAACTAGAATTCCGAAGAAGACCTTTACTCTCACAAATGAATGGCAAAAGTATACCTATGACTTTTTAGTGCCACCGGGTATTAGTACTTCAACAGGAACCGACCAGTTTGTATTGAAAGTCCAGGGACCTGTGAAGTTTTATATCGATAATTATGAAATCTATAATAAAGCAGTTACGTTTGCCGACTGGATGCCTGATGCCAAGCAGTTGCTTGTGGATTCCGGGTTCAAAGTCCTCAGAAATCATACCTTTATTAAGAGCGGTAACTTCAACCATGACATGGACATGTTGCTGAATCCACCAGGTGCCTTCAATGGTACAGCGGGTGGCGGTTCAACCCTTTATAACCAGTTTAAACTTTGCAAGGATACCAATACACTGCCTTGGTTGCAGATTGAAATGAGCATGAATGAAAAAGAGTGGAAGGATTTGGTCGAGTATATCAGCGCTCCTTATAATCCGGCTATTGATACGCCTGCATCCAAACCAAGCGCCTACAAACGCTATATTTCTGGACAGACAGCACCGTGGAGTGACGAATTTTCAACAATTTATTTTGAGATTTCCAATGAGACTTGGAACGGCATGTTTGCTCCTTGGACCTTTCCTTCGACAACCGATCAGACGACTGGTGTAAGCTATTCGACGGGAAATACCTACGGTCTTTTTCAAGAATATGTGTTGAAGACAATGGGAGAATCTCCATACTGGAACGCATTGAAAGACAAAATATATCCTGTCGCTGGAGGCTGGGCGGTCAATAAATACGAGATGGGCGAGGGTGTGAAATCGCCAAATACAAAAGCACTTTACCGCGCAGACTATAATGGCGGCTGGGATGAAGGTACGATTCTTGATGCGACGGATGGCGGCTATTTTTATACTGCATTGTATGGCATTCAGAAGGCGGATCCTGACGCAAAGGCCTTTTTGGCAGCTCGGAATGCCGTGGGACTCACGCAACCACTTGGATCCTATGAAGCAGGCCCGGGGTATTCACTGCCGGGAAGCGCGACGACACCGGAGCAGAAATTGCTGGTCGAGAAAAATAATGACATGCAAAAATCCATGGTCGGTGCCGTTTCTACACTTGACTCATTCCTTGTGCGCGCAGCGTATTATGAATATGATATGCAGAATTTCTTTACCTTTAACAGCAATCGAAACTATTGGACCTCGCACGCTTGGAATGTGCCTGGGGTACCAAGAATGTCAGGGCAGACCTATCCCGCATTTGATGCACTTACTCTTTATACGAAATACGCGCGTGGCGACTTCTTGAATGTGAAGAGCGTTGACGGGCCAACCTATGATATTCCGCCAATCGGAACGCGTGTCGCGTCGTTAGATAGTCCGATGGTTGGTGCTTACGCAACGCGAAATGGAGACGATTACACGGTCTTTGTGTTAAACCGTAAGGTTGATAATTATCCTTTCTCGTCCAATGCCGGCTACGCGAAAGCAGAATTCAATCTGCCGTTTACGAACTGTGAATCCGTCACGTTGCGGAAGATGGAAGGCAAGTGGGATGGCACGAAGTATAATCCGAGAATCAGCAATATTGAAGCGCAGAATGTAGCCATTCAGACGGAGACGATTCCTTTGGCGAACTTCAGCCAACACTTTGTCGTCAACGAAAACACGGGCGCACATGCAGACGGTATGGTGCCGTGCGGAGTCTATATGTATACGTTCCACAATGTTTCAAAGCAGGCTCCCGTAGCACCAGTTATTCAAAGTATCACTGGCGTGAACGTTGGCGCGCGCACCGCGAATCGCATCACATGGAGCGCATCACCGACCGCAACATATTATAATGTATATGCTTCGCAAACGCAGGGCAATCCTGTACCAAATTTGAATAGCTTTTCACTCGTTGGCACGATCAGTGCGGGCAACACGACATTTGATGATGTGACTTCGAATAGTGGCACGGGATATTACTATTATGTGCGTGCAATCAATGCAATCGGGTATTATGATGACTCGAACGTGGTGTTTGCACCGCCTGGCGGAGGATTCTATCCGATTGGCACGACTGCACCAATGGCTACGCCAATCATTACGCCGACGCCTGTGCCGACGCCGATGCCTCCGACGCTATTTGCGTATGATGGATTTGACTATACTCCTGGTCCAATTAATGGTGCCAACGGCGGGTACAACTGGAATGGTGGGTGGGTAATTAGCAACGCAGTGCCTACGCCGAGTATTCTGGTAGAATCGGCATCGCCCTTACCGAATAAAGGAATTGCTTATGTAGGAAATTATTTGACGAATTATCCGAATTATGCCTATGCGGGAAGAAAACTGATGACAAACTCAACTTCATCGCTTGAGATGAAAAAGTTCTTGAATGACGCTTATAAATTCGGGAAAGCTGGGACGACGATCTGGATGTCTAGTCTCATGCGCACCGATAAAGTGGATTTGAATTATTTCTTAGGCCTTCATAATGACTCAATGGGTTGGTGGCTGAACGATGGAAATACAACCTACTATAATATTTCTTTTGGTGGGTATGGGGCTAGTTCGAAAAAGGCAGACAATAAATATTACTGGACATTGAAAGTGGGGCCAACCGGATATGCTCTATCGAACAAAGAAATCGTCGTTGGGGAAACTGTCTTTGTTGTGGTCAAGATTGATTTTACCGAAAACGGCGGACTCGTGAAGATGTATTTGAATCCGACTCCACTGACCGACCCAACACTAGGCGCACCAGATGCACAATTTGAAATTACGACAAAAGCTTTTCAATTTTCTGGCATCTCATTCTATAAAGGGTCTTCGAGTCAAGCAGCAATTGATGAAGTGCGGATTGGGAATTTGTTCGATGCGGTTGCGCCGAAGTATTATGTGGGAGGTGTGACACCAAGTCCGTCGCCTACACCAACCCCGACCCCTTTGCCTACTGCTCGTCCGACACCCGTTGTTCCACTCATCGCCCCGCCATCACCAAGCCCGACTCCTACACCGACCCCTACGCCTACACCAACGCCAACCCCGTCTCCAACGCCGACCATGCCACCAGTTGTTGCTAGTGACAATACCATTGTCGTGAACGCAGCCCCAGCGGGCATGAAGACGACAGTGCAGGACAACGGAAATGGATTCATCACAGTGCTTTGCAAATTGAAAGGCGTCATGAACGTCAATAGTTTCTCCTGGGCAATTGGGTACGACAAGACAAAAGTGGTGCCTGTGACTTTTGCTGATCCGAAGACGGATGTGCCGAATGCAAAACTAGCGACCGCAGCTGCGATTGCACCATATTTTGAAGTATTAGGGGCTTCCCAGTTGACAGGCTATAATCTCTCATCCTTCCAAATTGAAAATACATCCGCTATCACTTCAGGGAATTACGCTTTGATTGGATATGCGAAAAACACAGGCGCGACCCTATCACTCAGTGCAGCGACTGAGGTGCCGATGTTAAAAATGACGTTTAGAAAACTGAACACGATAGATGACGCTACCTTCTCGTACTTCCATAAAACTGTGGCGGGCACGGTTGTCAGCAAACTTATCTATAGTACAACAAATGTACTTCAGTATCCTGTTTCAACAGGAGCGACTGTATATTCGCGTCCAGACTTGTTTACAATAGAACTTGTCGCAAATACGAAAATGATTCGATTCAGTTGTTTGACCGCCATCGACCCGATGAACTCAGGCGATGCCGTGTATGACGCGTATATCATGGCGAATGGAAGAACGCATATCACGATGAAACCGACTTATATGTCAAATGAAATTCTTTTTACAACAACAGTCGATCCAGTCACTAAAATGGCACAAATTCCAATCTTAGATGATGGCAAATATTTTGTTTCTGTCTCACGTAATGGTTGTCTGACGAGAAACTTCGATGTGACCGTTGCAGGCGCAACGGTAGAACTAGGTGACAAATCACTCATTCCTGGGGATGTGTACCTGGATGGCATTATCGATGG
>JBAXOJ010000091.1:0-9010 GCA_037133315.1 Clostridia bacterium
ATGCCTGCAAACAAACCAGGCAATCGATAATACACTAACATAAATATCATGATGAGAATCAAAGCTAATAACAAAGCATAAATCGTAATGGTATACGCTTGTTGTCCTTGTGACGCATTGATTTCTTCAATTTGAGCCACTTTTAATTTGAATGGTAATTTACCAGAGCGAATTTTGTCTGCAAGAGACGTGGTTTCTTCTGCTGTGAATTTTCCTTTGATGATTGCAGATGTACCATTGATTGGCGCTTCAACCGTTGGAGCCGAAATCAACGTTTCATCCATAAAGATACCGAGCAGCGTTTTGTTTTTGGAAACTTCGGTTGTGGCAGAAAAGAACTTCTGTTGTCCTTTTGGTGAGAATTCTAATTGGACATGCCAACCTTCACTCGTTGAAAACACGCTGGAAGCGGTGCTAATGTCATCTCCCTCAAGCAGGATTTTATTATTGACCTTTTGATAACTTCCACCCTCGCTCTTGATTGTGTAAACAGTTGGTGTCGGCGCAGGAGACGTTTTTGGCTTTGTGGTTGGTTTCGGCGTATTCTTCGCACCTGGCTTTGTCGTTGGTGCAGTTGTCTCAATTGGAAGAACCGCGCTTGCTGGTTTCACCTCTTGAAAATAAAGTTTTGCAACGACAATCGAATCTTCGATTAATTTATTCGCATCTTTTGTTGCATCCCCTTGTTTCCATGGGATTTCTACAATAATTCTGCCGTTGGTATAATCCGGGAAAATATTCTTATCTAAAATGCCTTGCCCATCTAATCTGACTTCTATACTTGCTTTGATAGAATCAAGATTCTTTTTCAAATCGTCAGGAATGATGACTTCTCCATCTGCTGGTTGTAACAATGCAGTTACACCACCAGTGATATCAATGCCCGTTCGTACATCTTTAAATCCTTTAATGATCTGACTCGAACTGTTTTTTCCGATGTTAAGTCCTGTCAATGCAAAAACCACGAGTAATGCTGTGGCGATGATTACACTCCAAAACTTAAAAGCATTTTTACCTCTCATTTTGTTTGCGCCTCCTAAATAGTAAATAACTTTGTTAATTATATAGGTGTTACCCTTGAAACGTCAATACCTACCAATGATTAATAATACTTTTCCAAGGATTTTTTATAGTCTGGAAGCATCCAATAAGGAAGCCATTGCGAATAATTATATTCGTTTTTCCCAATCCAAGTGCTGTATTGTCGTTGCAACCGCGCATTAATAGAAGGGTCAACTGGGTCTTCAGAAAGTGCATTCCACTCAAGCAACTGTAGTTTCATGTTCAGCTTCAAATCCTTGTATGCAGGGTCAAGTGCCAAATTCTTCGTTTCTCCCGGATCATTGATGAACTCGTAAAGTTCCTCTTCTCCATTCCCATACCAA
This sequence comes from Clostridia bacterium, assembly GCA_037133315.1. Lineage (GTDB taxonomy): Bacteria > Bacillota > Clostridia > JBAXOJ01 > JBAXOJ01 > JBAXOJ01. The sequence goes on from JBAXOJ010000091.1 coordinate 1,386, forward strand.
ATGTATCGATGTTCCTTTGTACGAATCGATTTTGTGAAATCACCAGGAATATTAAAAGGTGCGTCGCCGATGCCTTTTTCCAAACAATGTGCAACATATTCTTCATATGATTTATATGTATTGAAAAGCCAAGGAGGATTCACTTCCGCAAACACAGCATCTTTATGATGCACAGGTGCATTTTTCGTATTCGTTAACAACGACTGCGCAAAACTCTTGCCTTGGACGCCTCGATGACTCGAAACGCCAAGCAAATCAAGAATGGTTGGTAACACATCCACTTGTTCTGCAAGTGTCCCTGTTAGTGTTTGCGGTGCAATTTTGCCTTTCCAGCTGATCATAAGTGGTACATGCAATAAACAATCCAAAAGAACCAAGTCCTTTTTATTCATACCATGTTCAAACCCAAATTCCCCATGGTCAGAAGTAAACACGATAATCGTATCTTCCAATTTATCGTTTGCCTGGAGCCAATCCACGATGCGGCCAACTTGCATATCAACCAAGGTAATCAGAGAATAATAAGCTCTCATCCATTTTTTCTTTTCTTGTAAGGAGGCCTCATTTGAATGCTGTGCCTTTTGTTTGATTATGAATCTGGATGCTTTATTAGGTAAATCATCCTCACATGCGAGAGGAATTTCAAAGTCAACTCCCTCATACATATCCCAAATCTCTTTTGGCGCAACATGTGGATAATGTGGTTCCACAATGGATAGAAACGCGCAAAAAGGGCGGTTAACATCTTTCATGCTTTCTAAAGAATCAATCATAGATGTCGTAACATTCCAAGCAGGAGTTGCTTCCTTAGGGAAATCATGAAATCCAGCAATTTGATAGGCGTGACTTCCTACCTGTTGGGATCTTTTTTTCAACTCATCTTTCATTAATCTTTCTTCACTCGAATAAGTTCTATTATCATCGATTGATGCAAAATCAAAATTCTCAAATTCACTTTCAATTAGTACATGATTCTTGCCTGAGTAAGAAAGCAAATAGCCTTCTTGTTTTAGCATGCGAAACAAATGAATTTCGCGATTTTCTTCAAGTACCGTGTGATTTTCACGAATGTGATGAGCGTGAAGATATTTCCCAGTAATAAATGTACAACGGCTTGGCACACAGACTGGAGAATTCGTAAAGAAATTCTCCACGTCACAACCAGACCGCGCCAAATGATCCAAGTTAGGTGTCAAAACCTGTTGATTCCCATGTGCACCAATCGCAGCATATTTCAGCTGATCCGACATAATAAATAGTACATTTTTCTTTTTCTCAAGCATACTATCCCCGTCCTATTGTTCTCCCAAAATCATGTTTGCTTTGATCCAAAGCGCCACTTCGACGCGTTTCTTTTCTAATTCACAACCTACACGATACGGCACATTGATGTCATGATTGAACTGCCACGCGTTTGCGACGCACCCACCACTACAATAATATTTCGCCCAACAGTTGCTACATTCATCGCGCGAAGTGATGTTGGAAGCACGAAAGGAAGTTCGAATGGCTTCTCCTTGCACGCCTGCATAGACATCGCCAATTTTAAACTCTTCCTGTCCAACAAACTGATGGCAAGGATACAAATCGCCTTCTGGCGTAACTGCCGCGTATTCATGACCCGCACCACATCCAGAGGTGCGTTTTGTAATGCAAGGACCGTCATTTAAATCTATCATAAAATGAAAGAAAGTAAACCCATTTCCAGAGTTTTCTCGCGCAACATATTCTTTCGCTAGCGTTTCATATTCTTGGAACAGGATCGGCAGGTCCTCCGTGCGCAAATCGTACCCAGATTCACTATTCGCAACCACCGGCTCAACAGAAATCTGTTTGAATCCCATCTCTGCAAGATGCAGGACATCGTTTGAAAAATCAAGATTTTCTCTCGTAAAGGTGCCACGCACATAATAATTCTTGCCATCGCGTGCCGTCACTAGTTTTTTAATATTTGGAATAATCGTTTCATAAGAACCAGCTCCATCCAACCGCAAACGCATGTTATCGTTGGTTTCCTTTCGTCCATCGATACTCAACACGACATTATGCATCGTGCGATTAATATAGTCAATTTTATCATCGGATAAGGCGACTGCGTTCGTGGTTAACGTAAAGCGGAAATTTTTATGGAACTCCGTTTCTTTTGATTTCGCATAGGCAACAATTCCCTTTACGACTTCAAAATTCATTAACGGTTCTCCGCCAAAAAAATCAACTTCAAGATTATGACGGTGTGCCGATTCCTTGATGATGAGATCGATTGCACGCTTGCCAACATCGAGTGACATCATGGAGCGCTTGCCTCCAAACGCCCCTGTTCCAGCAAAACAATACTTGCATCGCAAATTACAGTCATGGCAAATATGGAGACAGAGTGATTTTAAGATTGGCTTGGACGTGATATCAGGGGCATAATTTTCAAATGGTTCATCTGAAAAAAGCATTTCCTCATCAATTAACATCAAAAGCTCTTCAAATGCCTCTTCTACCTTTTCTTCCCCATGGATATCTGCGAGCGCTTTGTAATTTTCAAGCGCAACCACTTTAAAATCCTCACCGTTTTGGGCATCGCCCAACAACGCAAAAGCGATTCCATCCACGCCGTGAACGGCACCGCTATTGACATCAACAATGATATACGTATCAAACATCTTATACTTATGAATCATTTCAATCCATTATTTCTTTTCACAAGACTGATTCGCTACTGTGCAGGAAGTCTTGCAAGCTGACTGGCAGGATGCTTGACATTCGCCACAACCAATGGCTTTTGTTTCCTTTAATACTGCTTTTGAAATTGTCTTTACATGTTTCATTGTAAACCCTCCAAGTAAATCATCCTTGCCTACTTTGTTTCTAACACGGTATCCGCTGGTTTCTCTCTAATCGTGCTGATAGCAGACTTCAAGAAAACCAATTGCGTCTTTTCTACACTGGTTTCAATCGTCACTTCATCATCACCGACATGTACAACGGTCCCAACTACGCCACCGATTGTCACGATTTTCGATCCAACCACGAGTGCAGCAATCATTGCTTTTGCTTCTTTTTCCCTTTTCTTTTGTGGGCGAATGAATAAAAAGAAAATCATTGCTCCAAACACAACCACGTAGATTATAGTAGTAATAGTACCCTGATCCATAAAAACACCTCCGAAAAATTTTATACTCATCATACCATTATTTTGTCCCAAATGCACTAAAAAAATCTCTTTTATAATCTAAAAGTGCATCATTTCTGATTGCTTCACGCATATTCCGCATCAAATTTAGAAGAAAATGTAAATTATGCAAGGAAGTCAATCGAATTCCAAGCACTTCATCCACCTTGATCAGATGTCGAATATATGCTTTTGTGAAATTCTTGCAAGCGTAACATTCACATGTTTCATCCATTGGAGTAAAATCACTTGCATATTTGTTGTCGCGGACAATCATTTTTCCCTTAGAAGTCAAAACAGTACCATTGCGACCAATTCGTGTCGGCAGCACGCAATCAAACATATCCAAACCAGCAATCGCACCCTCAAACAAATAGTCTGGAGTCCCCACCCCCATCAAATAGCGCGGCTTGTCTGCTGGCATTGCAGGCACAAGATGGGTTAGAATGCGAAACATTTCTTCTGCTGGCTCCCCAACACTGAGGCCACCAATGGCATAGCCTGGAAAATCAAGGGCGATGAGTTCGTTTGCGCTTTGCGTGCGCAGATCTTCATACATCCCGCCTTGGATAATTCCAAACAACGATTGCTTCTCGATGTCCCTATGCGTATCTTTACACCGTGCCGCCCAGCGTGTCGTGCGTTCGAGACTTTTTTGTGTATACTCGCGGTCTGCGGGATACGGAATACATTCGTCAAAAGCCATAATAATATCTGCACCAAGGGCGTTCTGAATCTGTGTCGCTTTTTCTGGCGTCAAGAAGTGCTTCGAGCCATCCTTATGAGACCGAAATTCGACACCTTCCTCCGATATTTTACGCAGGGTACTTAAGCTAAAGACCTGAAACCCACCGCTGTCGGTAAGGATTGGCCGATCCCAGTGCATAAACGCATGCAATCCGCCTGCGGCTTTGATTAGTTCGTGGCCTGGACGCAAGTACAAATGATAGGTGTTGCTGAGAATGATTTGCGCATCCATTTCCTCCAGTTCGCGCGGAGACATCCCTTTGACCGTGGCTTGCGTGCCAACTGGCATGAAGGCAGGTGTATCAAAACTGCCATGCGGGGTGTGCACCTTTCCGAGCCTGGCGCCACTCTGTTTGCAAGTATGAATGTGTTCGTAATAGACTGCGTGTTTTGTCAATTTTCTCAATTCCTTTTCTATTTGATCAACATAGCATCGCCGAAACTAAAAAAGCGATAGCGTTCTTTGACGGCTTGTTCATATGCATGCAGTACAAATTCCTTTTTCGAAAACGCACTCACCAGCATTATCAAAGTCGACTCTGGGAGATGAAAGTTTGTAATCAGGGCATCCACGCAACGAAATTGATATCCCGGGTAAATGAAGATGGATGTTTCTGTCGCGCAAGCATGCACAAGTCCCGCTTGATCGGCAACCGATTCCAAGACGCGCGTGCTTGTCGTTCCTACGGAAACGATTCTGCCTCCGCCTTGTTTCGCCGCATTTATTTTTGCAGCGGCCTCTTCCGAAATCGAGAAGCTTTCGGCATGCATATGGTGTTCTAAAATATTGATAGCCTTCACGGGACGAAACGTACCAAGCCCGACGTGTAAAGTTACATATGCAATTCCAATTCCTTTTTCTTCCACCTGACGTAGCAACTCTGGAGTAAAATGCAGCCCAGCCGTAGGCGCAGCGGCAGATCCTTTGTGTAACGCATACACCGTCTGGTATCGCGTCTGATCCACGAGTTTCTCTGTAATGTAAGGTGGCAATGGCATCGTGCCAATGGCATCAAGGATTTCTTCAAATACCCCTTCGTATTCAAAACGCACCAATCGGTTCCCCTCAGCCACGATTTCCAAAATTTCCGCTTTCAAAATTCCGCCGCCAAACACAAAACGCGCCCCTGGCTTTGCTTTACGCCCAGGTTTCAAAATCACTTCCCACACATCGCCTTGGATTTTTTTCAGCAATACAAATTCAATCTGCCCACCACTTGACTCTTTTTCTCCGAATATCCGCGCTGGAATCACCTTCGTATCATTCAACACGAGACAGTCTCCTTGCGAAAGATAATCCAAAATACCCTCAAACGTCTTGTGCGTGAGGGTCCCCTCGACCTTGTCCATGACTAAAAGGCGGGAAGATGATCTACATTCTAAAGGATGCTGCGCAATGAGTTCCGGTGGCAGTGTATAGTTAAAATCTAACGTTTTCATAAAACCTCTCTATTCAATCGTGGTACCAGGAAAATAAAACTTCAATATTTCATCATAATGGAACCCCTTATTCGCACGTCCCATTGCGCCATTTTGACTCATACCAATGGCATGCCCCCAACCTCTTCCGTTAAAAGTATAGGTTGTCGGGCGTGTTGGCACCGTATCCGTAGCACCACTGCCACTGAGAATTGTAACCTTTTTTGACGAAATGTCAAACGAAGTCGTTTGCGAAGCAGACTGAATGGTCAAGGAAGCCAGTCTGGTCTTGACGTTTTTTCCTCCACTGCTCAACACATTCGTGTCGGCATCCGTCGTTAATGTATAAAGTTGACTTGGGAGTCCAAGGAAAGTCCTGCAACTTTCGTTGTAGAAGTTCTTGACCCCCTTCGAGCCCAACACTTGCACATGATACGGTCGTCCTGCGGGTGTCAATTCAATGATGCGGATGTCATTGATTGTCCCCAAATCATAACCCCGGCTGATCATGGCCGCAGAAACCGTCGCAGCCGAGATCACTTTTTTCCAAATGTAGTTCGATGTTGTATTTGTTTCATACTTATCAACGACACTGATCAAATAGGGATACGAACTTCCCCACACATATTTCACATCCTCCGTACTACCGCCGTTTGACGAATAGTAGAAGACCTTGGCAACTGCCCCTTTGTAATACACCATCTCACCAGCTGTCGCTTTAATCGCGTTATTCGCTGCGGTCGTTTCCACGGATTTCCCTCTGTAAACATGACAATGCACGGTCGCACAAATATCGAACCCACTTGACGCATGGGGACTTTTCGGAAACATCTGATTATACGCATACGTGCGCGATGCAACCGCCTGGGCTTTGAGCGCTTCTGTTGGCGCTGAGCCACCGATTTCAGCCGGAATGACACCGCACAGGTAATCTTCGAACGGAACGATGTTCACGACAGTGAAGGACTTTCCGCTTGCGCGAAACACCTGAAACGTACCCCGATATTCTTTCGGGGTTGTGCCAAAGTATAAATTGATGGTGCCTCCTGCAGTGACTGGCTCAAACTCGAGTTTATTGTCACCGATATAGACCATCATGGCGAGTTTCCCGTCGTCCTTTTTCAGACCATACGCTGTTTTATTCGTAATCGTCTCAGGATTGAAGACATCAAGATCGGTCGTCTTCAACCATACGTTCTCCGTCTTAAGGCGCGTCACCGCTTTGTTCGCGAGATCCTCGGTACTGTAACCGCCGAGACACACGTGCCATCCCGCACTCATATAGAGAGGAAACGCATAGATTCCGCCGGCATCCATTTTTGCAAGGTAGGCCTGCACCGATTTCAAATCCGGGAAAAGATGATTGATATTCAAATGGTAACGACCCGTCAGAGACATTTTCGTCTTTGATTTGATTATTTTGTACCCCCCCGCTGTGGTCGGCGTCGGGGTTGGTGTTGCGGTTGGCTTTGGTGTCACGGTTGGTTTCGGTGTGACGGTCGGTTTCGGTGTGACGGTCGGGCTCACTGCATCCGTTGCAGCGAGTTGCGCTGGTGTCTTCACAGTAATTTCTGTCAAGAGGTGCGTGGTACTAAAAATATGAAGCACGGCATTCGCGCCAAACGTCATAAGGGTCTTCCCCGCCCGTGTGACCTTGATGCCTGATGTCGCCTTCAACTTCACCTTTTCAGACAACGATGTATATTTCAGTGGATCGGCATACATGATGCCAACCTTAATCTGCGTTGGCATAGTGATTGCAACGACAGTTCCGGTCGGCATATAAAATGACGTCAATAGAATGACCATCACCAAAACGATTGCTAGAACCTTTCTCATGTGCAAAACCTCATTTAATTCGTCTCTTTTTTTGGCTTTTTTATGACTTCTGGTTGCGTCACGACTGTTTTAATTTCCGGCATTGAAGTACTGATTTCTGTCGCGACAACCTTTTTCTTTTTCTTGACTTCACGTCTTCCTTTGCTCTTATCGCCCATGTCTAGCACCTCCTCTTTCACATATTTTGCTTACTCATCATATCAAAAATTACGACAAAATTCAAATCTTTTAATTACAATGCAACGCAGTGCGAGGCATTGAGAGGCAAAGTCAAAGTCAAGGGCTGAAAGGTAAGAGCATGCCGATGGCGCAAAATGCTTGTAAAATAGCAAATCGGACTGTCGTGTCGATTTTCCTACCACTAACCGGATTGACGACCACATTTTCCTACCAACCTGCATGCAATGGAGTCATTCTGACGTGTCTGACTCCTTCCAACTAGACAAATCCGCCTGTCAGT
>JBAXOJ010000092.1:0-8898 GCA_037133315.1 Clostridia bacterium
CGGAGCCGTCGCCTGTATCGGAGCCGTCGCCTGTATCGGAGCCGTCGCCTGTATCGGAGCCGTCGCCTGTATCAGTGCCGTCGCCTGTGTCGGAACCATCTCCTGTATCAGTGCCGTCGCCTGTATCAGTGCCGTCGCCGGCATCAGAACCGTCTCCCGAGCCTCCATAGCCACCGTCGCCCGTGCCAGTGCCGTCGCCCGTATCAGAACCGTCGCCTGTATCAGAGCCATCGCCTGTGTCAGAACCGTCCCACGGGGTTTCATTCGTACTACCGTCAGGTCCATAATAGCCCCCATCGCCAGTACCGTCGCCGTAGCCGCCATCACCCTGGTCGCTTGTTACACCGCCAAATCCGTCTGGCATCATTGGCGGAAGTCCTCCCCCTAGCGAAGCACCAATCGCACTGCCAACAAACCCACCGATTGCAGGCGGAAGTCCGTTTGCAATCGCCTGCGCCGCACCAGAACTATTAATCCAACCTCCAAAATTACTGCCAGATTCAATCCAGCCGCCGTCATCAGCGAAAACGCGCAGACCAAAAACCTGATACATGAACATGGTGAATCCAAAGAACCCAAGAAAAATCATAAAATTCTTTACTGGTCTATTCATATTGTTATTCCTGACGAGAAGTAAAATGACCCCGACAATTGCAAACAAGAACCATGCATAATTAAAGAAGACATTGAACCCCCAAGGAAGTGGAAGTGCCTTCAATAGCCCAAATACAAGCAAAGAAAGACCAGCTGCACCAATGATCATCACGACACTATCGTGATCAAGTTTCGCCTTTGAATTCTTCAAAACAAAGGTTTGCACATCAAAGAAAATCATTCGAATCATTTGTACAAAAAAACCACCGCCAGTTGCAAACGCAACCGTGGAACTCATAATGATTCCACCAGCAACCAGTCCCAGAAGGCCTGAAAATAAATTATTGATTAAGAGTGAAAGCCCCACTGCAAAGCACATAAATGGGAGAATTCGCCCACCGTCCTTGACGCTTTTATTTGCGATGTCAATTGGCAAAAAGAGCATACCCTTCAGTCGCTTGATTGGGTTTCCGCCACCCATCAAGAACGCGATAATCATTGGAATCATTGCCCCAACGAGCGTCCAAAGTAACGTCGAACTAAAAAAACTGCCAGTCGTATTCAACGCGTTTGCGCCCAGCCAAGTGCTCGGACCAAAGCCCTCGTTCACCACAACCAAAAGATAGGTGTGCAAAAGCCATGCCACGACTGCACATGTAATCGTGATAGGCAACATTTTCAGAAAGCGTTTTGGAATGTTTTTCCCAATGTATTTGATAAGTTCCCAAGTCGTGCGTGGATAGTCTTGTTGCTGCTGCCCCTGCTTTTGGTACTGAGGTTGCGCCTGTGGTTGGTACTGTGGCTGCGCCTGTGGTTGGTACTGTGGCTGCCCCTGTGGTTGGTACTGTGGCTGCCCCTGTGGTTGGTACTGTGGCTGCGCATGTGGTTGGTACTGTGGCTGCGCCTGCTGCGGTGTGATTTTCTGCTTGGTGACCCACTCCGTTCCATTATAAAGAAGCCAAAAGCCGCTCCCAGAGATTGCCCAGTAGTTCCCCTGCTCATCTTGTGCCGTCAGTTTCGCCATTTCCGCGTTGAACTGCTCCATCGATATTTGTCCATCATTTAAACTCTTGTCGAGGTATAAAAAACGTGCCTCCATCGCTCTAAAATCTACCATGATTAAAACCTCCTTCGAACATCAAGTTTTCATTCATAAGATAAAGTTTTCTTTGATTGAAGTATAATACGCATTGCATAAATATTCAACAATTTAAGCCAATTTAGTTATACAAAATGCCTCTCTACAAGAAACGTGGATAACGCGTTATCCAGATTTCTTGTAGGGGCACAAATATTCTAACTTTTCGCGTCAGTTTCTACTTTGCCGCGTCATTTTCTACTTCACCGCGTCAGTTTCTACTTTTCGCGTCGTTTTCTACGAATGCGAAGCCTCGTTGTTTCACAGTGGAGCCTCTTTCGAAATCCGCGTGATGCCCCTGCGCGTGCCGCACCAGATGTTCGCGTCCGCGTCTTCGACGACCACTTTCACCTCGTTGTCGCACAGCCCAGATTTTGTGTCTAATTTGATGAGCGAAGCCTTCCCCAGTTTATCCGCCATCCCCCAAAGCTCCGTTCGCGCCATGACCGCCCCGTCGTACTCCGAACCAATCCAAAGCCGCCCCGTCCGATCCTGAAAGAGCGAGCGCACCTTTTCCCCAGCCAACCCATCGGCCTTCGTCAGGGTGTCCGTTTTCGTCCAGATTCCATTCACATCGACAAATCGCGTCCCTCCCCCGCTCGTGTAGAGCCCGCCGCCAGCGAGCACACTGCCGTCCTGAAGCTGGATGATTGCATTGATGTTTGCGTGTAGCAAAGCATCTTTCGGGGTGAAGTACTGCCATTTTGCGTTCCGCAACACACAAATCCCGCCACGCGGCGCTACGTAGGAGCCAAACCAGATGGCTCCGCTGCTGTCCGCCCGAATGACGTTGACCATGTCGACCAGCAGACCGTCCTTTGTTGTAAACGTCGTAAAACTTTTCCCATCATGTTTTACTGCCCCACCCCACGTGCCAATCCAAAGGTTTCCCGCACGATCTTGCTCCAGCGCATTGACGCGGTTGTCTGGGAGTGCGCCAGTCGCATTCGAATACGTCGTGGTGGCGTCCTTTTGCATCAAAGTAAGTCCGTTTTCGTGCCCAATCCAAAGTCCCTGTTTCGTCACAAGCAACGCCCTGACAAACTGGTAGCGACCAATTTCCTGGGCTTGCATGGTCTTTCTGTCAATCTTGAAAAGCCCATTCGCGCCGCCACCCCAAACGGTTTCCCCGTCAACGGCAAGGGTGCAAAAATCCTTGTCCGTCAGAATGGAATCGAATCCGGCACGCTTGCTGTTATTTTGAATGTCTTTGCTGATGCTGATGACCACAAAAGCGATGATCCCAAGGATGGCGAGCCCGCAGATTCCTTTGATTAAAATGCGTTTTATTTTATTCATGCGATTTGTCCCCCTTGAGTAGCAAAAACACGAGCATTGACAACACGAGCATGATCACGAGCATTGCGAGGCACAACACTGCCACGATATCCGATGCGCCATAGTGCAAATAGTTGTAGATTTTTATGGTGATGGCCTGACTACCTGGCGGTGTCACCAATAACGTCACACCGAATTCGCCCATCGCGAGAGCAAACACGATGAGGATGCCTGCAAGACACTCTTTCCAGAGCATGGACACGAGGCATTGTGCCGTCTTCCAGATGCCAGGGTAATGTAAGCGCATGTTGTCCAGCAACGCGCGATCCAAACGCATCATCGCAAACGTGATGACCAGCGCCTCGATAAATGCAAAGCGCCCAACCATCGCAATCGCAGTCATAAAAGGGCTTTGATAGACGTCGTGCAGCCAAGGCGAGTTCCAAAGGTTGATCATAGCAATTCCGCCAATGGCCGATGGCAAGATAAATGGCAAAGCCGCCAAGGAAAGCAAAAGCATCTTGTGTTTTGACCGTTCATATAGAAAGGCGAAGAGGATCGCGGGAATGATGCAGGCGACAGCGGCCAGCGCGCTGGACCAAAGCGAGAAAATAAATTCCTCCACGGATCCCGACAGAACCGTCCCAATGTCCTTCACGAAAGCCGCTTCTATCACTAAATTCACGACCGGCACTAATGCAAACAATGCAAATATGGCGAAGCCAACGCGCGCGAGTGCGCGCACAAATCCATCCGTTCGAAACGGATTTTTCCCTCGAAAGCCGCTAAACGCAAAATGCTGTCGCGACAAGTAGGCACCGAGCACCGCAAACATCGCGAGGCAAAGGAGCATGATCGGAATGGCGGCAAAAAACACACTATACACATCCCCATTTGCGCTAAATTTTGAATAGAGCTCTAATGAAAAGACGTTCACGCCAAAGACGGACGCGATACCGTAGTCGTTGATGTTGAGCAAAAAGACCAGCAAACCGCTGATGCAAAGGGCTGGCATGACCAACGGCAGATAAACTTGAAGAAACGCTTTGCGGCCTGCGTTTTCCATGGCACACTGGTCTGTGATTTCTGCCGGCACACTCAAAAACGCCATCAGACAAAGCCCAGCCGTAATTGGTAAATACGAAAACGCCATGGTCAGAATGACCGCAAACTCACCTGAAAAGTTCTGCGTCAGGCCAGCTGTCTGCAAAAGAAACGCGTTGATTTTATCCATAAAATAAATCCAGGACTGTACATGCACAAACGGTGGCACAAGAATCAGAATCATGAGGAATACGCCGACACGTAACGCCCGACGCGCAAATGCGGTCCAGACCCAGACCGCGACCAAAAACCCAAGCACGACGCAGAGTCCAGCGGCACCAAGATAAAGCAGGACACTTTTTAAAAGCAACCCAAGATTATCCGAAAACACTACCGCGGTTGCCCCGCTTACCGCGGACGCAATCGACCCGATCATCAGGTTAATCACAGGAGCGGCAGTCAAGAAAATCAGCACCACCGCTCCCATTGCCATGAACATGAACTTGCCAACACGCATCGCAGTGTTCAAATCATACGCTCCTTATTTGACAAAAATTTTCGTCATATCGTTCTTTGAAACCACAAGTTTGGTATACACTTTCTCAAAATCCACAGGCATGATTTTGATTGCTGCTGCGTTAAATTCTTTGGAAGCGGTCACGCCCTTATGGACTGGAATGTGAATCCATCCGTCGTTGACGAGGGCCTGCTCGGTTGACTTGGACAGCAAGAATTCCATAAACGCGTCCGCTTGCGACGGATGTGGCGCCCCGTTGATCTGCGCCACGGTGTTTGGGATGACCAGCGTGCCCATGTCCTTTGCACCCTGATCCAGTAAAATGATTGCCAAATCTTTATTTTTCGCCATTTCGCCCAACGCATCGTCACTATCTGTCATGCCGAATAACAACTTGCCTTGACTCACGTAATCTTTCACGACGCTGTTGCCTTCCAGCACTTGAATCCCTGCATTTTCGAGAGATGTATAGTAGGCATTCGCCTTCACATCACCCCAGTACGCATAGAGCGCGGCCGCGTGCGTTGCCGTCGTACCAAACACTGGATACGCAATGCCAGCATCCTTGATAAACGGGCTGGTCGCAAGTTCTTCCAATGTCTTCGGACATTTGTCGAGACTGATTTTTGCTGTGTTGACAATCAGCACCCGTGCGCGACCGCCAAAGCCAAACCATTGTCCGTCCTTATCTTGAAATGAAGCGGGCAATTCTTTCGCCGCAGCAATGTCTGCCTTCGCGAGCACCCCTTTTGCTTTCAAATCAAGCGTCTGCAGGATTTCTCCGTTCCAAAATATATCTGCCTGGGGTTGCGCTTTTTCCGCGACGAGTCGATTTGCAAGCCCGACCGACTTCGATGCCTCAATGTCATAGACGGCCTTGACCTTGATGCCAGTCTGTTGTTCGAAAAGTGCAAATATTTTTTCTGAGTAGACCTGGTCAACCGAAGTGTATATCACAACCGTTTTTTCTGTGGCCCCAGTTTGCTGGGGGTTGTTACACCCAAAAAGTGACACCAATAATGCAATCACCACAAAAATACTCGCGTTCCGTTTCAACTGCATGCCCATCCCTCCTAAAAATAATTTGCTTTTATGCCCATCAAGGATTCCGTTAAAGAAGCCTTGTAAAGGTGCGATACATCGCCCAATCCAATACAACGCGGCACTGCCCAGTCTTTCGAGCGTTGCTCGAACACAATGGTCGTCACAGAGCTCGGTGCGATCCAAAATCCTGACCAGACGAGTGTTGGCGGAATCGCCAACAAATGCGCAATCCATGTCAGCCCGAACCCTGCATGGCAAAACACCGCTACTTTGTCCTGATTCGGCCGCACACAGCGGTACCGTCCACCTTCTCTTTCGTATCCTAACTTTTTCAGAAACACGTCAGAGTCATTCTCGAGCTTTTTATAGAATTGCAACACATCACTGCGCGCAATGTCCCCATAGGTATGCCACGTCTCCTGCGAAAGGTATTTTGGGTCCGCATGGTACAACTCCCCCGGCACATCGATGGACATCATTTTCTCGCCTTTTGCATTTTCCACGACCATCTCAGGCCACAATTCCTTCGTCCACTCTTCAATCCCATAGTCCATGTGCAACAGGTCCGTCGTGTATTTCATGGTATCAAGCGCCCGCCCCAATGGCGAAGAAAAAATCTTGTCAAATCCGTGCGTTTGAAAACGCTCTGCCAGTGCCTGCGCCTCTAAATGACCCGCTTTCGTAATGGTGTTGTTTTCATAGTCTGGATCCGCGTGCCGTACAATATAAAGTCGCATCTCATGGTCTCCTCTGTATTATCTGTATAGTTCTACTGGATTCGCACCATCTAAACTCATACTTTTCGCGATGGCTACCATGCTCCCTTTTGCGGACTCTCTTGCGTAATCGAGCACATAGAGTTGATCGTTCAAAAGGTTAATAAACGCAGCCGTAGAATACCCTTGCCGCACCAGCACATCGTTTGTGCCGTCCATATTAATCTTATACACGAAATACTGAAAAGCATTCCTGCCCTCGGATTTCTTCGGATTATAGTTCACATAGTAGATGGTGCCTTTATATGAGTCCATTACCCTTATATTATTGGGCATTGCCGATTTAATCAACTTCACATTTTGTCCATCAATATCCGATGAGCGCAGATTAAAAGTGGCATCTAGGAAGATGATTTTCCCTCCACCAATAATGAAAGAGTCAACTTTTTCAGACCCAATTTGCACTTTTTGCGTCCCATCTGGATTCGCGTTGTAAAGATACCCGTCCTTCCCAGAGTAGTAGAGCTTATCATTATAAATAATGCAGTACCCATTGCCTTCTTGCACGAGAATCTCTTCCGTCTTCCCGTCTAAAGAACACCGGCTCACTGAATAATTTTGTGAATCTTTGTTATCTTTTCTCACATAATAAAGCCACTCTTTGTTAAAGTTAATTCCGTAACAGTAGATGTCGCGCAACTTTTCAATCTTCAATCCATCCAAAGAGATGCGGTACAAGTTATAGGTTCCGGTAATGTAAGGTCCTTCGTTTCCTGAAAAATACAACCAGTCTTTGTATACTGCGAAAGACCACCCGAACCCATTGAAAATCGACTTCGTGACACCAGTGCTTTTTTCTGTCTTATAGATATGAGGTGCATTACTTTTATCAAAACTAGAGTAAAACTGACTGGTGCCATCATCGAAAATGTATTGTCCATTCATGACATTGCCTAGGTCGTCGCGGTTGACACCCTCAGAGACCAAAGAACTGTTCTGCGTAACTACCACGGGCGCCACCACAGGCGGAGTCCCACTCAGCAAAGTCGTCTGTGTGAGCACAAACGCCAAACCAGCCCCAAGCACCACAACAACACCGATGATGACGCTGATGACTAACGCGTGCGACTTCTTTGGTGGTTGCTGCACCGCCATCAACGGCGTACCACAATTCTCACAAAATCTGATTCCTTCTCGATTCTGAACTCCACAATTTTTGCAAAACATCACAATCCCTCCCCTCGTATGATTGAATTTTACAACGGGAGCGCGAAATTATCAAGAATTATTTACTCAGTTTCATCTAATAATACCCATCAGCATATGCAAGCCTTTGCGTGAGCCAATTTTTGAGAAAGGTCACTTCGCCTGCATAGCTTCCCGACGGGGCTCTGTTTTTCGTGATAGAGAACGTAAAATTAATGACTTTCCATAGGTTAAAGTTTCTCGTCTGAGCATCTTGAATCTTTGTATTCAAGGTATCCAGATAATTCAATACGGAAGATTGCACAATCGGCTTGACGACCTTCCAGCGACTCTTCAGCGCAGTTTTAAAAGCTGAAGATTTTGTGACGAGTTGGCTAAACCAAGGGCTGCCCCACTCAAGACATTTATTCGCCGAATTCCCGCCATTGTTTCCAAGATAGAGATCAAAGTCCCAAATCGGCCCCATGTTGAGCTTTCCGCCCTTGTCCTGAAAGAGATAGATGCTAGAAAAACTGACGGCATCGTTATTTTGGAAAAAATCATTGACGATGAAGTAATCGACAAAACTATTTAAATTGACTCGGTTCAAATAGGCCTCATTTGAAGGCGCAACCAATAAATCCGAGATATCCGAGACCGTCTTTTTCACATAATCGCGCTGCACCTGCGTCATCTTGTCACCCTTTGGAGATTTATAAGTGAAAGTAATGCCACTACTTAATTTCGGCAATACAAAATAATAGTCGAACGGCGACTTTCCAGTTTTATCTAATAAAGCATTATACGTCGCATCGGCTTCCGTCTTTGCACGCATGTCCCATTCAACTAAGAATCCAGGTGTGTCTCCAGTCATGTCTATGTTCAAACGATTAGGGCCCGCTTCCACATCTTCGGTGAGCAAGAACACACCGTGATATCTTCCGTTCAAGTAAACTTCAATCATCTGCGCTTTCGGCGTCCACTGCAATCCGCTTAAATTCGCGCCAAGATTGAGGGCAACGGCGTTGCGCAGGAGTGTTTTGTCGTATAAATTCGCCAGCATGTTCCAATGATTCGCCGGCAACATGCCACAGACACTGCGCGCCTGCTTATCTACAAACTCAAACTTCAGAGGATATTTTGGAAACTGCTTCGGGATTTCATCAAATGTCGAATTGCCCCTGCCCTCTAAAGTAATCGCCGTTCTAGGAAGCGTCACAGATGGCGCGGACTTGCCGTCATCAATCACGATTGTCGCATTCACTTTTTGGAACTTGCTGACCACTTCCTCCCCGTTTTCCGTATCAATAAAGACCCGAATCAATGAATTTTTCACAGGGGTTGGCAAAGGCACCTGCGTCGGGGTCGGAGTTGGGGTTGGG
>JBAXOJ010000093.1:0-8843 GCA_037133315.1 Clostridia bacterium
TTTGGGGAGTTCGGCGGGCAGTATATCCCGGAAACGCTCATGAATGCAGTGCTTGAGGTCGAAGAAAAGTATTACTTTTACAAAAACGACCCCACTTTTGTGCATGAGTTGGACACGCTTTTGAGAGAGTATGCAGGAAGACCGTCGCTGCTGTATTTTGCAGAAAAAATGACAGCGGACCTCGGCGGCGCGAAAATCTATTTGAAGCGAGAGGACTTGAACCATACCGGTTCGCATAAAATCAACAACGTGCTTGGGCAGGCGTTGCTTGCAAAGAAAATGGGGAAGACACGCCTGATTGCGGAGACGGGCGCTGGGCAGCACGGGGTTGCGACGGCGACCGCGGCAGCGTTGATGGGCATGGAATGCGACATTTTTATGGGTCGTGAGGATACGGAGCGCCAAGCACTCAACGTCTTTCGCATGGAGTTGCTCGGCGCGCGCGTGCACGCGGTGACTACGGGGACGCAAACCCTGAAAGACGCCGTCAACGAGGCGTTTCGGGCATGGACCATGAGGATTGAAGATACGTTTTATGTGCTTGGTTCGGTCATGGGGCCGCACCCATATCCGACGATTGTGCGCGATTTTCAAAAAGTAATTGGCAAAGAAGTCAAGGCGCAACTTCTTGAGAAAGAAGGGCGCTTACCCGACATGCTGATTGCTTGCGTCGGCGGAGGCAGCAACGCGATGGGGTTGTTTTATGAATTTATCAACGACGCGACGGTGGAACTCGTTGGTGTCGAGGCGGCAGGGCTTGGTGTCGACACGGACAAACACGCAGCCACCATTGCAAAAGGGAGTCCTGGGATCTTTCACGGCATGAAGTCGGTGTTTTTGCAAAACGAAGGCGGGCAGATTGCACCAGTTCACTCCATTTCGGCGGGGTTGGATTATCCGGGCATCGGTCCAGAACATGCTCAGCTCAGCGCGATTGCGCGTGCGCGTTATGAAAGCGCAACGGATGACGAAGCAGTTGCAGCGTTTGAATATCTTTCGCGAGCCGAAGGGATTATCCCGGCAATTGAAAGTGCGCACGCCATAGCCTATTGCATGAAAGTTGCGCCGACGATGGGAAAGGACAAAATCATTGTCGTAAATCTATCTGGGCGCGGAGACAAGGACGTGGCGGCCATTGCGCGCTATAAAGGGGTGAACATCCATGAGTAGAATTGAAACAACCTTTCAGAAATTAAAAGCGAAAGGGGAGAAGGCGCTGATTGTGTTTTTTACGGCGGGAGACCCTGGCATTGCGTCGACGGAGCAATTCATTCTGTCGGCAATCGAAGCGGGCGCAGACCTAGTTGAAATCGGCATTCCCTTTTCGGATCCAGTCGCGGAGGGCGAAGTCATTCAGCGTGCGAATGCGAGGGCGCTGGCGGCAGGGACGAAAATCGAAGACATTTTTGCTATGGTCTCACGGTTGCGCACGCAAACGCAGGTACCGCTGGTTTTTTTGACCTATGCCAACCCTGTGGAACACTACGGAAAGAGCGCTTTTTTCTCGCGTTGCCGCGAAACAGGCGTCGATGGCATCATTATTCCCGACGTACCTTTTGAAGAGCGCGATGAATTTAATGCGCCTGCGCACGCAAACGGCGTGGATCTGATTACATTGATTGCGCCGACCTCTGCCGACCGCATCGCACGGATTGCAACGGACGCGCGTGGTTTTGTCTATTGTGTCTCATCGCTGGGCGTCACAGGCGTCCGCACAAATATCGAAACGGACCTTAAACCGATTATTGAGAATGTTCGCGCAGCGACGGACACGCCTGTGGCAATCGGCTTTGGCATTTCGACGCCTGCGCAGGCTGCGGCGTTTGGCAAACTCGCCGACGGCGTCATTGTTGGCAGCGCGCTGGTGAAACTGGTGGAGCGAGATGGTTGTGAGGCCTGTGGGGCGATCAGGGATTTTGTTAGAGAGATGAAGAACGCGTTATAGATATTTGAAGCACGGCCTGTTGCAGGGGGGTTCGGGCGCTGAGTTGAAGGCGGTATAAATGGTCAGTGCCCCAGTCTTTCTTGATTCTTTCGTCCTCGAGTGGGATGCGTTCTTTTGAGGCTTCGAGTAATGACGCATCATAGTTAAAGAGAATGCTGGTCGCATCATCAAGAGCGAACGTGATCGCGCCAGGGATTGTTTCTTCGAAGTCAAGTAACGTCATGTAATTGAGGACGATTTGGTCGGTTGCGGCTGTAAGTTCAAATGCTTCGCGGATAATGATTTCTGTGTCGACTTGTCTTTTTAATTCAAAACTGCGTTGCCAATGCAAAAGGCCAGCTTCTTTTGGGTAAGAGCCTGCAATGTCGAGTGAAAAGGTGACCTTGTTCTGGCTACTTTGATATGACACGTTGGAAGCGCGGTACGCGAGGCCGTTCTGTTGCATTCGCCCATTGACTTCGGGCAAGGAGTGGAAGGAGGACTGCATAGTCCAAATTTCGTAGCGATGTGCGCTAAAGGTCTTTGCGGTGTACATTTCAACTCCGGGATCAATCAAGATTGGGATGCCGTTATAATACACAATTAAATTTCCGACATCATTATGATTATGACTTTGATCGTTGTGTCCACCCTTTGCGGCGAGAAAAAAGCCGCTTTCGCTTTCGGGACGTTCACGAAATGCCATGTATTCCAGGTCTTCCAGCCAGACATCCCCAGCGGTTACAGGGGTTAAGTGTTTTGCGTAAGCGGTAATTTCTTCATATAGAATAAGTGTTTGGATGCTTCTGAAATACATATGGAGGTTCGTGTCGGCAAACGGCTTTGCGGCTAGCATTGTAGCGCCAAACTGGGTCAGAGTAGCATCTCCAATTTGTTTTCCGAATTGATAAATGAGTGCGCAAGGGGGGTTGATTTTTGAGCCGCCATCCTCGAAATTGACAAAAAGACCATTCGCGATGTGCGTGCGATGGATGTATCGGCCGATGTTTTTGATTTTTTCTGAATCATAGACAGAAAAACGACCATTTGTCGCTGCAAAGATAAATTCTAGACAGTCAAACATGCTTGCTCCCGCCGCGGTCCAGTATTGTGGGCCTTCGTCGCAACCGCCGTCAGGTGCGTATTCGTTGATAAAATTGTCCAAGGAAAGGAGACATTTTTGAATGCCTGCGACGCGCTGTGCGGCCGATTCTTCAAGAAGCAGAAAAACGGGGAGAACATTTGATATAATCCACGGGTTCCAGTTGTTGACGGTTTGACCGCCAAAGCCCATCCACGGCATGTCGTCGAATTTGAGGAACGGTTCGATGATCCGTTTCTGAAGTTCAAAACGAATGCGTTGATTGATGTACGGGCTGGTTTGATCGAAGACATCTTTTAGAAAATAATGCACAAACGTGAGTAAGGACGCGGTTTCTGCAGAAAACAAATCAATATAGCGTACGTTCTGAGTCAAATCGGGCAGTGCAGTATATGCATGCGCAGGCAGGATCCAAGTGGATTCTTCGCAAATCAACCAGACGCCGTTGATGAGATCATTGATAAATCGGCCAGAGCCCTCGAGGCACTCCGCAATCAATAGCATTTTGACCGCGTTGTTTCTATCGAAATAGACTTTTTCAAAATGAGAGCGATTGCCGTTTTGCACATATTCCAGATACGCGGTTGCCTTTAATGACGGCCAATCATAATTTAGAAAGGCTGCCGCATGGGTAATATAATAGGATTTCACTTCTTGGCTGATCTGACTCCAAAAAACGCGATCTTGATAGGGTGGAAACGGGACAAAGTCAGGCTGCGCGACTAAGATCTGATGTAAATCAATTTTTCCCAACAATTCTTTTAACATAGAGCACCTCGCATGCGTCGTATTTGTTCTCCATTTTACGAGATTCATCTGGAAATAGCAATGAAAGATAAAAAGTGATATACTTTTTTCAATCAAATTTAAGGGGCGATTGAAATGGATTATCTTGCAAAGGAATCAAGATATAAAGACATGAAATACAACCGCGTTGGCAGGTCGGGATTAATGCTTCCGGGGGTTTCACTTGGATTATGGCATAACTTTGGCAACGCAGATCAATTTGAAAACCAGAGAAGTTTGTTGAGAAGCGCCTTTGACGCGGGGATTACGCACTTTGACCTGGCAAACAACTACGGACCACCGCCGGGTTCGGCAGAAGAGAATTTCGGTCGACACCTCCGGGAAGACTTCAAAGCGTATCGTGACGAACTGGTGATTTCCACAAAAGCGGGATATGGCATGTGGCCGGGTCCCTATGGCGACTTTGGGTCGAAGAAATATTTAGTGTCCAGTCTAGATCAAAGCCTGCAAAGAATGGGGCTTGCGTATGTGGACATTTTCTATCATCACAGGATGGATTCGGAAACACCACTCGAAGAAACCATGGGGGCGCTGGATTTGCTGGTGCGCCAAGGCAAGGCCTTGTATGCGGGAATCTCAAATTATTCTCCAGAGAAGACGAAGCTAGCCGCAGAAATCATGCAACGGCTGGGCACGCCATTGTTAATCCATCAACCGCGTTATTCGATGTTTTCGAGAGAGGCTGAGGGGCTGTTCGATGTGCACGAAGAGGAAGGCATCGGTTGCATTGCGTTTTCGCCGCTGGCGCAGGGGTTGCTCACGGATCGTTATCTGAAGGGTGTGCCGGCTGACTCGAGGGCTGCGGGTGCTTCGATTTTCTTGAAAGCGGATACGGTCACGCCAGACCTTGTGGCGAAAGTCACAAAACTGAACGCAATTGCGAAGCAAAGAGGACAAACCATGGCGCAGATGGCACTTGCGTGGGTCCTGCGCGGGGGCCAAGTGACCTCGGTTTTGATTGGCGCGAGCAAAGTGCAGCAGATTGATGATGCAGTGGGAGCCCTTGAAAACACGGCGTTTTCGGCGGACGAACTGGCTTTGATTGACGTTATTTTGAATTCTTGAAAAAAGTTTTCTAGTTTTTGTTGACAAATGAAATCGCACGCATTATAATAACATACAAAACCAGTAGGAATACACGGAAATAGTTTGGAGGAGAGATTATGGGAAAGAATTTTAGATTTGAGACATTGCAGTTACACGCAGGGCAGAGCCCAGACAAAAGCACCAACGCGAGAGCGGTGCCAATTTACCAGACCACTTCGTACGTGTTTGATAGTGCGGATCATGCAGAGAATTTATTTGCGCTCAAAGAAAGCGGGAATATCTATACAAGAATGATGAACCCAACCACGGATGTGTTTGAGCAAAGAATGGCGGCGCTGGAAGGCGGTATTGGCGCACTTGGGGTTGCTTCGGGATCCGCGGCCATCACATACTCGATTCTTAATATCGCAGGCGCGGGCGACGAAATTGTTGCCGCGTCGACGCTGTATGGCGGGACGTACAATTTGTTTTCGACTACGTTGCCGAGATTGGGCATCAAGACGACATTTGTGGATGCGGATGACGTGCAAAATTTCGCGAAAGCGATTACGGAAAAGACGAAGGCCTTGTTTATCGAGTCGATCGGCAACCCACAGACCAACATCATTGATATTCAGGCCGTTGCGGACATCGCACATGCGAACGGCATCCCGTTGATTATTGATAACACGTTTGCGACACCATATCTCCTGAGACCGATCGAATTTGGCGCGGACATTGTCGTTCATTCCGCGACGAAATACATCGGCGGGCACGGCACCTCCATCGGCGGTGTGATTGTGGACGCGGGTAAATTCGACTGGGCGGCAAACGACAAGTTCCCTGAGTTTACGAAGCCAGATAAGAGTTACCACGGCATTCGCTACGCCCAAGACATCGGCGCAGCGGCGTTTATTGCGAAGGCACGCGTGCAGTTGCTCCGAGACACGGGCGCTTGCATCAGCCCATTCAACTCATTTTTGCTCATTCAAGGGTTGGAGACTCTTTCCATTCGAGTCGAGCGTCATGTGGAAAACGCAAAGAAAATCGCAGATTTCCTGTTGGCACACCCAAAAGTTTCATGGGTGAATTACCCAACATTAAAGGGCAATAAATATGAGACGTTGGCTGCGAAGTACTTGCCAAAAGGCGCGGGCTCCATCTTTACCTTTGGCATCAAGGGCGGGATTGCGGATGCGAAAAAGTTCATTGACAGCTTGACGGTGATTTCTCACTTGGCCAATGTCGCAGATGCAAAATCACTCATCATTCACCCCGCTTCAACCACGCATCAGCAACTTTCGCCAGAAGAACAATTTTCTGCTGGAGTTGCGCCAGAAATGATTCGTTTGTCTGTTGGCATCGAGCATGTTGATGATATAATAGAAGACCTTGAGACGGCGTTTGCAGCCATCTGACAATTGAAGTTTTAAAGGAAGTTATGCATGCATCAAAAAGTACTGGTCGCCATGAGCGGCGGAGTGGATAGCTCCGTCGCCGCGGCGATTTTAAAGAAAAATCAATATGACGTCACGGGTGTGACACTCAAGCTCTTTGAAGGCCCAGACGACGCCGATGAGGCGGGGCATCCAGTGGATGCTCGAGCGGGCAAAACTTGCTGCTCGCTGGAAGATGTCGAAGACGCACGGTGTTGCGCAAATGCGCTGGGAATCCCTTATCATGTGTTGAATTTTAAGGAATTCTTTTTTGATGCCGTGATTCAACCGTTTGTGGACAGTTACGTGCGGGGCGAGACGCCGAACCCATGCATCGAGTGCAATCGGGCGATTAAGTTTGAGAAGTTGCTGGAGCGTGCGGTGGCGTTGGGGATGGATTTCATTGCGACCGGGCACTATGCGAAGGTGGAACTGGATGCGGCGACGGGTCGGTATTTGCTGAAGAAGCCGTTGGATGCGTCGAAGGATCAGACCTATGCGCTCTATAATTTGACGCAATATCAGCTGAGCAGAACGTTGTTTCCGCTTGGAGAATTGAAGAAGACCGAAGTGCGCGCGCTTGCACTGGAAACGGGGCTGCTCAACGCCGCTAAGGCCGACAGTCAGGAGATTTGCTTCGTCACCGACAACGATTATGCGCGGTTCATTTCTACCTTTAAGCCGCTCGTGCCGGGTGATTTTTTGAATTTGCAGGGCGAGAAAATTGGGCGACACAAGGGGATTGAAGCCTACACGATCGGCCAACGCAAAGGCCTCGGGCTTTCTGGCGGGCGACCGTTGTTTGTGGTCGCGATTGATGCGGTGCACAACACCGTAACCGTGGGTGACCAGGCGGATTTATTTTCCGCTTCCCTGATTGCGAAGGATCTGAATTTTATTTCAATTGAAGCGCTGGAGGCACCGATGCGCGTGCAGGCGAAGATTCGGTATCGCGCGGAAGCCGCGGATGCGGTCATTTCGCCGTTGGACGACGGGCGCGTGAGGGTTGAATTTGATGTAGCACAACGCGCTGCGACACCGGGACAAGCGGTTGTGTTTTATGATGGGGACCTGGTGGTTGGTGGCGGTAAAATCGAAAAAACGATAATTTGCAAAAAATAGCAAGATTGTATTAGAATTTGTACATAGAATTGATAAACTGAATATAGAAACTGATTGGAGGGATTGTTATGGCAAAGAAGACTTTTACAACGACGGCATATCAAAATTTAAGCGATTTCGTTTATGGAAAGGCAATTTACCCAGTAAACTTGAAAAACGGCATGTCAATTGGAGGCGGGGTCATGTATCCTGAAATCAATTTTACATTGCCCCCGATGTTGATTGATGCAGAAACAATGCCCGAGGTCTTGGCGAATTACAGAGAAATCATCACAGGTGTTTGCGAACGCGCGAAGGAGCTTTATGTCCCTGGGTTTGTTGCGGAAATTGAAACCCTGCCACCTATGACATTCAACCCTAAATGGGGGATTGAAGTTTGTAAGACGGTAAAAGATATTATGAATGAATTTGAAGCGAAAACTGGAATCAAAAGTGCCCTTCGCATCACGCCAAACGACATTCGTGAGGGACGCGATCTCGAACACATGTGGCACGGCATGCACTGGGACTGCATGATGGAGACGTTTGAAGGGTGCGCGCGGACGGGGGCAGATTTCCTGGCGATTGAGTCAATTGGTGGAAAGGAAGTGCATGATGATGCGATTATGTACTGTGACATCAATAAATCGATGTTTGCGCTTTCCGTTCTCGGCACGAGAGATATGAATCATTTATGGGATGCAATTGTCGGAATTGCGGATTCAACTGGGTCGATTGCTTCTGGCGATACGGCTTGTGGGTTCGGAAATACGGCGATGGTACTGGCGGACAAGAACTATGTCCCAAAGGTGTTTGCGGCAGTGGTGCGTGTCATGACTGCGGTTCGAAGCCTTGTCGCAATTGAGTGCGGGGCGCGCGGTCCTCATAAAGACTGTGGATATGAAGGCGTTTATATCAAGGCCATCACAGGAACGCCGATTTCGATGGAAGGCAGTTCGAGTGCGTGTGCACATCTTAGCCCAGTCGGGAATGTTGCGGGTTGCCTTGCAGACATCTGGAGCAATGAATCAATTCAAAATATCAAGCTACTCGGCGCCATGGCGCCAACGGTCTCCTTCGAGCAACTTTCTTACGATTGCCGTTTGCGAAACGCAGCCTCAGAACGTGGAGAAGAAACCGCGTTGCTGATGCGTGACCTGCTTGCGGATTCGGATAGCAAGTTGGATCCTCAAGCCTACGTGCTTCGACCAGATGTCGTGTTGGATATTTCAAAGGAAATTGTTAAGGTTGACGGATATTATCCACGAATGAAAGTTGCAGCGGCGGTCACTTTAGAAAAACTACGCGCAGCTTATGATTCAGGCAAATTGCATCTCACTGATCGGGAAGAACTTTGGATTGACACATTAAGAGATCAAATTGAAGAAATGCCCGAAAATGTGGATGCATTTACAGCTGGCATCATTGACGAATGTGATAAATTAGA
>JBAXOJ010000094.1:0-8834 GCA_037133315.1 Clostridia bacterium
GAGTTCCTTCACACTTTTGCATTGTTCACTTTTCAAGGTCCAGTGCGCCTCTTTTCGAGCAAAGTCAAACTTGCTCGCTCAAAGGTGCCTTACTAATCTACCATAGCAGCGGGCTTGTGTCAACTGTTTCGAAGACGAAACTGACAGAAATTTTACAGAAATTTATGGTTTTTTAGAAAGTTTCATTTCATCCGCCACAATCTTCATCATCACGCGCATAAACTTCTTGCCCGGTTCTAAGTTTAACGTGTTTGACGGAATTGTGAGAATGGTATCCACATCAGAAAACACCGTATTAAGTGACTTTGTGTTTGCAACCTGCAAACCGTACAAATGGGGTTTTTTATCCTTCCCCTCTGTATTGATTAAAAGATATTTACTCTGCGTCTTAAGATCAATCCCCGCCTCTTTTGCAAGGTCATCAAGGCTTATAAAATAACCAATACTCGCGAATGCGCGGTAAGAAGCTTTGTCTAGCGCAACGCAATCAAGAATTCTCAGCGTAAGGACCGCCCCATTGACTTGCATACTTTGGGCATCTTTGTAAACCGTCTTCGGCGCTTCAAAGTATTGCACGTTTTGAATGGTCGGGTCCGATTTTTTAATTAATTCCGTTAACCCCTCGTTATTCGCTGACACAGGGCCCCAAAAAGCCACCGTAAACTGATAGACTGGTCGAGTCAAAATGCCGTATCCCAAAGTCCCAAAAATCACGATTCCGAGGATTCCCAAAATAAACTGCAACTTAAATAAATAGAAAAAATTCTCCACGGAAGTACGATTAAAACCGACATACCATTTGCCCTTTTCCACTTCATCACGGCCATGTGTAGGGATGCTTTTCCCAATTAGACGAGAATAAGCGGCGTTGATTTCTTGCATCTTCGCATCGTCCTCAGGTGTCGTGCGCCCCTCTTTGACGTCCGAATTGTTTCTACGTGCAATGATTTCATACGCCTTTTCAACCGCTTCTAAGTCTGCCTCAGGTCCAAGGCCAAGCACTTTTAAATCATCTGCATTTAACTCTTGCATCGCAATTCCTCCCGCACGCATTCAAAAAATCACAGTTTTGGTTTCATCGTTGGAAACAAGATGACATCGCGTATCGAGTAGGAATCAGTCAACAACATAACGAGTCGATCAATCCCAATGCCCAAACCACCCGTCGGCGGCAATCCGATTTCGAGTGCGTCAATATAGTCCTCGTCCATTTCGGCTGCTTCGTCATCGCCCGCTTCGCGTTTTTTCACTTGCTCCGCAAAACGTCCCATCTGATCAATTGGATCATTCAGTTCTGAGAACGCGTTGCCCATTTCGCCGATTACGGTGAACACTTCGAACCGTTCCGTCATATCAGGATTGTCGGCTCTGCGTTTCGCCAACGGCGAAACTTCAACCGGATAATCATATACGAAAGTGGGTTGGATCAAATGATCCTCTGCAAATTCTTCAAATAAAATATTGAGCAATTCGCCTTTCGATGGCTTACCTTCCACTTTGACGCCCTTTGCTTTCACTGCATCCAAAGCCGCTTCGTTTGAATCAAATGTCGAAAAGTCGATGCCGGCATATTGTTTGACCGCGTCATTCATTGAAATCCGCGCCCATGGCGGTGCCAATTCAATTTCCACGCCCTGATACATCACCTTCGTGGTGCCCAGCACTTCTTGTGCCACGGTCGAGATGAGGGTCTCCGTGAGTTCCATCATACCTTGGTAATCGGTATACGCTTGATACACTTCCATCATGGTGAATTCTGGGTTGTGTTTGATAGAAATTCCTTCATTTCTGAAGTTTTTCCCCATTTCGTACACACGTTCCAAACCGCCCACGATGAGGCGTTTCAAATAGAGTTCGGGCGCGATTCTCATAAACAAGTCCAGATCGAGTGCGTTGTGATGCGTGGTAAACGGCTTTGCCGCTGCGCCGCCCTGCTTTGTGTTTAGAAGAGGCGTCTCCACTTCCAAAAATCCGCGATCATCCATAAACTTACGAATCGCCTTGATGATTTTGCTACGGATAATGAAATTATTTTTCACTTCAGGATTGACAATCATATCTAAATATCTCTGGCGATATCGAATATCCATGTCTTTGAGGCCATGGAATTTTTCAGGAAGTGGTTGCAAGGACTTGGCAAGCAAGATATAGTGCGCCACTTTAACCGAAATCTCTCCTCGCCTCGTGCGAAACACTTCGCCAGCGATCCCAATGATATCACCGAGATCTAATTTCTTAAAATTCTCGTATTCGAGTTCGCCAATTTCGTCAATTTTCACATAGAGTTGCAACTGTCCTTCGCGGTCCTGCAAATGGCAAAAACTTGCCTTTCCCATATCGCGCATCGACATAATGCGACCTGCGATGGAAACGGTCTGTCCTTCAAGGGTTTCAAACTGCTCCAAAATCTCAGCAGTCGAATGGGTCATCTCAAACTTTACTTGTGCAAACGGGTTATTGCCCTCCGCCTGGAGCGATGCGAGTTTAGCCCGACGTATTTGCCGCAACTCATTTATATCCACTTCAGGTACGGCTTCATTTTCTTGATTTGTGTTATGGTTTTCCTGTGACATGATAATTCCTCCAAATAATTTTAAAACAAAAAACAGTTTACATTGAGCAAACTGTTTCGTCTATATAGTATGACAAATTTCAGTTTTTAGCAAATGCCTATTTGAATATTTTCAAAATTTTAAATTTCATTGTACCTTCTAGTGCACTCACTTGGATGGTTTCTCCCACTTTCTTCCCGAGGAGTTCTTTACCAACTGGTGATTCGTCAGAAATTTTGTTGTTTAACGGATCCGCTTCGGCCGAGCCTACAATGTAATACTCGACTTCTTCTTTAAATTCTTTATCGAGCAACAACACTTTTGCGCCAAGACTGACTTCATCCGTTTTTATGTCGTCGTCATCAATCACGATGGCATTGAATAAGATTTGTTCTAGTTGACTGATGCGGTTTTCCATATGTGCTTGCTCATTTTTTGCGTCGTCGTATTCTGCGTTTTCAGAAATATCGCCAAACGAAATCGCTTCTTTAATTCGTTCTGCAATTTCCATACGCATATGACCTTTTAAATAATTAATTTCTTCCTCGAGCTTTTTTAATCCTTCTCCAGTAATGTTAACCTTCTTAACAACCATGCGAATTTCTCCCCTTTTAAGGACTTGCTGAAAGTACAAAATAACAGACGTAATTATAGTTTACTCAAAATTACTTGTCAAGCATTCCAATCTGAAACTTATTTTGAAAGATCATTATCTTTCAAGATAACATCATGCGCGCCACCCTCAATGATACTAGTTGCTGATACAAGTGTGAGTCTGGCTTCTTCGTGAAGTTGTTTGATTGAAGTGCTTCCGCAACTGCACATCGTGGACTTGATTTTGGCAACACTGATGTCCATGTTGTCTTTGAGCGAGCCGGCATAAGGCACATACGAATCAACACCCTCCTCGAAGGACAAACTTTTCGAACCGCCCATGTCGTATCTTGTCCAGTTGCGTGCACGATTTGAACCTTCTCCCCAGTATTCTTTGACGATGTTGTTTCCAATTTTCAATTTTCTTGATGGACTTTCATCAAAACGCGCGAAGTAGCGACCGAGCATCACAAAATCCGCACCCATCGCAAGAGCAACCACCATATGATAATCGTGCACAATGCCTCCGTCAGAACAGATTGGAATGTAAATACCCGTTTTTTTGAAATATTCATCTCTTGCTTCAGCGACTTCCAAAATCGCAGTCGCCTGACCGCGGCCGATGCCTTTTTGTTCACGGGTGATACAGATGGAACCGCCACCGATGCCGATTTTGACAAAATCCGCGCCAGCCTCAACGAGATAGTGGAACCCTTCCTTGTCAACGATATTGCCTGCGCCAATTTTCACCTTGTCCCCATAGGTTGTGCGAATCCATTTGATGGTGTCCGCCTGCCATTCTGAGTAACCATCTGAAGAATCAAGACAGAGCACATCCGCGCCCGCGGCAACAAGCATTGGTACACGTTCCAGATAATCTTTGGTGTTGATTCCTGCGCCAACAATCAGGCGTTTATTGGAGTCGAGTAGTTCATATGGATTGTCTTTGTGGCTATCATAATCTTTGCGAAAGACAAAGTATGTCAAACGCTGCTTTTTATCAATCAGCGGAAGACAGTTAAGTTTGTTTTCCCAAATCATGTCGTTTGCTTCGCTTAGGGTCATGCCCTCTTTCCCGTAGATCAGTTTTTCAAATGGTGTCATCAACTCAGAAACCTTCGTATCAACTGCTGTGCGGCTCATCCGGTAATCTCTGCTCGTAATAATGCCGAGCAGCTTTCCGTTTGGCGTGCCATCGGAGGTGACTGCAACGGTCGAATGTCCTGTCGTTTCTTTGATGTAGAGGATGTCTTCCAGCGTCGCTTCCGGCTTCACATTCGAATCACTTGGCACGAATCCCGCTTTATATTTTTTGACTCGGCTCACCATTTCTGCTTGGTCTGCAGGGGCTTGTGACTGATAGATAAAGGAAATCCCACCGCTCCTCGCCAACGCAATGGCCATGCCATGATCGGAGACGCTTTGCATGATTGCCGAAGCAAACGGCAAACTCAAACGAATCGCAGGTTTTTCGCCCTTCTTAAATTTCACTAACGGGGTTTCTAAATTGACCCGATCCGGGGTACAGTTTTTATCCGTTAAATTCGGAATCAGCAGATACTCATTGAAAGTCCTCGATGGTTCTTGAAATATTTTAGCCATGTTCATGCTCCTCTCAAAATCTTATTTGGTATTCTTCTTATGATATCATGAATCATCTGATCGTTTGGTTCAAAGAAGAAAGCAGTTCTTTTCGAATTGTAATTGGCGATAAAGAAATAGTTTCCAGGTGCATCTGGTGTCGCACAACAATAGACGATTTCTTCTGGTTTCTTTTGCAGCGTTGCAAATGCGTTTTGTACTCCAAATGCCTCCATGTCCTTGACGCTCACAAGCGTAACCCGCTTTCGTTTTTTCATATTAATGATTTTATCAATTTCCATGTCCCCGTCAAAGTAGGAATACTCAAATTCAATGTTCTTTAACATCGCAAACTTCGTGCAAAGAAAAAGCAATGCCGCGAAGATAATGGCAATATAATTAATCAGAAAACTGAAAAATAAGGTCGTAATCTGAATCAATACTGCCGCAATAACAACGAGAACAATCGACAAATAGTCGACTATATCGCGCTTTCTCGTCACTAATTTTTCAATTGGTCCATCCATCCAGAACCCTCCGTTATCTTACAATGCCAAATGCCTTTAAAACTTCACCTGCTATGATTGTATTGCCTAATTTGTTAAAATGCAAACCATCACCGTATACCGTATGTGCATCGCTTTGCTGGAAAAGAAGTTTCGATTTTTTGACAATCGCTTTGCCAATGTCTAGATAATAATGACCTGACTCCGCCGCAATTGTTTTCAATGCGTCGTAATATGGTTGTTTTGCATCAAATTCGGTCGTTTCTCCAAAAAACTTCTCTGCAACCTGAAACCCGCCAAGAAATAAAACCTTTGAGTTTCCCTGGACGCCAACGCGTATCACATATTCCTTGATTGCGATGGCAAACTCGTCGAGTGGGATATAATGGCTATCATTAGTGCCGACGGTTACGATGATCCAGCTCGGATTAAACTGCATCACATGTGTATCCAGTCTTCTTAAAAGATCTTTTGAGTTGGACCCACCCACCGCAGCATTGATAAATTTTAAATCAAGCTCCGGATGCCAGGAGAACAAAAGTTCTTCAAATGTATTGGTCCAGGATTCGTGCCAATTCATCATGCGCAAGTAAGCCCAATCATCTCGATTGACAGACATGTCACGACGCGTCAAACTATCGCCCTCAAAAACGATGACATCTTTCTGCTTTAACTTGAGCGGCATTTAAATCAACTCCCTTAGAATTATACAATTATACAAAAAACCGACCTTGGTGGCAACCCCACAAGGCCGGTTTCGATTAATTTTCTAGTACATGCCCATTCCCGGTCCGCCGCCACCTTGAGGCATTGGTGGTTCTGGTTCTGGCTTGTCTGCAACTAGGCTCTCCGTCGTCAACACCATAGATGCTACGGAAGCTGCGTTTTGCAGTGCTGATCTTGTGACTTTTGCTGGATCAACGATTCCTGCTTTCACCATGTTAACGTATTCTTCCTTGAGCGCATCAAAGCCGATGCCAGGTTTGCTGTTTTTTAGTTTTTCAACGATGACAGAACCCTCGATGCCTGCATTTGCAGCAATTTGTCTGATTGGCTCTTCAAGTGCCTTCAAAATCGCCATAACGCCAGTCTTTTCGTCACCCTCCGTCGTCTTCAGCAACAATTCAACCTTCTTCGCTGCGTTCAACAAGGCAGTACCACCACCAGGAACAATTCCTTCTTCAACCGCTGCTCTAGTAGCCGCCAACGCGTCTTCGATGCGGTGTTTCTTTTCTTTCATTTCAGTCTCAGTCGCTGCGCCAACTTTAATGACTGCTACTCCTCCGGACAATTTTGCAAGTCTTTCCTGCAATTTTTCTCTGTCAAAGTCAGACGAAGTCTCTTCAATTTGCACTTTAATGGAAGCAATTCTTGCATGAACCGCCGCGCTATTGCCCGTACCTTCAATGATGATGGTGTTTTCTTTTTGCACAATGATTTGTCTTGCGCGTCCGAGTTGCTCCAGTGTCGTTTCCTTCAATTCAAGACCAACTTCTTCTGAAATCACTGTACCGCCAGTTAGTGTCGCAATGTCTTCGAGCATTGCTTTTCTGCGATCGCCAAATCCAGGCGCCTTGACGGCAACACAGGTAAATGTGCCACGCAATTTATTTACGACTAATGTAGCAAGTGCTTCGCCTTCGACGTCCTCTGCGATAATCACAAGTTTCTTTGCTTGTTGTACGATTTGTTCCAACACAGGAAGAATCTCTTGAATGCTCGCGATTTTCTTGTCGGTAATCAAAATGTAAGGATCTTCAATCACGGCTTCCATTTTTTCGGTGTCAGTAATCATGTAAGAAGAAAGGTAGCCTCTGTCAAACTGCATGCCCTCTACAACCTCAAGTTCAGTTCCCATCGTCTTTGATTCTTCCACTGTGATGACGCCATCATTTGAAACCTTTTCCATAGCATCTGCGATTAACGCACCAATCAATTCGTCGTTTGCCGAAATGGATGCGACACGCGCGATGTCCTGCTTGCCCTTTACTTTTTCGCTGATTTCAAGGATGCCAGCAACCGCTTCAACAACGGCTTTGTCGATTCCTCTTTTCAGAATGATTGGGTTTGCACCCGCAGCTACGTTTTTCATGCCTTCTCTCACGATTGCTTGTGCAAGCAACGTTGCCGTCGTAGTACCGTCGCCGGCCACGTCATTCGTCTTGGTCGCAACTTCTTTTACAAGTTGTGCGCCCATGTTTTCAAATCTGTCTTCTAACTCAATTTCTTTTGCGATTGTGACACCGTCATTCGTAATCAAAGGTGCCCCAAATTTTTTGTCAAGCACGACGTTACGACCCTTGGGTCCTAGCGTGATTTTCACGGTATTCGCAAGTTTGTTGATGCCCGCTTCTAGCGCACGTCTCGCGTCTTCTCCATAAATAATTTCTTTAGCCATTTTCATTTCCTCCTCAACATTACTCTACTACTGCAAGAATATCTGACATCTTCATAATGGTAAATTCTTCGCCATCAATCTTTACTTCCGTGCCAGCATATTTGCTGACCAAAACTTTGTCGCCAACCTTTACTTCCATCTTGACTTCTTCGGTCCCAGGACCCACGGCTAGAATTTCTGCAACCTGCGGTTTTTCCTTCGCCGAACCAGGAAGCACGATACCACTTTTCGTCGTCTCTTCCGCTTCCACCATCTTGATTACCACTCTGTCTGCTAATGGTTTGATTTTCATAATAGTCTTCCTCCTTCTTCCTAATATATCTCTTGTGTTTTTTGTGTTATTAGCACTCATTCATGTCGAGTGCTAATCCTTATGTATTTTAACGCATCACAAAATAGATGTCAACGAATTTTCATAAAAAATATTGAATAACATTCCTATATTGTTTATAATCACATTTAAAGTGAAAACAAGATTAGAGGCGCAATCATGGAAAAAAATTTTGATGCATTATTTATGAATCCAACCAAGGAAAATCGCGGCTATCCATTCTGGGCATGGAACTGCAAATTAGACAAGGAAGAAGTGTTGGCGCAGGTGGATTACTTCCGCGAGATGGGTCTCGGCGGGTTCACAATCCACGCGCGCACAGGGCTTGACACCGAATACCTTGGCGAAGAATTCATGGAGATCGTCGCTGCGGTCGTCGCAAAAGCCAAGCAATATGGCATGAAGGCGCAACTCTACGATGAGGATCGCTGGCCAAGTGGATTTGGCGGTGGCGCCGTGACGCAGGAAGCGCGATTTCGCAAAAGAAAATTAGTTTTTTCGCCGGACCCCTATGATCCTGCAAAAGAACACACGACCTTCCTCGCAAGGTATGCCATTGTATTAGAAAACGGCTATCTAAAGCAGTATCAGCGCCTCACTGGTTCGGATGTGCCGTCTGCGGATGAGACAATCTGGGTTGCTTACTTAGAAATTTCCGGCGATATTCCCTGGTTCAATAGCCAATCCTATGTCAACACACTGGATCCAAAAGCCATGGAGCGCTTTCTCGAAACAACCCACGAAAAATATTATGCACTACTCGGCCAAGAGTTTGGCACGACCATCCCCTCCATTTTTACGGATGAACCGGAATTCCAATCCAAACAATTCTTGCGTTTCGCGGACGCGAAAGAAGAGATTGCACTGCCCTA
>JBAXOJ010000095.1:0-8402 GCA_037133315.1 Clostridia bacterium
GTGAAGGCTGGAATGGACAAGACTGGGGTCGGCAACATCACCCTCAACGATATGATTTTGTTTGCCGTTGCAAAGACGCTTATGATGCATAGGGATTTGAATGCCCACTATTTTGATGACAAAATGTTGCTATTCAAGAACGTCAACCTTGGGATTGCAGTGGATACTGCGCGGGGGCTCATGGTGCCAACGTTGTTCGGCGCGAACTTAAAGTCCTTGAATCAACTTTCTTCGGATGCGAAGGCACTGATTGACTCTTGTCAAAAAGGGACTGTTTCGCCTGATACACTCAAGGGCGGTACGTTTACGGTGACGAATCTTGGCGCACTTGGCATTGAGTCATTCACCCCCGTCATTAACCCGCCACAGACTGGGATTTTGGGAGTCGATACAATCGAAGTGAAAGTGAAAGAAGTGAACGGCGCATATGTGTATTACAAGGCGATGGGGCTTTCCCTGACATTCGACCATCGTGCAATTGACGGTGCCCCAGCTGCGAAGTTTTTAAAAGACCTTGTGACGAACTTAGAGAACTTTAGCACGTTGCTGGCGCAATAAGGAGGATATTATGGGATATGATTTGATTGTCATTGGCGGAGGGCCAGGTGGCTATCTCGCTGCAGAACGAGCGGGACATGCTGGATTAAAGACGTTACTCATCGAAAAACGCTTCGTGGGTGGGGTTTGTTTAAACGAAGGGTGCATTCCTTCCAAAGCGCTGCTCTACTCCGCGAAAATTTTCGATTATGCGCGTTTTAGTGAGAAGTATGGCGTTACCTGTGAGGGGGTCAAGTTTGACCACTCCGTTGCGTTGGCGCGCAAGAATAAGGTCGTTAAAACCTTGGTTTCAGGCGTCAAAGGTGCTTTGAAATCGAGCAAAGTGACCGTCGTAGAAGGCGAAGCGATGATTCAAGGGCGCATTGAGGACGGATTTCATGTTGTCGTAGACAGAGAAGTGGTGATCGGGACACGGTTACTCATTGCCACAGGATCCATGCCAATTGTACCGCCAATCAAGGGCGTTCCTGAGGGCGTGAAAAAAGGCTTTGTTCTTACAAATAGAGAAATACTTGACCTTGACCACGTGCCTGAGCAGCTTGTCGTCGTCGGCGGTGGTGTCATCGGCCTCGAAATGGCTTCTTATTTTAATTCGGTGGGCAGCAAAGTGGTGATTATCGAAATGCTCGATCACATCGCAGGCTCGACCGACAAAGAAATAGGCACAATTTTGATGAAAAACTACCAGAAAAAAGGGGTGGAATTTCACTTGCAATCGAAAGTCGTGGAGATCAAGTCTAAGAGCGTTGTCTACGAAAAGGACGGAAAGAAACTCGAAGTGTCTGCGGATAAAGTGCTACTCTCCATCGGCAGAAGACCAGTGACGCAAGGGTTTGGACTTGAGACGATTGGGGTTGCATTAGAAAACGGGGCGATCAAGACAGATCAACATGGTCGGACCAACATCCCAGGCGTGTATGCGGCGGGCGATGTCAACGGTGTTTATATGCTTGCGCATACGGCGTATCGCGAGGCGGAGGTTTGTGTGAATCATATGTTGGGCAAAAAGGATCTCATGCGTTACGATGCGATTCCCGCTGTCATTTATACGAATCCAGAAGTTGCAGGCGTTGGCGAGACAGAGGAAACGGCTCTGGCCAAAGGAATTGCATTTGATTGTGCGACACTGACGATGAAATATAGCGGAAGATATGTCGCCGAAAACGAAGACGGAGACGGCATCTGCAAAATCTTGGTAGACAAGAAACGGCGCAATGTCATCGGCATTCACATGATTGGAAGCTACGCGTCAGAAATGATCCTCAGTGCAGGCATGATGGTAGAATTAGAACTCAAGGTAGACGATGTCAAAGAATTCGTGTTCCCGCATCCGACGGTTTGTGAAGTCGTGCGAGAAGGAATCTTTCAACTATAAATCAAATTTTAGAAAATAAAAGGGGTTAATGAAAATGCCAAAATCACTATTTTTAGATCCAAAGGAATTAAGAAAAGCAGGGAAAGTCAGTTTTACGGACATTCCAGTGAATGTTTACAAAAAAACCATCGCAGAGGAAAAAGCGAATTTTTCGAATGAAGATTTTCTTCGGATTTATCGCGACATGGCGATCATTCGTGAGTTTGAGACCATGCTCTATGTCATCAAGACACAAGGCGAATACAATGGCATCGCCTACAACAATCCAGGCCCGGCGCATCTTTCGATGGGACAAGAAGCCTCTGCCGTCGGGCAAGCGTATATTCTTGGAATCGATGATTTGATCTTCGGTTCCCATCGCAGCCATGGTGAGATCCTTGCAAAGGGGCTTTCCGCAATTCACAAGTTAGATGAAGCGACGCTGTATGATATCATGAAGAATTTCTTTGACGGCGCCATTCTCAAAAACGTCGAGGGCAATCAGACCGACGTCAAAAAGATTGCAATGGATTTCCTCATCTATGGGGCATTGGCCGAAATTTTCGCGCGCGAAACAGGATTCCACAAGGGACTTGGTGGTTCCATGCATGCCTTCTTTACGCCGTTTGGCATTTATCCAAACAACGCAATCGTTGGCGGCTCCGCGACCATCGCAACGGGAGCGGCATTATACAAAAAGGTCAACAACAAGAGCGGACTCGTTGTTTCCAATGTGGGGGACGCATCCTTAGGGTGTGGCCCAGTTTGGGAAGCCATGATGTTTGGCGCGATGGACCAGTTTAAGACGCTTTGGGACGAGAGCCATAAAGGTGGTTTGCCAATTATCTATAACTTCTTCAATAATCTATATGGCATGGGCGGGCAGACGGTGGGCGAGACGATGCCGTATCATATCCTTGCGCGCGTAGGGGCTGGTATTAATCCAGAGCAAATGCACGCAGAGCGTGTGGATGGATACAATCCGTTGGCGGTCATTGACGCAATGAAACGCAAGAAAGATATTATTGCAAAGAAAAAAGGACCTGTGTTGATGGATACTCTGACGTATCGCGTGTCAGGGCATTCTCCGTCTGACTCATCCTCTTATCGTTCAAAAGAAGAGATTGAAGCGTGGGAAGCACAGGATGTCCTCAAGGGTTACAGCAGTAGTCTGTTGAAGGCGAAAGTCGCAAAGGCAGAAGTATTTGAACAAATCGATGCTGATGTCAAAGAAATGATGACGCGGATTTACAAAATCGCGATTGACGAAGCGGCTTCTCCGCGCATGGATTTGACAAAAAATCCAGATGATATTGAAAAAATCATGTTTTCAAATACGAAGATTGAGAAGATGGAAGAGCGTTCTTGCGATGTGTTGTTGACGAAGGAAGAAAACCCACGCGTGCAACAGATTGCCAAAAAAGAGCGTTACGCGTTTGACGCAAACGGGAAACCTGTTTCAAAGAATAAAGTCTTCCAGTTGAGAGACGGTATTTTTGAAGCAATTATTGACAAGTATTATCAAGATCCGACCCTTGTCTCCTATGGGGAAGACGTCAGAGATTGGGGCGGTGCGTTTGCGGTTTACCGCGGATTGACTGAGGCACTTCCGTATCACAGATTATTCAATTCTCCGATTTCTGAGGCGGCCATTGTGGGCACAGCCGTCGGTTATGCCATGGCGGGAGGACGCGTCATTGCAGAGTTGATGTACTGCGACTTTTTAGGACGCGCAGGAGATGAAGTCTTCAATCAGCTTTCAAAATGGCAATCGATGAGTGCTGGTATTTTGAAAATGCCTGTCGTACTGAGAGTTTCCGTCGGTTCGAAATATGGCGCACAACATTCACAGGACTGGACAGCACTTGTGTCTCATATTCCTGGGTTGAAAGTGGTATTTCCTGTGACGCCGTATGATGCAAAAGGATTGATGAACTCGGCACTTGCTGGCACCGACCCCGTTGTGTTCTTCGAGAGCCAAAGAATATACGAAATCGGGGAACAGTTCCACAAGGAAGGTGTGCCGACAGGATATTATGAAATTGAAATTGGAGAACCAGATATCAAGCGAGAAGGAAACGATTTGACGATTTTGACGGTCGGTTCAACGCTCTATCAAGCGCTGGATGCAGCAACCATTCTGGAAGAAAAATACGGCATTTCTTGTGAAGTCATTGATGCGCGCTCCATGGTGCCGTTCAATTATGAAAAAGTGCTTGCTTCCGTGAAAAAGACAGGTAGAATCTTGCTGGCCAGTGACGCGTGTGAAAGAGGATCGGTTCTGAAGGAAATGGCGTCCGTGATTACAGACCTTGCCTTTGATGACCTCGATGCACCGCCAACTGTCGTGGGTTCGAGAAATTGGATTACGCCTTCGTATGAGCTTGAGAGCGAATTCTTCCCACAACCGGATTGGATCATCGATGCCATTCATGAAAGAATTTTGCCGATTCCAGGGTATGTTTCGAAAAAGAATTTTACAGATCTTGAGAAAATTCGACGCGCAAAGCTTGGCGTATAGGACAAGGAGTGAAGGATTGGATGGATCAATTCATCGTAGCATTAAATAGTAGAGAACGGCAATCCAGACTGACGGCACTGCGGGCCCTTGTCGAGAAGGTGAAAGACGGTCAGATTGTAGCACCAGTGCAAGGCATTGATGTCAACAATCACATTCATACATCGTATTCTTTTTCACCGTATTCCCCATCCATGGCACTTTGGATGGCTTATATGGCGGGATTGAGTACGGCTGGCATCATGGATCATGACTCAATTTGTGGCGCGGAAGAGTTTATTGAAGCAGGTGCGATTGTAGGGATGGGCGTCACCATTGGCGTCGAGTGTCGAGTCGATTTTTCGAAGACACCACTGGGCGGAAAAACGCTTAACAACCCGGACCAA
This sequence comes from Clostridia bacterium, assembly GCA_037133315.1. Lineage (GTDB taxonomy): Bacteria > Bacillota > Clostridia > JBAXOJ01 > JBAXOJ01 > JBAXOJ01. Next base: position 4,817 of record JBAXOJ010000095.1, read on the forward strand.
GCCTCCATTGCATACGTCACGATACATGGGATTCCGCATACTCAGATTGAGGCCGTGCGTGATTTTTTCACGCCATACATAGCCTTTCGGCATGCCCGCAATCGGCGCATGACGGCGAAGTTGAATGACATTCTCGAACCAAAAGGAATTGCGTTGGATTACGACCAAGATGTCCTGCCGTTGTCGATGAGTTACGACGGGGGTTCTGTGACGGAACGGCACATTTTGTTTGCGGTGAGCAAGAAACTTGTGGCACAGTTTGGCCGTGGCTCTAAGGTGATTGCGTTTTTGGAAGACGCGCTCGGAATTGCTGTGACAGGGAAGAATCAGGACTGGCTGTCAGATGTGGATAACAAGTTCTACGAGTATGATTTGCTTGGCGTGTTAAAAAGCGAGCTGGTTGCACAGTTTTATGAGAACGCGACGGCGGAGTGTCCGGATGTCAGAGAAGTCATTGCGCTGGCTGATAAAATCGGCGGGATCGTAGCATATGCCTATCTTGGTGATGTGACGAATTCTGTGACGGGAGATAAAAAAACGCAAAAATTCGAGGATGATTATCTAGACTTTTTATTTGATGTCATCGATGAACTAGGCATCAAGACCATTACCTATATGCCTTCCAGAAACACAATGGAGCAGTTGCATCGGATCAAAGCACTTTGCGATGTGCATCAGTTTTTCCAAATTAGTGGGGAGGATATCAACTCACCGAGGCAGTCGTTTATTTGCGAAGCGCAACGTTCTCCTGAATTCAGCAATCTGATTGATGCCACCTGGGCGTTAATTGGGCACGAAAAGGCGGCTACGAAGGATTTGAAGAAGGCGTTTTTCTATGGCGAGACCGTGGAGGAACACCCTGTCTTGCAAGAGAGAATCGAAACCTATAAAATAATCGGCAAAAGTGACAATTTCGCCTAATTCTATTGTAATTATTAGGGCTACGGTGTAAAATTTGTTCATAAATCAATTGAAAGTGAGGGGATTATTATGTTTTGTCCAGAATGTGGTGTGGCTTACACAGATGCACAACAAGAAAAATGTCTCGCCTGCGGAACAGTTTTGAAAAAAGATAATATGACTGAAAATACGCAAGAAGCGGCTCCTGTAGCAGGAGCAGAAGGTGTCAATTTAGCACATGCGGAGCAGGAATACAGCGCAGTGAAAAAGAAATCAGGAAAGAAAGTGTTGCTTGTTACACTTGGTATCATTGTTGGGGTACTAGTCATTTCAGGGGTTGTAGGGTTTGCATTTTTTAGAACACAAATCAAGATGATGATTATGCCAGCAAGTCAAGTTTATTCAGAAATCGAATCGAGCAGTATTTCGAATGGGGCTTCTTCGGTGGTGGCGTTCAAATTAGATCCAGCGAAGAACGTAAAGACTTCTATGGAACTTTCCATTGACAACATTGAAGGGCAGGTTTTCCCGACAGATTTACTCGCAAAACTCAAAGATTTGAAAATGGTGGTCAACACTGAAATTGATCAACCGACCTTGACAGGTAACGTGGATGTCTCTATGATGCAAGGTGTTGATGAGTTGTTTAAGGCTGCTGCTTCTGCAGACCAATCAAAGATTGGATTCAACATCCCAGCAATGGATGCAAATTATTATACTGCGGACTATACAAAAATTAGAGATTACTTACTTACTTCCGGCACATTTAGCCAAAGTCCTTTGCAAGGATTTTTGAAAGGTGCAGGGCTGACGGAGCAGCAGTTTTCAGATTTGCTGGTCGGGTATGGCAAAGAAATCATGATCAACAACGTAGATAAGAATGCGATTGAATACAACAAGGACACCACGACCGAAATCGAAGGCGTGAAGTATTCCAATATTACTGTGACTTACACAGGCGCGACGTTGAAAAAAACCGTTCTCGCACTTGCTAACAAAATTAAGTCAGATACCGTTTTAAAGAAAGCGCTCTATACTTTTGTAACGAATAATTTGGCGCAGACCGCTTCGCTTGCGGGTTCGTTTGGTGCGACAGAAAGTCCAACAATCAGCGAAGTAGAATTCAATCAAGGAATTGATGAAGCAATGGACCAGGTGACCACAATCCCTGATTCTGTTTTTGGAATGATCGCTTTGAAGCACACCGTTTTCATTGATGGCAACGAGAAAATTGTCGGGCGTGCGCTAGACATTACTTCACCATCTATGGGTTCTGCTGCTGCAAGAATTATGTTTTCAAACGTAAACCAGAATGGAAGCGACTTGCAAAGTATGACCGCATCCGTTTCGGGTATGCGATTGTTGACATTCAAAAACAAGACAACAGGCAACAAGTCAGAAGGTAGTATCGTTTCTAGCATTCCAAATACCTTTGATTTCAATTTAACCTATGTGCTTGAAAAGAAGGATGCGCAGGGGATGCCAGAGATGGTCGGCAATATTACATTGGCTGCGAAAATATCTACCCCTTCCTATGATCCAAAGACCTATGCATCAACGACGATTGACCAAAAACTGGACTTGAAAATTGATGCGACAGAAGTAGCGGCCGGGACAGAGTATTTGACCAAAATTGTTGGATCGTTTGATAGCAACAACGACAAATCATCGATTGGAATTAGTTTGAGATCAAAATACGCGCCATTTACAGTGGGCTTTAAGCCTTTGATTTCAACCTCTACGACCGTGGATGCGATGACGATGGATCCAAAAGTCTTTCAAAAAGATTTGGAAAAGAAGGCCTTTGCAAAGTTGACGCCATTTATGGAGTCTTTCCAAGACCTAATGCCTTCGAATAATTAATCTTACCTTTGATGAAAAAGGTTGCCTACTGGCAGCCTTTTTCTTTTTGAAAAGGCGCTTGTTTTGCTTGCAAATGCCTGCGATTCTTGTTACTATAATGTAGACTAATTTTCAATTTACGAACAATATAAGATTGATGCGACATGAGTATGACAGTAGAATGACGTTAGAATTTGAGTAGACAGAGAAACAAGGGGATGTATTATATGGGATTTGGAATGGATATTGGGATTGATTTAGGCACTTCTTCAGTCATTGTGTATGTGAAGGGCAAGGGAATTGTGCTCAGAGAACCATCGGTTGTCGCGATTGATAAAAATCAAGGCAACATGGTTGTGCAAGTGGGAGAAGAAGCGAGGAGAATGCTTGGTCGTACACCAGGGCATATCGTTGCGATTCGGCCGTTGCGTGAGGGCGTTATTTCGAATTATGAAATTACAGAAAAAATGTTGAAGCATTTTATCAATAAAGTGACAGGCAATCGCATGTTTAATTTTTTCAAGCCACGCATTATGATTTGTGTGCCGAGTGGCGTGACGGAAGTAGAGCGGCGTGCAGTTTTGGACGCTTCGAAGCAAGCGGGCGCAAAAGAAACCTATCTTATTGAAGAACCAATCGCAGCTGCAATTGGTGCTGGACTTGATATCTCCAAAGCGTGCGGTAGCATGGTGGTTGATATTGGTGGCGGTACGACGGACGTTGCGGTCATTTCCCTCGGCGGAAACGTCGTCAGCGAATCGATTAAAGTCGCTGGGGATAAATTTGATGATTTTATTGTTCGCTATTTGCGAAAGAAACACAACATCATGATTGGAGAGCGTAC
>JBAXOJ010000096.1:0-8247 GCA_037133315.1 Clostridia bacterium
CACATTTTGGGTTTCATCCGTTGTTACCCCGGGCTGCCTTGCAATTTGGGGCAGATGGGGTGGCGCAAAGCGCACACAAAACGCTAGGGGCTTTAAACCAGACCGCATTCCTGCATGTGAAAGGGAAGTTGTTGGATGCGGAACGAATCGGACAGGCGCTTTCGATGGTCCAGACGACGAGTCCGTCTTATCCGTTGCTTGCCTCATTGGACTATTCGCGCGCTTGGCTTGAAAAAGAAGGCGTCAAACGATATGAAGAACTGATCCGCGCAACGGCATTTTTTTGGGAGCGGTTGCGACCGCCGTTTCGAATGGCATACACGGCGTCGATGCAGGATCCGACGCGCCTGGCCATTCGGACGGAGGGGCTGGACGGCAATGCGGTAGCGGCGGCGTTGCGAAAAGAATTTGGAATCCAGGTTGAGATGTCGGAACCGCGGTATGTGGTATGCATTGCCGTGCCTGGCGACGAGCAGGCGTTGATGACGTTGGCGGAGTCCCTGAACCAGTTGGTCGGATTCCTTGCGGGACAAGGTGACGCAAACGCCAGCGCGGCGCCAGCCATGGCGCGCCCAATGTCTGCAGGCGCGCCCAGCCCGCACAGAACGCATGGTCCGTTGGACTTGCGGGCTGCCTTTTTCGCGAAGCACGCCCGGGTCGCTGCGATGGACGCGGTCGGGAAGGTGTCGGGAGACTTCGTGACACCGTATCCGCCGGGCGTTCCGCTGCTTTGTCCTGGAGAAATCATTTCAGAGGAAACAGCGCAACTGATTTGTGATATAATCAGTTCGAAAATCACCATTATTGACGACGGAGGCAGGCATGAGTAGAGGCTATTTTATTTCCATCGAGGGCACGGACGGAGCTGGAAAATCAACGCAAATTGAGTTGTTAAAAGAATATTTGACGTCGCGCGGGATTGCTGCGACATTTTTAAGGGAACCAGGCGGAACCGAAATCAGCGAAAAAATCAGACAGATTATTTTGGATATCAATCACGCGGAGATGTGTGATGTGACGGAAATGCTGCTCTACGCGGCAGCCCGCGCGCAAGTGGTCCGGGAAGTCATTAAGCCGCTCGTAGAAGCAGGGGAAATCGTCATATGCGATCGTTTTGTGGATTCGTCCTATGCGTACCAGAGTTTTGCACGCGGGCTCCATTTGGACGATGTACGCGCGGTCAACAACCTCGCGATTTGCGGGGTCATGCCCGATATGACTCTGTTTTTTGATATGAGTCCTGACGAAGCCATTGCGCGCAGACAAAGCGCCACAACCGCAGACCGGCTCGAGCAGGAACCCGCGCAGTTTCATCAGGATGTCTATCGGGGATACAAGTTTTTGGCAGCAGAATCCCCGGCGCGCATCAAAGTCATCGACGCACGCAAACAAATCCATGAGGTCGCTCAGGAAGTGCGTTTGCTCATTGATGGCCTATTAAAACTGAAATAGTTAGGAGAAGTATTTTGTTACTGAAACATTTCGTAGGACAAGAACAAATCAAAAGTTTTTTCGAAAATAGTTTATCGGGCGGTCATTTTGGGCATGCCTTTCTCTTCGTTGGCCCGCAGGGCATCGGAAAAAGCACGTTTGCGACGCAATTTGCGAAACTTTTGCTTTGCACGGACCCAAACGATTTGAACCCGTGCGGAGTTTGTAAGTCATGCTATTTGTTTGACGAGGGCATCGGACTTGATTTTGTGATCGTGGACGAACAGAAGAACAACATTTCCATTGACACCATTCGCGACTTGCAAAAACACATCATTCTGAGACCAGCCTATTCCAACCGCAAGGTCTATCTGATTAAACGGGCGGAAACCATGACCGAGGAAGCGCAGAACTGCTTGCTTAAGACGTTAGAGGAACCGCCTGACTATGCAGTGATCCTGCTCAGTGCAGTCAATCCAATGAGTCTCAGAGAGACGGTTCGTTCACGATCCGTGCGCGTCGATTTTAGTCGCTATACACATGCGCAGGTATTTGACATTTTGACTGCGAATGGCTTTCTGGATGAGGAGAAATTCGAATACTGGGCCAATGCATCGGATGGAATTCCAGGTCGGGCCTTGGAACTTGCGGGGTCTGAAAGCATTGAAGCACTGAAAGACAAAATTTATGCAACCATCGCGGCATGTAAAGAATCAAAGGTTGGATACGTGGACTTTGCGGCTTTGATGGAGCAGGAGAAGCAGAATGTCGGGGTGTTTTTAGATTTGGCGGAGGGATATTTTCGCGATTTATTAGTCATTCGGTCGGGCTCCGATGCAATGAGGTTGATAAATAACGATAAAAAGGATATTATATTAAAGGATTCGAAAAGTTGGGGAATGCGCGCAATCATCAATGCAATCGCACATATCGAATTTTGTCGAAAATCATTGGCGCAAAATGCGAATTTTTCAAACACCGCACAGGTGTTGGCGTTATATATTCAGGAGGAATGTAATAAATGACGAAGGTAGTTTCGGTACGTTTTAAAAACGGGGGCAAATCATACTTTTTTGATCCCGGAAAATATGATCTCAAGAATGGCAGCTTTGTCGTTGTGGAAACGGCGCGCGGGCAAGAGTATGGAGAAGTTGTCTCTGACATCAAAGAAATTGCAGAAGATAAGGTGATTCTTCCGCTCAAGCCTGTTGTACGGCCTGCGACCCAGGCTGATGCGCAACGACAGAAGGAAAACAAAGACAAGGAACACAATGCAATCAAGCTGTGTGAGGAAAAAATCCACAAGCACAAAATCGACATGAAACTGGTTGATGTGGAATATACATTTGACAACAGCAAAATTCTTTTCTATTTCACATCCGATGGACGTGTTGACTTTCGCGAGTTGGTGAAAGACCTTGCAGCAGTGTTTAAGACGCGCATTGAATTGCGTCAAATCGGTGTGCGTGATGAGGCGAAGATGCTTGGGGGGCTTGGTATTTGTGGCCGAACACTTTGTTGCAGTACCTTTTTAGGGGAGTTTCAACCGGTGTCCATCAAAATGGCCAAAGAGCAGGGACTGTCTTTGAATCCGACGAAGATTTCTGGGAATTGCGGACGACTGATGTGTTGTTTGAAATATGAGCAGGATGCGTATGAAGATTTGATCGCGCGTGTTCCTTTGATGGATGCGGTGGTCAGGACGCCAGACGGGATGGGCACGGTTGTGCACGTCAACATGCTCAAGGAACAAGTGAAAGTCCGCTTGGATACAGACAAGGATGCGACGGATATTCGCATGTACCTGGCGGATGATTTAGAGGTCATCAAGAAATCAAGACGCAAAGAAGAAACCGTCAATGCAGCAGAACTAAAAAAACTAGAAGACTAAAAATACTCTTTGCAATCGACGCAAAAAGTGTTAATATATTTGAGTAGTTAGAAAATTTTTTGGAGGTGTATTTTTAATGGCATATGTAATCGACGATACTTGTACTGCTTGCGGCGCTTGTGAACCAGAATGTCCAGTGGAATGTATTACGGCTGGAGACATTTATGTGATTGATGGGGATTCCTGCATTGACTGTGGTGCGTGTACTGATGTTTGTCCTGTTGATGCTCCAAAGCCGGAGTAATTGAAGGAATCAAAGTAATTTCGTGAGCCGGTATGACCATTGGTCTGCCGGTTTGTTCATATCAGAAATGGAGTTTCTATGGACGAAGAAACATTGGATGACCTACAACTAGATGGCTTGATGTTGTTGCAAAAAAAGAACGGGTTTCGATTTGGCGTGGATGCGGTGATTCTTGCTGATTTTGCGCAAGTCAAAAAGGATGATCTCGTGCTCGATATTGGAACTGGGACGGGGATTATTCCCGTACTTCTTGCCGCAAAGTCTAGAGCGAAACAAATCACAGGACTAGAAATTCAGCAGGAGATTGCGGAGATGGCGGTCCGTTCGGTGAAGATGAACCAACTGGAAGGACGTGTTTCCATCCTGCAGGGCGATATCCAAGAATGGGCGTCTTTGTTTGGCAAAGCGCATTTTCACTTGGTGGTCTGTAACCCGCCCTATATGGAGCTTGATACAGGCATGTGCAATGCAACCGAGACACTCTCGATTGCAAGGCATGAAGTGACCTGTACGTTGGAGGATATCGTCAAAGCAGCCGCAGGCGTACTGCAACCAAACGGCAGAATTGCCATGATTCATCGACCCCATCGGCTCGTGGATCTTTTTACCGCGTTTCGCGCACACGGCATCGAACCAAAGACCTTGCGGTTTGTGTGTCCCAATGCAAACGCAGCGCCATCAATGATTCTCGTTCACGGCACAAAGCATGGAAAAAAAGAATTACGCGTGCGTGAAAACCTTTACATCTTCGATGAAACGGGCGCGTATTCCGCTGAAATCAATCAAATATATGGGAGGAAGGAAGCGCATGAATAAAGAACCGATGCTATTTCTCGTTGCGACACCAATTGGAAATTTGGAGGATATGAGTTATCGTGCCGTACGCGTGCTTTCTTCGTGCGATGTCATTGCTTGCGAAGACACGCGGCAGACGGCAAAATTATTGAATCATTATGAAATCAAAGGTAAACTCGAGAGTTATCATCAGCACAATATGGTGGAAAAAGGGCCGAAGTTGATTCAAATGATGCTAGATGGCAAGACGATTGCGTTGGTTTCGGATGCGGGGACACCTGGCATTTCTGATCCCGGAGAAGAGCTGGTGAAGTTGGCCATGGTGCAGGGAATTTGCATGACGATGATTCCAGGGCCTGTTGCTGGGATCATGGGACTTGTGCTTTCTGGTTTGGATGCGGGCAGTTTTGTGTTCGAAGGGTTTTTGCCGCGTGCAAAGAAGGCGTGTCAGGCGAAATTAGAGTCGCTTTCAGCGGAACAACGCACCATCGTGCTGTATGAGGCTCCGCATCGGCTTCTGAAAACATTGGAGGCGCTTTTTCAAACGCTCGGGAACCGTCGCTTTGCGTTTGCCAGAGAATTGACGAAAAAATTTGAAGAAACAAGGCAAATGACATTAGAAGAGGGTATTGCATTGTTTCAGGAAAAAACTCCGAAAGGAGAATTTGTTTTAATTGTTGAGGGAAAAGATATAGACCTTGCGACACAGGAGGCGGAACGCGTCTGGCAGGAACTCAGTATTCAGGAGCATTTTGCGATGCATCTGAGTAACGATGTGGCGCGCAGCGAGGCCATGAAATTAGTGGCGAAGGAACGCGGCCTTCACAAAAGAGAGGTGTATTCTGCGCTCATAAAAAAGGACTGACCGTCGCTGGTAGTCCTTTCTAGATCGTGCTTGTGAATGAAGCGAAAATTACGCCTTCTTCATTTCGTCGAGACAGTTTTTACAAATTAATTTGCTTTTGTAATTGACAACGTCTCTCGCGTCTTGACAGAATATGCATGCAGGTTCGTACTTCTTTAGAATAACGGTACTACCTTCCACATAAATCTCCAACGCATCTTTTTCGTTGATGTCTAATGTCCTTCTCAATTCGATCGGAAGCACTACGCGACCTAATTCATCCACTCTTCTTACAATACCAGTTGATTTCATGATTTTACCCTCCCTTTTAGAGTTTTGATTCTATGTTTAATTCCTTACAATAACTATCATAGCAACCATGTCGAAAAATGTCAATGAAAAAACGAAAAAAAACTTACTTTTTCTGCAAATAAATATAAGTATTTGGGATTTCCTTCTTTGGAAAGGACTAGGGGGATGATTTTTGGTATGGCAATCGGGACTTTTTTTTGCTAAAATGGTGTTTAGAATTGAAATGGAGGTTAGTTGAATGGCAATCAATCAAATGAATGTAACGCTTGCAGGAAAACCTTTGGCGACGATGTCAGTCGGTTGTATGCGTTGGGATGGTCCAGAACACGTGACCGAAATCGTGCATACATGCGTGGAACACGGTGCGCTTTACTTAGATACTTCTCCAATGTATTGTTTTAGAAGTGAAGAGGAGAACTCTGAGCGTTGGGTCGGAGAAGCAATCAAAGGAATCCGCGAAAAAGTCATCCTGTCGGCGAAATGTTGCCAGGGAACGGCGGCACGGAGATTGGTGAATTTATTATGGCAAACGGGTTTTCCATTCAAACGGCAGACCAGTTTCGTAAAACATTAGAGCAGTCGTTGCGTAGACTGGGTGTCGACAAACTGGATTGCTACCAGATGTGGACCGTGTCAAACGATCTTGTGTACGACTCCGCTTTTGTAAAAGGTGGTTGGTTGGAAGGCGCTATGAAAGCAAAGGAAGAAGGGCTGTTTCAACACTTTGGAATCACCGGTCACCCTGAAAATGCGATGATCAAAAGATGGGCAGATGATGGCATCTTTGAAATGATGACCATTCCGTTTCATATCATGAACATTTCACGCTTGGAAGGGATTGAATATGCGCAGTCGAAGGGAATGCATGTCATTGCGATGAATCCACTAAATGGCGGAATGTTTGGCGGTGACGTCGAGTTGACGATTCCTGCACTTGCGGGGAGCGACATTGCATTTGACAATGCAACGGAGATGTCACTCAAATTTGTGGAAGCCTTTGGGGTCTCTGCGCTTTGTGGCTTGACGACGTTGGAACAGGCAAACTCTGACATCAAGTACTTATCGAAACCAAAGTGGACGCGTGCGCAGGCGATGCAAGTGTATGAAGCGTTTGGCAGTGTGTTTCAAGGGACGGAAAAGACATGCACCCAATGTGGATATTGCAAACCTTGCCCGGTTGATTTGTGTTTCCCAGACATGTTTAAAATGAAGGACTATTACGAGGTTTTGCATTTTGATAACGCCAAAGGACAGCTTCAGACGATGAGCAAATGGTGGGGCGATGGATTTAAGCTCGAACGCTGCGAAAAGTGCGGCGTGTGCGAGACGCGTTGCCCGAATCAATTGCCAATCATGAAGATGATCGATGATACACTTGAGATTATTAATTCTTAATTAATCGGGTTGAACAATTTCAGCAGGGGTTTCAACGGGTAGTTCCGTGTGGGTCCCTGCTTTTTGTTGCGGAATTTTAATGTGGCGCGCGACCGCAAAGTTTGCGATGGAGACCAACGCTGCAACGGCAAAGACATATTTGTATCCGTCTGTCCCCATTTGTGCCCACAAGAAGCCACCAGCGAGTGGGAGTATCATGGCGACCACATGGTCCAACGAAATACCCAACGCAAGGGTGGGGGAGACATCTTCTGGCTTTGGTGCGATTTTCTTGACGTAAGTCGCACGTGCCATCCCTACAAACGTGATGGAATTATCTAATACGTAGCATGCTGCGAAGATGAGGACTGGAAGATATAATCCGAATACATCAAATTTTGCGCTTTCTGCGAAAATATAACCAAAGCACAGAATGAATAGCATGGTTGCTTCCCCCATGAGCACTTTGCGCTCCCCAAGACGGTCGATGAGCTTTCCAGCCACGGGACGCAACAGAACACCAAGGACACTCATGAGGAAGTAGAGGGCCGTGATGACGACGACGTTGCAGTGGAAAAAGAAAATGAGCACCCAAGGAGCAAAGGTGATCAAAAATTGCTTGCGCAATCCGTTGAGCACGCTCAGTGCGTAAAAGATTTTGAATTCCTTTTTAAATACAAAGCGCTTTTTTGGGGCTTTCAGGCGGTGGTTGTTCATGAAGGAAAAGACAAAGGCGGCGCAGAAAAAGGCAATTCCACCAATGGAAAAGGTGATATAAAATGGCAGTTTCAAAAAGTAATAAAGCATGCAAAGAATGGCTGCCGAAACGAGCACGACAAAGTTGCTGATGGAGGCGAGTCGACCCAGGACGCGCCCTTCCTGTCCTGGCTTTGAGAAGGACATCCCAATGCTGTTGATGAGGGGCATGTAAAAGTGTTGGCCACAGCTATATAAAAAGATGCTAAAAATGACCAACGCAAAGGGCGAGTCAATCCAGCCGAAGGCAAACATGCCAAGACCGGCGACGATGTTTGCGAGCATCGCTGCACGAATGTCACCAAACACCAGAAGGGCGCCAACGACAAACACCACCAGAAAACCAGGCAGTTCGCGCGGAAATTCTAGGGCCATGCGTGTAAATGTCTCGAAATGCAGGTCGTCACTGAGCCTGTTTGCGAAAGAAGTGTCGTTGACGGCTACACCAATTCCAATAAAAACACTTGCAATAATAAATAAAATGTACTCTCTTCTGTTGCTTGCTAAAGCATCTTTCAATTTCTGTATCAAAACCCTGCCTCCTTAGAAATCAAGTCTGCTACATAGAGTCCGTGGGCTGCGGCTTGGGAAAGTGATCTT
>JBAXOJ010000097.1:0-8058 GCA_037133315.1 Clostridia bacterium
TCCCGCGCAAGGACTTGCTCGCCCAAAACCCTACCAGTGGCATCGTTCGTCGCTTGACTTTTGTGTTCATCCCGTCTATATTAAACCTTGAGTAAGCCAGACGATTGCGGGCAAACGCCGAAAGGTCTTGCACGAGGAAAGTCCGGGCTCCGTAGGGCATGGGTGCCGGTTAATAACCGGTGAAGGCGACTTCAAGGAAAGTGCAACAGAGATAAACCGCCAGTGTTGCGCAAGCAGGCTGGTAAGGGTGGAAAGGCGAGGTAAGAGCTCACCGGCAGCATGGCGACTTGCTGCAACTGTAAACCCCACCCGGAGCAACACCGCAAAAGGGACGCAAGTGGCTGCCCGTCAGTCCCATAGGTGGCTGGAGTTGACTAGTAATAGTTAGCCTAGATAGATAATCGTTTAACACAGAACCCGGCTTATAGACTTGCTCAACAACTTCAAAGACATCGGCTCATGCGGCCGGTGTCTTTGCATATTAGGTCCACCAGAAACATGATGGTGACAGTAAGCATGATTTGATTTATAATGGATGAGTTAGCACTTACAGGAAGAAGAGTTCAACTTCTAGGAGGGGAAATTCAGATGAAAATGAATGGAATGAAAGTATTAATCTTTGTTCTTATGTTGCTTGCAGTATTGTTTTCCGTCTCATGTCAACAAAAACCAGAAGAAAAAAAGGAGCCCCAGCCCAAAACTGTGAACACTTATCAAGTTTCTTATCCTTACTGGGAACAGTATGCAGTATTTGACGTTTGGATTACGGATACACAAAAAAATCTTTATTCGATAAGCGATCTGCCAAATAAACAGCCCGTCTTCCTTAAAGATCATGTGAAATCTATGAATGGTGCCCTGATTCTTCAAGAAAACGGAACGCTTTGGAAAAGGATTCAAGACAATAAACTAAAAAAACTATATGATAATGTTCAACGGGTTGAAAACGTATGGAGTTCGCCTGTGGTATTAAAAAAGGATCAAACATTATGGAATGTTTTTAATTCGGAATTAATTGATAACGTAAGTCAGTATCAGCAAGACTATGCACTAAAGACGGATGGAAGTCTTTGGACAAGTATTGGCAATAAAAATTTAAAAATATTGGATGGCGTGAAATCGTACGCAGCGGATATAAGTTCTCTTGGTGGCAGTAGTGTCGTCTGTGCAATATTAAATGACGATAGTCTATGGATGTATGGATCGAACCAGTATGGTTCGTTGGGTAATGGATCGTCTGATCATACCACAGTTGCCGTGAAAGTCATGGCTGATATCTTGTCAGCTTTTCCATTTTTCAATACTGTGTATGCTATTAAGAAGGATCAATCACTTTGGTCTTGGGGGTATAATAATTCAGGGCAGGTTGGGAATGGAGCCTCAAGGAACGTTGTGACACCGATTAAGATCCTTGATAATGTCAAGTATGTAGGTGCAATCGAAGGGACTGCTTATGCAATACTAAACGATAATACTTTTTGGATCTGGGGTGCTTACGCGTTTGGGAAACCAAATGAAAAACCAAAATTAGTTTCTACAGACGTAAATGAGATTATTACGAATGTGTTGTTTTCACCATACGTAAAAAACGGAATCTTCTTTATGAAGAATGATCATTCACTATGGCAGGTTTTGGAGGTAGGGCCTCAAAAATTACTTGATAATGTAAAATCGTTTTACACTTCCTTATCGAATAATTGTGCCGTTTTGGAGGATGGGAGTTTAATGATTTGGAAAAATGCGAAATCATTTGTTACCAATCGTGAAACACCTTTCAGAATAGATCAGAATGTAAGTTCTATCGTCGATAATCTGTTTGTGATTTTTTACACAAAGGATGACGGGTCATTATGGCAAATCGGAAAACTTAATGAGATAACAAAAAGTAAAGGGCCATACTACACTGTGCCGACAGAAGTCAAACTACCCGCAAAATGACTTTTTTTACTTCGCAGGGACCAGAGGAGCAAAAAGTATACAACTCTTTGTTTATGCAAATCCTAGGGAATCGGGATTTTAGACAATTGCATTTACCTTTTGCATTTTTGTTTGTGATAAGACATCCTTTTCGTTTGAAAAGGCATTAGAATGTGCAAAATCTCCCGATTTTGAGCTGCACAAAAGCGGTTGGTGAGTTCGAAAGGGTGGCAGTCAGAAAAGTTGTATAGTTTTCGGTCCTCCAGTCCCTAAAGTTGTATACTTTTGTGCCCTCTGGTCCCTGTGAACTTTTTGGGGCGTCGCGTAGACGTTTCGGCAGGCATTTTGCAAGCACGCAACGATGTATTCATTTACTTTGCGCGCTACATATGATAAAATTGTCAACAATAAGGAGTGGTGAAATTGGCTGCTAAACGCAAAAGAAAAAGTTCCGCCTCATATAGAAACGGAAGTACGAAGCAAAAAAAGAATGCCGAGATTCTTGGAATTATCTTTTTTGGTATCAGCATATTGCTATGCATTGGGGTGTTTTTTAATAAATCGACGGGCTTGCTTGGAGAGATGGCGGGCGGTTTGATTTATTTTTTATTTGGTACGACGGTTGGTGTGGTTGTGCCGATTCTCATGGTCGCGATGTCGATTGCGATGTTGTTTCGACGTGGGCGCGTGTTCATCGCGCATAAAGGGTTCCCGATTTTTCTGTTCGTGATACTGATTTGTGCGATGTTTGGCGCAGTCACGCCAATGAAGGATTTAAAGACCGTCTTTGCGGCGTCGTGGCGCGGAGGAATTATAGGCAATTTCATCAGTTGGCCGCTGTATCTTTTGTTGAATACCGTGGGGACTTATGTCGTATTGAGCATCTTGTTGCTCATTGATTTTGTGATTATTACAGGTCTTTCTGTCTTGAACGGACTGAAATGGTTCTTTAAAAATGCTTGGCTTTTCCTCGTGTCGATGGCAATGAAGATCAGGGAGTTGTTTTCTGATTATAAAAAACGGGTCGAGGAAGAGAAGGCCGAAGGTGGCAAGGGTGGCAAAGACGGTACGGCCGGTTTGCCAGTCGACGAGAACGGCAAGAAAGTCAAACCATTGTCGCCAGTTGAAGTGATCAATACCGAATATCAGAACGATGACGATGATGTGCCGACTTACAAAATTTCTGGCATGGGGTTTGAGAATACACCGGATGTACCGCCGTTGACCCCGCTGGAGGAAAAGCAAATCATCGACTCGCTGAATAGTTCTGCCCATGCAAAGGTACCGTTTGTCTATGCACCGCCTGATTTTTCGCTCCTCACCGCGCCAGTTAATCAACTTAATCCGGAAAACGAACGATTCATCATCAGCGAAGGGTCGAAAAAGCTCGAGGCGACGCTACGCAGCTTTGGGGTCGAAGCAAAGGTCATCAATGTGACACGAGGACCGGCGGTGACGCGTTATGAACTCGCGCCGGCACCAGGTGTGAAGGTCAGCAAAATCGTCAACCTGGCGGACGACATCGCGCTCAACCTTGCTTCGCAGGGCATTCGTATCGAAGCCCCAATTCCTGGGAAGGCCGCGGTTGGCATTGAAGTGCCGAATAAAGACATGAGCGCGGTTTATCTCGTGGAACTGCTCCAATCCAAAGAGTTCCAGAACTTTGATTCGAAGCTTGCGTTTGCTGTGGGCAAAGGGTTGTCAGGTGAAATCGTGGTGGCAGACATCGCAAAAATGCCGCATCTCATGATTGCCGGCGCCACGGGCTCAGGCAAATCGGTTTGTATCAATAGCTTAATAGTCAGCATCCTCTATAAAGCATCGCCAGAGGACGTAAAACTCCTCATGATTGACCCTAAGGTGGTCGAGCTTGGCGTTTACAACGGCATTCCGCATCTGCTCATTCCTGTTGTCACCGACCCGCGGAAAGCCTCTGGGGCCTTGAATTGGGCCGTACAGGAGATGGTGCAGCGGTATAAGTTGTTTGCGGAAAAAGGGGTACGTGATCTGAAAGGATACAATGCCTATGTCGAACAGACGAAAGAAGGGGAAAAGTTCCCTCAAATCGTCATTATTATCGACGAGTTAGCGGACCTGATGATGGTTGCGCCGAATGAAGTGGAAGACAGCATTTGCCGTTTGGCACAGATGGCGCGTGCAGCGGGTATGCATCTGGTCATCGCGACGCAACGGCCGTCCGTGGATGTCATCACGGGGATTATTAAGGCAAATATTCCGTCGCGGCTTTCGTTTGCGGTAGCATCGCAAGTGGATTCGCGTACGATTCTGGATATGGGTGGCGCGGAGAAACTGCTTGGAAAAGGCGATATGTTGTTTCATCCTTCTGGGCTTGCAAAGCCTGTTCGAATCAAGGGTTGCATGGTCACGGATACGGAGGTCGAGAAAGTCGTCGAATATGTGAAGTCGCAAGGCGAGTGTGTGTATGATGACGCTATCATCCATCATGTCGATGCGGATAATGGCCACGGCAAGGATCAGTCGAGCGAGGCTGATGACCTTTTGCCGAAGGCGATTGAACTGATTGTTACGACGGGACAGGCGTCCGTTTCATTGCTTCAAAGGAAGTTTAAAGTAGGATATGCGCGAGCAGCGAGGATGATTGATCAGATGGAAGAACGAGGCATTGTGGGCGGTTTCGAAGGAAGCAAGCCGAGACAGATATTAATATCAAAGCAACAGTGGCAGGAAATGACCATGAATAGCATGATGGACGAAGGTGACAACGAATAATGGCATTTTTACCGACGACCATGCAGGAAATGAAGAAGAGAGGTTGGGAACAAGCGGATTTTATCTATGTGAGCGGGGACGCGTACGTGGATCATCCGAGTTTTGGGCATGCTATTATCACCCGACTTTTGGAGAGTAAGGGCTTCAAAGTCGCCGTCATCGCGCAACCCAATTGGAGAAACGCGACGGATATCAAAAGCCTCGGTCGCCCGAAGTACGGGTTTCTGGTTTCGTCTGGGGTCATCGATTCGATGGTGAACCACTACACGGCGAACAAATTCCCGCGCAGTCAGGATTTATATTCCCCAGGCGGCGAAAAGGGCTTGCGACCGAATCGCGCTGTGATTGTCTATTCCAACCTGATTCGTCAGGTGTATAAAGATGTTCCGATTATTATTGGGGGCATTGAGGCGAGTTTGCGGCGTTTTGCGCATTATGATTACTGGGAGGATAAGGTGCGCCAGTCAGTGCTGATTGACTCCAGCGCGGATTTGCTCATTTATGGAATAGGCGAAAACCCCATCGTCGAGATTGCGGAGCAACTGAGGCAAGGCGTTGCGATTTCCGAAATCACCGCGGTGCGGGGCACGTGTTTTGCGACAGCAGAAATGAAAGATAAGAGCGAGGTCAAGATTCTACCGAGTTTCGAGGAGGTTTCCACGAGTTTGCGGTTGTATGCGAAGGCGTTTGCCATGCAATATGTGGAACAGGACCCGATCAACGGATTTGCGTTGGCGCAGCGTCATTCGAAAAAATTCGTCGTGCAAAACCAACCGGCTCTGCCCATGACCATTGCGGAAATGGATGCGGTTTACGCCCTGCCATACGAACGGCTTTGGCATCCGATGTACGACTCGAAAGGCGGCGTTCCTGCGCTCGAGGAAGTGGAGTACAGCATCACCAGTCATCGCGGCTGCTT
Source organism: Clostridia bacterium (assembly GCA_037133315.1). Classification (GTDB taxonomy): domain Bacteria; phylum Bacillota; class Clostridia; order JBAXOJ01; family JBAXOJ01; genus JBAXOJ01. The sequence goes on from JBAXOJ010000097.1 coordinate 5,588, forward strand.
CGGCGGGTGCAATTTCTGCGCGTTGACGTTCCATCAAGGGCGTATCATCCAGAAACGTTCGAAGCGTTCCATCGTAACCGAAGGGGAACTGCTTGCTAAATTGCCAGGATTCAAAGGATACATTCATGATGTGGGCGGGCCAACGGCGAACTTCAGAGAACCGGCCTGCGTCCAGCAAGCCAAAAACGGCGCTTGCCGCGATCGTCAGTGCTTGTTTCCTGAGCCATGTAAGAGTTTAAAAATTGATTACAATGACTATATCTCTGTGTTGCGCACCTTGCGCGAAATCAAGGGTGTCAAGAAGGTCTTTATTCGGTCGGGGCTGCGGTTTGACCATATGTTGCTCGAGAAGAGCAATCGTCTGCTCAACGAAATCTGTGAGCACCATGTCAGCGGACAATTAAAGGTCGCCCCCGAACACATCGACGACGGCGTTCTCCAGATGATGGGGAAACCTCCGGTCAGGATATTTGAAGAATTTTCAAAACGCTACAAGGCGGCAAACGAGCGACTCGGAAAGAACCAATTTCTCGTGCCGTATCTCATTGCGAGTCATCCCGGCAGTGACCTGAAGGCCGCAATTCGTCTCGCGATGTACCTGAAACAAAACCGCATCAACCCTGAGCAGGTCCAGGATTTTTATCCGACCCCATCGACGATGTCCACGTGTATGTACTATACTGGTCTAGACCCGCGCACGATGAAGAAGGTGTACGTGCCAAAGTCGAACGAAGAGCGCAGCATGCAACGGGCTTTGCTCCAGGTGCTAAAGCCAGGCAACCAGGCCATCGTACTAAAGGCGCTTGAAAAGGCGGGGCGCATCGACTTGATTGGGTACGGGCCTGAGCGTTTGGTCGCGCCAATCAAAAGTGTCAATAAAAAAGGGTACAAACCCTATCGAAAAAAATAAATTTTAGAGGAGTGTTTTCATGAGTGCGGTCGTATTGGACGGTCTAGCATTATCAAAAAAAATCAAAGAGGAGCTCGCTACCGAGGTTGCGGCGCTGAAAGCGAACGGCATCCAGCCTGGCCTTGCAGTCATTATTGTCGAAGGGGACGCAGCGTCGCGGGTCTATGTCAACGCGAAAAAAAAGGATTGTGAGGAAATCGGCGTGATGTCCTTCGAACACAATCTCCCTGCCGACGTGTCAGAGAACTTGTTGCTTGCGCTGGTCACACAACTCAACAACGACCCCACGGTCCACGGCATCCTCTGCCAGTTGCCTCTCCCAAAGCACATCAACGAGCAAAAAATCATCAACGCAATCGCACCCCACAAGGATGCAGATTGTTTTCATCCGTTCAACGTCGGACTTCTCGTGACGGGGCACGCGCAGTTTCAGCCATGCACGCCAGCCGGCATCATGGAATTGATTCGCTTGACGGGCATCGAAGTCGCAGGAAAAGAGTGCGTCGTGGTCGGTCGGAGCAATATCGTCGGCAAACCAATGGCGCTTATGTTGCTCGCGCAAAACGGCACCGTCACGATTTGTCACTCCAAGACACGTGACCTTTCCGAAGTTTGTCGCCGCGCAGATATCTTAGTCGCGGCAGTCGGCAAAGCAAACATGATTACTGCCGACATGGTCAAGCCAGGCGCGATTGTCATCGATGTCGGGGTCACGCGAGGCGAAGATGGCAAACTAATTGGCGACGTCAAATTTGACGACGTCTCCTTGGTCGCCTCCGCCATTACACGCGTGACGGGTGGAGTAGGGCCAATGACGCGCGCCATATTAATGAAGAACACGGTGCTTGCAGCGAAATTATAAAAGTAGGGAGGGATGCGTCATGAATATTAATCTTGATCGTTGGTACGTGCGCTTCTTATTGCATAGAATCCAACATTATAATCACAAAAAATACTGGGAAATGCGAAGTGAAGTCATCAATCCCGATTCAAAAAAACCGAAATGGCTTCGACTTTACTGGTTGTATCGGATTAAGAAATCCGATGCATTCAACAACGCCTCCATGGGTACCGATCTGGGCAAAGGCGCCCTCTTTCAGACGCCCCCAAGGTTGCCGCATGGATTGAATGGCATTATCGTTTCGCATTTCGCGAAAATCGGGGCGAACTGCACCATCCACCAGCAGGTTTCCATCTCGCAGGCGCAGGACGAGAGCTCCGCAATCATCGGCGACAACTGCATGATCGGCGCGGGGGCAAAGATTATGGGCACCGTCAAGATCGGCGACAACGTCAAAATCGGCGCAAACGCCGTGGTGACCACCGATTTGCCTTCGAACTGCACCGCGGTCGGCGTTCCTGCAAGAATCATCGAAAAATGAGCCTTTAAGTCAAGAATTTTATACAAAAAAACAAATATTGAATCATTTAAGAGAACTCGTTGCAACAAGCCCGAAAAGTCGATGAAATAAGACAACTTTTCGAAAAATTCTATCAATTTGAAGCATAAACCGAACCGAGATATCCATTATATGGGATTTTGGAGCGGTTTATTCATTTT
>JBAXOJ010000098.1:0-8045 GCA_037133315.1 Clostridia bacterium
AAAGTCGTGAAGACGACGCTTTTCATTCGGAATATGGATGAATTTGCGACGATTAATGAAATTTACGCGACTTATTTTACCGCGCCGTTTCCTGCGCGTTCCACGGTGGAGGTCGCAAGACTCCCGAAGGATGTATTAATCGAGATAGAGGCAGTGGCCATCATGGAGGATGTATGCACAATATTATAAAAAAAGGCTATCGCATTATTTTTAAAGTGTTGGGGCTCGTTGCGATTCTAGTGCTCATCAAGTTACTGTTTCACGCATTGAACTTTGAAATCATCTCGCTCAACGCCTTGTTTACAGGGATCATCGGTGCGAATGTGTTTTTGTTGAGTTTTCTGTTGAGCGGCGTGCTTACAGATTATAAAGAAAGCGAAAAGATTCCTGGCGAAATGGCGGCAATTTTTTCTACACTCGCGGATGAATATGACACAGCGTTTCAACTGAAGCAGAATCCTGTGTTGCGCGAGGGACTGCAAGAATCCCTGGCACTTAACGAAGCGATTGTGCAGTGGTTACATAAAAAAATGAAGACGCAGGCGCTCATGCAACAATTCAACCACCTCTATCTCTCGATTTCTCAGTTAGAAACGGTGTTGGCGCCCAATTACATCGTCCGCATGAAGCAGGAGCACCACAACTTGCGAAAGTTCATAATCCGCATCCACACCATTCGCGAGACGGACTTTATTTCCTCAGGCTACCTCATTGCGACCACAACCACAACGCTCCTCCTCATCGGGCTGCTGTTGATTAAAATCGAACCCTTTATGGAGTCGCTGTTCTTTATAGGCGTCATAAGTTATGTGATGATTTTTTTAATTGTATTAATACGCGATCTTGACAATCCGTTCGGCTTCTACGAAAACGATTCCAGCGAGGACGTTTCCATCAAGCCGCTGGAAGATTCCTGCGCGGATATCAAGAGCCGTCTGTAAAGGGTAGCGACAAGCGCCGCCAAGTTTTTGCAAACAATTTCCACAAACTGGAAATACCCTAAAAATATTTCGTTGGTGCAGACTGAAGGAGCCATTTTACTACACTTTTCTGACAAAAATCTTTCTCCTCGATTTGAAAAGAAAGATTTCTCTTTACTTTAATAAACAAAAAGCAAGTATAGTACAGAAATGTTGACTTGCTTTTTATCATTTATGAATGCGGTTGGGAAAAAGGGGCGGGGAAATTCACTTGAACTCGCCTTCCTTTCCGAAAAGTGTTGTAAAAGTGCTCCTTCAGTCCAAAAAGTGTAGTAAAAGGGCCTGTCTAGTCTGTACCACTTTTCTCTGTGTCACGTTTCTTGGATTTGCGCTTCATGCTGCGGAGCAAATCCTTCGTTTCCGCGTTTACGCGAAACGATTCCGTCATTTTTTGCAACGCCTTATTGAAGGTAAAGTCATCAAGCGCCTTGCTGTTCTTTAGATACGGCCAGGTTTGGTCCGGGAACTTGATAAAACACTCCGCAAGCGCCCACGCGACGGCCATTTGTGCGTAGTACCCGGTGCCCGCAATCTGGTGTAAGGTCTCTAGCGCCTGGTCGATGTATGCGGGGCGAAGGAAAAAGCACAGGATCATCACTGCGGCAAAGCGCGCATCATACTCTAGCGGGGATTGCACATAAGGTTGCAGAAACTCCCACAAGGCAGGTAATTCGGCGTCTTTGAATTTCAAGTTTCCACATAAGCTGTCGCAAACAGCCCAGTTGTTAATTAGGGGCACGAACGCTTTGAGGTGCTCCAGGCGCGCCGCGAACGGCAGGTCCGCATAGCCGAGGACAAGTGCGAGGAGGAGTCGTTCTTCAAAATATTCCGCGTCGTGGGTACGTAGCGTGCGCTGCCAGTCGGTTTTGGCGTGTTGCTTCGCTACTTTTTTCATAAGCGGCGAACGAATGCCGAGAAACTGGTGGTTGCCAGGAACGAGTTTCGCAATAAACGCGCGATAGTTTTCTTCGCCAAGCGCCTTCAATTCATCGAGTGGCATCTGCAGCGGTGTCGGCGTCGGCAATTGTGGTGACGCCGATTGTTCCATCGATAATAGCAGGTCTTTCATATTGAGACCTCCTGCAAAACCAGTTAATGTGCCGTTGCTTCCGATGACCCTGTGGCAGGGAATGACGAGAGGCAGCGGATTTTTGTTGCAGGCCATGCCCACTGCGCGCGCGGCGTTTGGCTGGCCGATTTGGGTCGCAATTTCTTTGTAGGTGCGCGTCTCTCCATAGGGTATTTGGTAAAGCGCCTCCCAGACTTTTTGCTGAAATGCTGTGCCTTTTAATAAAAATAAATCGCGCGGAATTGGCGCGCGCGAACCATTGAAATAGGTAGCGACCACCTGGAACGCCGCATCCGCTACGGGAGGGGTTGCGGTAGCGCGAACCTTCGTGGCGGGTTCCGCCGCGTTGAGGAGGATCATTGTCACGGCATCCTCAAACACAATGCCGATGCGTCCAATTTTCGTATCATAATAACGTGTTTCCATTCGCATCACCCGCATTTATCATATCACAAAACGACGACTTGACAATCCCTTGCGATAGGAATATTATGAAAAGCATATAGGAATACTATGCTTTAAAAGGAAGGGTGGTGCGGAACCGATGGCCAAAAAAAAGCAGCAGTTGCACCTCGATTCGCTTGTCGTGCACGGCAGTCAAGGCTTTGATCCGTTGACGGGAGCGGTGAGTTTTCCAATTTATCAGTCCGCGACGTTTCGACATCCGGGACTCAACGAAACCACGGGGTACGATTATTCGCGTCTCCAAAATCCGACACGCGAGGAACTAGAGAAGACGATCGCAAAGCTGGAAAGCGGCGCACACGGGTTTGCCTATTCTTCTGGCATGGCGGCGATTGCAAACTTGCTTCAATTGTTCAAACCTGGGGATCACATCCTTGTGTCGGATGACTTATATGGCGGCACGTTTCGGCTGTTTGAGGAAATCTATCGCGAAAGTGGCATTGTGTTTGACTTCGTCAACACCAGCGACCTCAACCAAATCACATTCAAGGACAATACGGTGGCGGTTTTTATCGAGACGCCGTCCAACCCCATGATGAAAATCGCGGACATTCGAGAGATTGCGAAGAAGGCGAAGCAGCACGGGGCGCTTTGCATCGTGGATAATACATTTTTGACGCCCTATTTTCAGCGGCCTTTGGAGCTGGGGGCGGATCTCGTCGTGCACAGCGGGACGAAATACCTCGGCGGACACAATGACACGTTGGCGGGGTTTTTGGTGGTCAACGACGCCGCGTGCGCGGAACGTCTGCAGCTCATCCAAAAGTCTTTGGGGGCTGTGCTGGCACCGTTTGACAGCTGGCTGATTTTGCGAGGCATCAAGACACTGAGCGTGCGCTTGGAGCGGCAACAGGCCAACGCCATGCGGGTTGCAATCTGGTTAAAAGAACATAAAAAAGTCGACAGCGTGCACTACGTAGGGCTGCCAGACCACCCAGGGTACGCGCTCAATTTGAAGCAGGCATCTGGATTTGGTGCGATGATTTCGTTTTCGGTGAAGAGCAAAAAAATGGTGGCGCAGGTGCTTGAACGCGTTAGTCTGATTTATTATGCAGAAAGTCTTGGCGGCGTCGAGACACTGATTACGTATCCGATCGAGCAGACGCATGCCGCGATTCCAGCCGATTTGCGTGCGCGCATCGGCATCAATGATAGGCTATTGAGACTTTCCGTCGGCATCGAGTCGGCGGACGACATCATCAACGATCTGAAACAGGCATTGGAGGGGTAAACATGAAATTTGGCACAAAACTCATTCACAACAATAACGAGTATGACAAGGCGACGGGCGCGCTGAGTATTCCAATTTATCAAGCGTCGACGTTTCATCAGGAGGATGTCAACCAACCGCAGGAGTATGAGTACTCGCGTTCGGGAAATCCGACCAGAAAAGCGCTCGAGGAGACCATTGCGCTGCTGGAGGGCGGGACCGACGGGTTTGCGTTTGCGTCCGGGATGGCGGCGACGGCATCGGTCTTGTCGATTTTTGCGACAGGGGATCACCTCGTGGTCTGCGCGGATGTGTATGGCGGGACCTTTCGCATCTGCAACACGCTGTTTCAGCGGTTTGGTCTGACGGTGACGTTTGTCGATGCGACGAATCTGGAAGCACTGGCGGCAGCCGTGCAAGAAAATACAAAGGGTATTTTTATCGAAACACCATCCAATCCTCTGCTGAAAATCACGGACATTCGGGCGGTTGCTGCGATAGCAAAACAGCGCGGCCTCATCACGATGATTGACAACACCTTCATGACGCCGTACTTGCAACGGCCGATCGCCTTGGGCATCGACGTGGTCATCCATAGCGCGACGAAGTTTATTGGAGGGCACAGCGACGTGGTGGCAGGGCTCGTTGTGGTCAACGACAAGGCGCTCGCACACCGGATTTATGCGGTGCAAAACGGATTTGGCGCGATTCTTGGACCACAAGACAGTTGGCTTTTACTGCGTGGTTTGAAGACGCTCAAAGTGCGGATGGACTATCAACAGCGCAACGCGGTTCGGTTAGCCGAATGGCTAGAGGAGAACGAAAACGTGGCGGCGGTGTTTTATCCTGGGCTTAAGACGCATCCGGGCTATGAGATCAATCGGGCGCAGGCGGATGGGAGCGGGGCGGTCCTTTCGTTTCGGGCGATGAGCGTGGAGGTTGCACATCATTTCATGAGACACATTCGGCTCGCGGCGGTGGCGGTGAGTCTGGGCGGGGTGGAAACCATCGTCTCGTATCCAGTGACGATGTCGCATGCATCCATTCCGAAGGCGGAGCGAGAACGGCTTGGGATCACGGACGACTTGATTCGCGTGTCGCTGGGCGTGGAGGACATTGAGGATTTGTTGGAGGATTTTGCGCAGGCGTTGCGGATTTGAAAAAGGGTTGACAAAAGAAACGGGACGGGATATTATAATACATAGTAAACCAATAGGATTTATATATTTAATTATAAGGAGACGATTTGAATGGCTAAAATTGCGAAGAATTTGACCGATTTGATTGGAAACACCCCGTTGTTGGAGCTTGGCAACTACGGCAAGGCGCACGGGCTGGGGGCAAGGGTCCTAGCGAAGTTGGAGTCTTTTAACCCCGCGAGTAGCGTGAAAGATAGAATTGGCTATGCCATGATCAAGGATGCGGAGGACAAAGGGCTATTGCATCAGGATTCAGTGATTATCGAGCCGTCCAGCGGGAATACGGGCATCGCGTTGGCGTTTGTGGCAGCGGCGAAGGGATATCGGCTGATCATTACATTGCCAGAGACCTTTTCGGTGGAGCGGCGCAACATTATGAAGGCGCTGGGCGCGGAATTGGTGCTGACACCGGGCGCGGAAGGGATGACGGGCGCAATCAATCGTGCGGAACAACTCGCGAGTGAGACGCCGCATTCGTTCTTGCCACAGCAGTTTAAGAACCCGGCGAACCCGGCGATTCATCGCACGACAACGGCGGAAGAGATTTGGCGCGACACGGACGGGCAGGTCGACATTATTATTGCAGGCGTTGGCACGGGTGGCACGATCTCGGGCGTCGGCGAGGCGCTCAAACAAAAGAAGCCTGGCGTGAAAATCATTGCTGTGGAGCCGACCGATTCGCCGGTGTTGTCGGGGGGCGTGAAGGGCCCGCACAAGATTCAAGGCATCGGCGCGGGCTTCGTGCCAGAAAACTATAAGAGCGAGTTTGTGGACGAAATTTTTCAAGTCAAGAATGAAGAGGCATTTGATACGGCGCGTAAGCTTGCGAAAACCGAGGGCCTATTGGTCGGGATTTCGTCTGGCGCGGCGGCGTTTGCGGCGACACAGGTTGCGCTTCGTTCCGAAAACGCAGGCAAGACCATAGTCGTGTTGCTCCCTGATTCTGGCGAGCGCTATCTGTCGACGGCGTTGTTCCAAGAGGAGTAAGGGCGCGGGCCGTGGGTGTGGGCATCCGATTCATCCAGCGCATCCTTGCGGATGTGTACGATTTTGGGGTAGTCGCTCCTTACAGGGAACAACGATACCAAAATCGTACACATACCCGCAGACATGCACCGCCTGCGAGGGCGATAATTACGGCAAAATGTTGAGTGTGTTAAAAACGGTGCCTCTGTTCCTCGTTCCGCGGCAGAGGTGCCTTTTTTAACACAAAAAAACCCTTAGAAGCGTGGTTTTTAACACACGCCTGCATGGTAGGCCCATAATTCCCAAATAATGGGCGCAAAAAGGGCTGAAATGAGGCATGAAATTGAGATAGAACGGGCGATTTCATGACGATGTGTTAAAAAGTGCAGGTCTAAGGAGAATTTTGTGTTAAAAACCGGGGGTCTGCCGCGGAGATAGGCGTAGACGACCCGTTTTTAACACACACGCGTGCGCCAGCGGCATGCTCCTACCTTCTCGCTCTTTGCTCTTGCCCCTCTCCCGCGCACACGCCCCTCGCCCCTTGCACCCATCTACATAATTTCTTCACAACTAAGTATTAAAATATACTTATAAAGGGTGAAGGAGCGTGGAGAAATGGATCAGAATATCATAACAAAAACGTTGCATATCAAGGGGATGACCTGCGGGAGTTGCGAACTGAGGATTGAAAGCAAACTCAAGAAAATGGGTGGCGTCATTCGGGTGAAGGCGCGTCTTTCCAAGGAGAGCGTAGAGGTTACCTTTGATCGTAGTGTGACGAGCATAGATAAAATCTCGAAGGTCATCATGTCACTCGGCTATTCGATTGGCAAGGAGCCGGCAAAAAAGGATAGCGGCAAACTTTCCGTGACCCAGTTAATCGGGATCGGGATTTTGTTGTTTGCAGTTTTCTGGATTATCAATAATACCATTGGGTTCAATTTTATACCGCAAGTCAGCCAAAACATGGGCTTCGGGATTCTGTTTGTCGTCGGGCTGATTACGTCGCTACATTGTGTTGTGATGTGCGGCGGGATTAATATTTCGCAGTGCGTTTCGAAAGGTGCGTCGACAGGTGGCTCGAATGGCGGGAATGGCGCGGCGAATGGCGGAAGCAAGGCAGAAAAGATCAAACCGAGCCTGATGTACAACATGGGGAGAGTTGTATCATACACCATCATCGGCGGTGTGGTCGGCGCGCTTGGCTCGTTGGTCAGTTTTTCTGGGATGGCAAAAGGAATCGTTGCGCTGGTGTCCGGTGTGTTTATGGTGGTGATGGGGCTGAATATGCTCAATCTGTTTCCGTGGCTGAAGAAGTTCACGCCGCGCCTCCCGCGTGCCGCTTCTAAGATATTGTATGAAAAATTCAACAATTCCGAAAAGAGCGCGCAGAGCGCGGACAAAAAACCTGGCGCGATTCGGGGGCGTGGGCCATTTCTGGTCGGTCTGCTCAATGGATTTATGCCATGCGGACCGCTTCAGACCATGCAAGTATATGCGCTCGGGACGGGTAGTTTCCTTGCTGGCGCAGGTGCGATGTTTTTCTTTAGCCTTGGTACCGTGCCGCTGATGTTTGGACTCGGCGCGCTGAGCTCGTTTTTGAGCAGTCGTTTTACCAAAAACATGATGAAAGTTGGCGCAGTGCTCGTGATGATGCTGGGCATCATTATGTTTAGCCGGGGGCTGAATCTGTCGGGTGTGAATTTTGCACAAGCAGCGGCACCGGGGGCTAGCAGTGTATCGCAGGTCGAAGGAAACTTGCAAAGCGTGACCACGACGCTGGCTTCGGGACAGTATGAACCGATTACCGTTCGCAAGGGCGTGCCAGTGAAGTGGACGGTGCAGGCAGCGGCCAAGGACATCAACGGGTGTAACGAAACCATGACGGTCCCGGAATACGGCATCACCAAGAAACTTGTGCCTGGCGACAACATCATCGAATTTACACCGACGCGTGAGGGCACGATCAAATACACGTGCTGGATGGGCATGATTAGCAGCACAATTACGGTACTTCCGAACGATGCGAAGGCAGGTGGGCCTGTTGTGGCGAATGCGCCAACGATTGCACCGACGGCGGCTCCTGCAACTACGCAGACAGCAAACATCCAACTTGCGAAGAAAGTTGGCAAAACCCAGGAAATTTCTGTTACAAT
>JBAXOJ010000099.1:0-7934 GCA_037133315.1 Clostridia bacterium
AGGCATCATCCGCAGCAGCAACCTCGGGAGCGCGCCACATATCAGTCGAAATATCGGTGTCACATACCATATAGCGCCAACGTCCATCGGCTCCTTTGACACCCGGCACAGGAACCGCTTGTTTGCTACGCCAAATACGCACGTTTTTCACTGGCCAATCATAGTTCTTCACATAGTTTTCCAGTGCAAAATAATCTTGTAAACAACTCAAATCAATCTGTGAATCTACATAGGCAAGGTTTGCGGGTACATTCAAATCATTGTTATCAATATACTTATGTAAATTGACATAATGCGTTTGATCGCCTGAAACCCCTTCGTCTAGTTCCCCACCATTTGGGCCTGGGGCCTGAATTACAACAACATCATCTTTATTAACGGGATAATGGTCCGCTACGTATTCATTATCAAGTCGTTCGCGTATATTGACAATGCCATAAAACTCACCATCAAAATATGCAACAGCAGGTCTATATTCCATAATATCAATGTTGAGTTTTCTTCCTAATATTTGATTGAACGCATCCCTGATCATCGTGGAACCGAAATCATTTCCTGAATTGCGAAGCAACAGGCGTTTGAATGAATCCATTGCTTCTCCATCGGAATTCTTTGTCCAAGGAAAAAACTCGTATCGAAACTTCGTATTGATTGGATCGTATTCTGTCTTTGCGTAAAGCCGTAACGTCTTTTGAGGGAGATACATGGTTGACATTCCATGCAACCTTACTCCAGTGCCTTGATTCAAAATCTGAGTTCCGCTTTCATCAAAGTATTCTAAATGCAGCGGTTTCTCATAGTCAGTCAAGACGGTTGAGTTTTGAAGACCCTCATTCACAAACAATCCTTGCGTCGCATCATAAAAATTCACTGGATCCGATGATAAAGAAAATACTGGCAAGTTGAATTTCTTCTCTTTCAACGGATCTATAAAATATGTGTTTGTAATGGTAGCTGTCTGATACGTTGGAGAAATCGCAACAGCCTTGACTACCGTACACTTCGGTATTTTCACATCCGAAGTAATTGGTGTCCCATTACCAAATAACTTAATAGGTGCATAAAGACTGAGTTCAGGAGTACGATCGACTATTGTTATAGGCCCCTGATATAAGAACGTGCCACTTCCAAGCTTCGCAACACTTGGTAAGGTGTTATTTAAAGTATAATAAATCTGTGCTCCAGGAACGATGGACGACAGTTCAAGTTGAATTGAAGTAGCATAAAATCCGCCATGGTAGGAAAAATCTAATTCGGTTGCCGCATACGTTTTTGACGATGAAGAAAAAATTGACATAATAATGACGAGTGCAGTCAGTGCGATACTGAAAAACACCATTCTAAGTATTTTGTGTTTTCTAAAATGATTCAAAAATTTCAATCTCCCATCTATACTTTACTCTTACAAATCAATTTTACTCTATTAATTTTAAAGATTCAACAAAAAAACACGCCTAACCTTCGTTAGCCGTGTCTCTTTTAAGACGTCTTATTTATTTGTTGTCATGAAAGTATCAAAAGTTACTTTTCCTTCGGCTTTCCACCAATCGGACATTTCTTGGTCACATTGGGTTCCGCCATTGTTTTGATAGTAAGTCGTCCATTCTTCGAATCCACTATCCACCATCTTATCACCACGAATGATTTGTGCAAAAATATTGCGATTGAAATTAAACAAGTCAGGTCCTTTGTCAATCCAAGTGGGCGTTTCAGGTCCCCATCCACGATTTGGGTATATATTATCATTTTGAATAATGCGATGCTGCGTTTCATATGACCCACCTGCGCGGAGAATCGCCCATAAGCGCCAACCATATGCATCTTGCTTTTGCGTCCAATCTTTAAACTTTTCAACTATGCCAAGTTGTTCTCCTGTTAATTTTGAAAATTCTTGAGTTTTTATAGCCTTGGCAATGATTTCAGCATTATTTACAGGGGGATAACTAAACCCTGCAAATGGATAGAAGAAGGAATCATAGTGCGCGCCATCCGTGCCCAAAAAATCATGATATTTTCTGAACTCAATACCAATTCCACCCATGAGATCACCAAATACATTCGTCATCAACATCAAGGCAGCCGGATATTTACTCTTTACATTCACGCAATTGAAACCACCGATTCTTGTTTCTACCTGCATTTTTGCTGGATTTCCCTGCTCGTCCAAGATTTCACTAGACTGCCAAACCGCTTTCGGGTTGTATGCGATTGTATTATACAACGTACCATCGGGAGCCGTCGCAGCTCCAAACATAAATCCATACTGCTGGTTTGTCATCTGTGTATCCATCACAGATTGAGCATTCAAAGTAAAATCGTTATCAATATACTGTTCAGCATATAAATCAGATAGAATTTGAAGGACAGGCTTCCACTTTGGTGAAACATCGCTTCGCGTCAATCCTCCATTGCCATCATCAATCCAAATACCATAATATGCGCCAAACGCATTTTCAAACCCAGTTGCAATCCCCGTTGTCATAGGAAATGCAAATGTCTGAGGAGACGCAGGTGCGCCAGGATTTTTCTTACAGAACAGTTTCATCAGTTTAATGGATTCATTGATGTTTTTTGGCCAAGGTTGTTGATATCTGTCTAGCCAGTCTTTTCGAATCCATTGCATATTTACACTCTGCGCAGGAGGTGATGCAATGCCAGCCAAAATACCATTTCTAAAACACGTCTTATAGGCGATGCCGCCAGATGCCGTTTCCATAGCAGTCTTCAACTCAGGATCAAGATATTTGTCATAAAACGGTTTTAAATCCATTGCTCTGCCAGAATCCGCAACTCTAAAAAATAGCGTGGTATAAATCGGCATAAGGTCTGGTAAACTGTCCGTAGCAATTGAGGTCGTTACTTTTAAATCATATTTTTGAAAATCAGTCACCGTCCAAAGCGATTTGAGCTTAATCCCGCAATAGTCTTCGTAGGCTTTCGTCCAAACGTTGTGGTCGATGTCTTCACCCGGTTGAAACAGCACTTGTGGACCATAAAATTGAATTTTTGTCACAGTAACGGGCGGATCATATTTGTACCCGTTTATATACTTCGAAGTTTTCACAACGGTCTTATCAAACTCTACTTTTTTTGGTGTCTCAACTGGTTTTTTGTCACATCCTGAAAGTATCAACGTAAGACCAATCATAAATGCAAACAGCAATAAAGCAATTTTCTTAATCATCAGGTTCTCACTCCAATCTCTATTTTGAGTATCCTTTAACAAAATACTCTTTCTGAATGCATTATATTCGAAAAGCAGAAATTTGACAATCAATTTTGCGCAATCTTCTTTTTTATTGATAAATCAAAGCAACACATTGAATTGAGATATTTTGTGTGATAAAATGACAAAATAAATGCAAATTTGGAGGCATCATTCATGAGCAAAACATATGAAACAAAATTCGTAGAATTCACTGAAATAGGAAAAATCGAAATGAAGACAAAAGAAATCAATTCTATCAACCTTTCACCCACTGAATGCATCATTCAAAACGAGGCTTCGATCATTAGCGCTGGTACAGAACTTGCGGTATTAAACGGGTTGCAACCGGACACTACCTTCCCAACGCAACCCGGTTATGGGGCGATTGGAACGATCTTGGAAAAAGGTTCCGCAATCACCGACTTCGCTGTTGGAGATCGTGTATTCTATGCAGGAAAACACGCTTCCATCCAGCGTTTCAATCATGGCGAACCGCACCAGTGGGCCTATCTATTTCCGATTCCAGATGGACTAGATCCTATCACGGGAAGTGTTGGGTGCATGGCCGAAATCGCAATGACTGCTCCAAATATGACAAATCTAAAACTAGGTGACACCGTGGTTGTCTACGGGCTCGGTGTTGTTGGGCTGCTTGCAGCAATGATGTATCAAATTCGCGGTGCCCATGTCATTGGCGTCGACCCTGTTTCCCATCGATGTGCACTTGCGAAAAAGCTCGGGATTTCAACCGTGGTGGATGTGCAACCCGCGCAGCAAGTAGAAGAGCTCATGAAAATTACCAAAGGACGTGGTGCTGAAGTGACTGTGGATGCAGCAGGACACGCGGCTGTGATACAGACCTGTATCAAAACCACCGCACTATTTGGTCAAGTAATCCTTTTAGGCACTGCACGCGCCCCCTTTCAGGGAAACGTCACAGAAGCCTTTCATATCATTCATATGAATTCGTTAACGGTGCGCGGTGCGCATATGTGGCAATACCCTGTGGACGAACAACGCGGCGTTGCTATGGATGTAAAATGGGCATTTCGCACCATTTTTAATCTGATCCACTCGAAGCAACTGAATGTTAGACCACTGATAAGCCATGTCATAAAACCAGACGAAATTCCCGACGCTTACGAAGGGCTGCAGCACAAGCAAGAAGAATACACTTGTGCGGTCATTGACTGGAGACTATGATTTTATGTTTTCTATGCTCGTTTTAGATTCACAATGATTTCTTTTTTGATCTTTAAAAACAATTCAGACGTATAGAAAGCGTCGCTTCTAGGTCGATCCTGCGCAATCACGAATTCGTTTGTGATTCGTCCAGGGTGACCTGCCATAATATAAATCCTGTCAGATAAAAAGATCGCTTCATCAATATCATGCGTGATGAAAAATGCGGACCAGTTGAACTTGCTGAATTGCTCTAAAAACCAAAGATGCAGTTCCATTTTCGTGATGGAATCTAATGCGCTGAAGGGTTCATCCAATAAGATAACGTCCCTTTGGTGAAGGTAAGTCCGCAGCAAGGCAGCACGCTGGCGCATCCCCCCAGAAAGTTGATTCGGATAATACGTCTCGTATCCTTGTAAGCCAAAATCAGCAAAATGTGCTCCAGCGATTTTTCGCGCAACGTTGCGTTTCTCGCCCCTTATGAGTAATGGCATGGCAACATTGTCGACAACCGTCTTAAATGGCATGAGCAGATCTTTTTGTAACATATAACTGACCTGCCCCGGGATTCCGGTGATTTCCTTCCCGTCAAGAACGACCGCGCCAGCGTCAGGCATATCCAGTCCTGCCATGATGTGAAATAGGGTTGTTTTCCCAATGCCGCTTTCGCCAAGTAAACACACAATTTCGCCCTGATTAAGTGTGACTGAAACATCCTCTATCACAGCCATACCTTGATATGTTTTTGAAATTTTGCCAGTCGCAAAAATGCTCATTTGACCTCCGAAAGATAGTCATTGGTAAATCCAGATTCGCCTAGGTTGGTTGGCGTGATTTTATTATTGTACAACCAGGTAAAAAAGTTGCTCCATCGTTCCGCATCAAACTGACCCCAGGTCGCGGCTTCTGCTTGGTACTGTAATGCCAAATATTCCTGACTTTTTTGTGCGATGGTCAGGTTTGTTTCTGGAGCATATTTTATCAAAAGTTCCGCAGCGGCGATTGGATTTTCGATCGCATACGCATATCCCTTTGCTGTCGCTGCCAGAAACTTTTTTGCAACTTCAGGATTTTTCGCTAAAAATGAATCACTTGATGCCAAAAACGGCGTGTAGTAATCGAGTTCTGGCGCGTAATCTTTTAAATTAAAATAGTTGAAATCCAATTTTTTCACCTGTGCAGCGATACCGTCCCATCCATAATAAATCCAGACTAGATCAATGTTCGTCTTCAACGCCGTGATGACATCCGTCACTGCATTGGGTATCATTTTAACCTGCTCCACGTTTCCACCATCCTTGGACATGAGCGTCTTGAGAATCAGCTTCTCTATCTCAAGTCCCCAAGCGCCATATCGGAGGCCCTCCATTTTTTTCGGACTTGTGACATTTGACTTTTTCAGAGAAATGATGCCCGATGTATTATGTTGAATCAATGCTGCGACCGCTGTGACTTTCAGTGGTGTCTTGCTTGAAAGCGCCATTGCCAAAACCTCTTGTGAACTGACCCCAAAGTCTCCTTTGCCTGCGGCCAACATCGGCAGTGGATCTCCATCTGGCGCCTGTACCATGTTTACTTCAAGTCCAGCTTCTGCATAATATCCAAGCTCTTTAGCGACATACATTCCAGTGTGGTTTGTGTTCGCTGGCCAATCCAGAACAACAGTTATGGGTTGTTTCGCACCTGCGGTATTTGGCGAACCCGTAGGTTGCGGCGCACACCCGGCTAAGATGTTCGCGATGAGCGAAAACGCAATGATTGTAACGATAATTTTTTTCATTTTTTGACCCTCCAAGGCATTGATTTTTTTTCTATAAACGAGACGCAAGCGACCAACGCTAGGCTCAATATTATGACTAATAGGATGACTGCAAACATCTTGTCGAACGCGTAGCTCCTGCGTACTGCCGTCATGTAGACGCCAAGTCCCGACTCGCCCCCAAGCCACTCCGCAATGATTGCGCCGACGATGGCATAGGAAACCGCAATTTTCAGACCCGCAAAGAATGCCTCCATGGAGGATGGCAACTTCACGTGCACTAAAATCTGCCTGCGACTTGCACCCATCGAACGCATGAGGTTTATTGTGTCCTCGTCCGCTGTTTTGAGGCCAGAGAGGAGCCCGACGGAAATCGGAAAGAAGCAGACAATCAGAATCAGGGCGACTTTCGGCTCAATGCCATACCCCAACCAAAGTACCAGCAATGGCGCGATGGCGATGACTGGGATGGTCTGCGAAATCACGAGAACGGGAAACACCGTGCGACGAATCAGGTCAAACCGGTCCATGGCGATCGCCAACACAAAGGCCAGCGCCAACGCGAGGCCGAGCCCCAAAAACGATTCTGTCATGGATGTCGCGGCATGTGCCATCAAGACGCCAAAGTTCTCGACAAACGCCTGCGCCACCGCAATCGGCGACGGCAGCAGGAATGGCTCGACAAATTTGAACTCAGTCACCGCAAACCAGATACCTAGAAGCACTGCGATGAGCGAGACGGGCAAAAGTTTATTAAGAATGTTTTGAAACTTTTTTTTCAATGGTCCAGACTCCTTCTTGACTTGGGCGATACGCGATTTTGACATAACTCATCACACTCGGCGCGCCTGCCTGAATGCATATCTTTTGACTGTTCTTAACGATTTCCATCAGTTCATCATAATCACCTTCGATGGTTGTCTCAAATGGACCTACATGGCAACTTAGTCCGGTCGATTTGATGAAGGCAATGACTTCATCGACAATTCGAATGATTTCTTCTCCTTGCGCTTCAGGCAGCACCTGGATTGCAACGCTGGCGTTTGGGTTCATAACAATCAATCCTTTCAAAATAAAAATACAGCACCCGAGTTGGAGTGCTGCAATGAGATCACATACGCTTTCCTCCGCCGGTGTTAACCGAATCAGGTTCAAAGGGTCGAGATTGCTCTCTCTCAGCCATGTGGCACCCCTAGCAAAATATTAAGTTCATGGCTATCATACTCTTTCTGAAAGACTTCGTCAACATGCTTTTCGACCTGTTTTCGCTACTTTCGGACTGACAGGCGTTTTTTCCTAGCACTTTACCCTCCATTTGCTCGAATCTGCAATGGAATTATCTCTTTATGCAGAAATAAATCGGTTTCGTATAACCCTGAAGCGGATTTATCTGGTTGAAAGGAGTCATTATCGCAAGAATGACCCAATGCCATGCAGAGGTGGTAGGAAAAAGCGGTCGTCAGTCCGGAAACTGGTAGGAAAATCGGGGTGTCAGTCCGAATTGATCATTTCACTCCAATTTCCGCCAGGTAGTTGTAGCTGCGCTGAATGCTTTCGAACGGCGGCAGCAAATACGCGCGGTCCTGTTCTACGACGAAGCATTCCGTGCCTCCCGCCTTTGCCTCGGCGATGACCGCTGGGAAATCGATGATGCCGTCCCCAACTTCGATAAAGGAATCACGCACAGAGGCGTCACGAATGTCCTTGACGTGCAAAATTGGGCAACGCCCGCGCACCGTCTTCAAGAATTCTTCCGGCTCGAGACCTCCCACTTTAATCCAGCAG
>JBAXOJ010000100.1:0-7845 GCA_037133315.1 Clostridia bacterium
GGCGTCTGATGATCCACACTTGGGATATATCCACCAGTCCGCACGACGGGCAGCAAACGCTCAAACTCTTCTCGCATCGCTGCTTCTCCGCGTTTCATTACCATTTTATCGTATCCACCCAACATCAAGAGGTCAGGATATGTCCTTCTAATTTCGGCGACATCCACGCCGGCTTGACGTTCCAACGGCAGGATGCCCTCCACACCACAATCGAGGAGCCAGGGAATCATCGGCATGACGTTTCCATCGGTATCGACGAACACCTTGATGCCGTAACTTTTCAACTTCGCAATCACTCTTTTGTAGTAAGGTTTGATAAACTCATCAAACAAATCCTCCGATAACATCGGCCCATTATTGTAGGACATGTCCTCCGCAAATGACATAAAGTCAGGCACTATCACAGCACAAAAGTCATCAATGACCTTTAGGTGGAACTGGCAAAGATCTTCGCAAATCCGATGATACAAAGCCGGCTCATCATAAAATGAAAACAAATGATTTTCAATCCCAAATAATTTTCTTGGAAACCAAAAGTATCCGTCGAGCGTCATCCAGATCGCGTAATCGCCGCGATCATGTCCCGGCTTTAATTCCAACATGCGTTCATGAGCCCATTTCACTGCGTCATCCGGGTACAGGGCAAAGTGATACTTGTCATAATCCGCCTCATCTGCAATAGGGCCTTTTCCGTGCTCATGAATTTCTGGTAATCCGTTCCCCATATGGCTAATCCAAAACTGCTTTAAATCATCAATGCCAAATTGCGCCATGATTTCGGTTGTATTGAGACTTGGGTCGAGTCCCTCTTCTTTCCAACGTTCCACTGTCTTGTCCCACCAGGCCGCCCATTCCACCATCGGCCCGCGGTCAACTGCTTTAAAATTTAGGGTGTTAATGATTCTCTCTCGATTCGTCATTTGCAATCCTCCAACTACACTTTTTATGTACCAGTTTACACTTGATTTTTGGATTAGTAAAGAGCAAAAATATATGTTAAAATGATGAGGGAAAATATTGATTTTATGCTGTTTGGAGGCTTCGTTTATGCAAAAGAAAGCATCCCCACCTAAAAATAGAAAAAAGTTAAAACTCTTTTTGAAAATCGCTGCTGGTTTTGTTGCACTTTTGGCGATTCTTTTTATATTATTCACCCGTAGCAACTTCGAGCCGTTTAAAACCTGGCGCGAACTGTTCGTCGGAACAGGCATGACGACGGCTTCCTATCGCGACCTAGTCAGGCTGCTTATCCCCGCGGATGAAATCAAGCGGATCATGAAGATCGGCGATCCGTATGTTTCGGACACGACAACGCCTGGCTCCATCAACATCAATCCTGCAGACCTAAACGGCATTTCAAAATCCTCTCCGAGCCCGACAAGACCCCTCAAAATCACCCTGCTAAATGTCGCGGATATATTGAAGATTCAGAAAATCGAAAAAGCCAACGGCGGCACGGGATATATCTATATTAAAGAAGCGATTCGTGGCATTACCACGAAGGTAGATGCAGCGACGCGCTATGATTATCAATATTTGAACCCCAAGCGTTATCTTGTGGAAAAAGGGATGGACGACTTCTATGTCGACATTGTTGACGTGAAAAGCCAGTATTTCCGCGGCAATTTAATGATCATCTCGGACCCTTCAAAGGTTTCGGTCGGCGTCACCTCGCAGGTTGGTGTCACTGGCGAATCGTTGGATGCAATCTTGAAAAACTACAAGGCGATCGGCGGTATCAACGCGGGCGGGTTCTCCGATGCCGGTTGGACCGGAAACGGGGGCTCCCCAGAGGGGCTCTTGATTTCGCACGGCAAGGAAATCAGTCAAAAACACTATAAGTCCATTTGCGGTTTTACAAAGAAGAATCAGTTCGTTGTCGGCTATTTTTCCGCAAGTGCTGTGGCGGGACTCAATCTACGCGATGCCGTAGAGTTCAATCCACCACTCATCGTGAACGGCAAAGGCACGTTCACCTTTGGCGACACCGCGGCCACAGGCATCCATCCGCGCACCGCAATTGGGCAACGCAAGTCTGGCGAAGTCTTACTTTTGACGATTGACGGCAGACAAATCGAAAGCGTTGGCGCCAGCCTGTATGACTTGCAAAACATTCTTCTGGAAAACGGTGCCTACAATGCGAGTAACCTCGACGGCGGACATAGCAGTTTCATGATGTTTCAGGATCAACTGCTCAATCATCCGTATCAAAATAATCCAGACAAACGTCTGCCAAGCGCTTTCGTTGTCATACCTTAAACGATGCGCAAATCTTAGATGTACTTAATCTCCACGCCACCGAGCTGCAAATTTCCCGAGATTGTGAGTTTTGGGGCATCTTCTGCGATGTTTGTAGCCCTAGCTTTATTGTTCATTTCCCCGAGGGTCACGTGCATATTATCGATCACGCGCCATTCTCTTGGGATGTTGAGGATGACCGAGCCAAAGCTGCAGTCGATAAAGATTTCCGCACCTTCCGGTGCGAGTTGCACCTGGTCAAAAAATAGCTCCATCTCTCCAAATGAAAGGTAGAATTTTCCGCTTTGCAAGTTGTCGGCGTGTAAGTACTTGCTCGCCGAACCGAATTTGACCGACACGTTCGGATTGTTGTCGTCAATGCTCTCGCTCTGTTTGCTGCCTTCGACGCGGCCTTCACAGCGCACGCCGTGTTTGTGACGACTTCCAAAGATGATGCTGAATCCGATACTCGTCAACACACTCGCAAGAATGACCAACCAGTAATTGATATAAATGATCCCCAACGGCTGCCAAAAAATCATATAGAGAAAAGACATCGGAAAAAATACACCGAAAAAGTTCAACCGCACGAGGCTGGCGATGATAATCGCAACAAGGAAAGCCCCAATCAATAAACTCTGGATTCCAATTTGTTCGAACGACCCCGTCTGGATTGCGATCACGGATACTGCGGATAGGATAAAGAATATCCCCCAAAACCAATTTTTATTTTTCATAACTGCTCCTTTCGTTTAAACGCTGTCGCACTTCTTTATAATAGTGCCGCGACACGTAAACATGTTTGTGACTATTTTTGAATTCTACAAGACTTGAGGCGGTGATGTTGCGGGAAACGGAGTACACTTGCACGACGTTGATGATCGCTGACTTAGACGCCCTGACAAACACGCGTGGCAACCGTTCTTCCAACTCATAAAGTCGTAGCGTGATGCGATAGTCGTCGTCTGCGGTATGTGCATAAATGCGATCGCCGTCTGTCTCAAAAAACAAGACCTGGCTCAGAGGAAAATAAAACTCCTGATTTTGTTTGTAGAACGTCATGTTCAACTCTTTTGAGGACTGCTCCATGATGTATTGCTGAATTTTTTGCACCGTCTCATCCACGCGGCCGCAGCGAATGAGCACTTCATCCTCCTTCAAATCGTCTACTACTTCGATCCGTATTTTCACCATCTCACCTCCCATGGCAAAAGTATAGTATGAATTATTAATTAAGAAAAGAGCATTTTGCTAATACGTCAGATTTTAAGGGTAACTGGTAAAAAAACGTGGGTAAAAGGCAAAGGCAAGTCAAAAGCGCAAAGGTAAAGGCAGGCCGCTGGCGCACGAGCCCAAAGGCGGAAAAATTGGCGAGTGTGTTAAAAACAGGGCCTCTACGCCTGTTTCCGCGGCAGAGGCCCGATTTTTAACACAAAATCCTCCTTAGACCTGCCATTTTTAACACAGCGGCGATTAATCGTCGTGGAATCTTCGATTTCACGACTCATTCTAGCCCTTTTGCAACCTAGAATTTGGAAATCGAAGCAGTAATGTGAGGGAGTGTGTTAAAAATCGGTATTCTAGGGATTTTTATGTGTTAAAAAGGCCGCCTCTGCCGCGGAATCAGGAACAGAGGTGCCTTTTTTAACACACCCGCTGTTGAACTGGGATAAAAACAGGGCCTCCGTCCCCTATTCGTCCATGTACAGCTCCTCATTGGTGTTTGGATTTTTCCCGTAGACCACGTAGTTGCCGAGTTTGATAAAGGTATTCGTCTTTGGATTCCATTCCACCAACACGCGGTCCTTGCCGTAGCCGGCCGCTGGATTCGCGACGCCGTTGTCCGGGTCGATCTTCAGATACAACTTTACCTTGCAGTTTTCCCAGTTGATGAGTTTATTCGGACTGTACGAGTAGTTTTTCGTCACATCACAGTAAATCGAATCGAGCACTTCGTCGTCCGAAATAATGACGACTTTCCTGATGCGCACGAGCGTTTTGTTTGTGCTGTGCATGGAGACCGCGAGAGGAATTCCCGTTGGCAAGATCGCTGCAATCGTGTTGTAGGACTCAATCACAGGGTTCACCGCAAAAATTTCGGCTGGGTTCCACGAGCTGCTAACCGAGGCGTTGACCCAGAAGTCTGGCGTCGTCGAGATGCTGAAGTTCGTGATGTTTTCGTCCTCCACCTTCGCGTGCAAACTCATCTCAAACAGCCCATAAATCGACTCCACCTTGTAGTCCGGATTAAAGAACGTCCCCGGCATCGAAGCGCACACCACCCACGGCGCAACCTTCGCATTGCCCGTCGCCTCGTAATTCTTCGGCGGTTGGTACGGGATGAAGTACAGGTCGTACGTTTCCTCGAAGCCGCGCGTCATATAGATTCCCTGGCTGACCCCCAAACCATCATACGACGACTGAATCGAGACCCACATCTCAAGACTCGCAAGCGGAATCTGCATCTCATAGTTCCCGAGCGCATCCGATACGGCTGTCGCCAACGTCGTTCCCCCGATGTTTTTGGCGTACACGGTTATCCCGTTCAACGCCACGGCCTGTTGATCGAAGACCTTTCCCTTCAAAGAGGAGAATGTCGTCGACTGCATCGTGACATTTTTCGTCAAATCAACACCCGCCCCAATCGTGACCGACTCGGTCCTCGTCTGATAGCCAGGACAAATGTACTTCATGGTGTACGTGCCAGCCGCCAACTGAATGGAATAATTCCCTCCCGCATCCACGGACTGGCGATGGTAATCGCCGTCCTGATAGACTTTTGCATCCGGCAGAGGCGTGCCCCCTGGCGTCGTTATCTTGCCCACAAGCGCGCTGCGGTCATCCAAATAAACCGTCGTGGCATCTTCACGGTTACCCGTGAACAGTTCTTCATCGTATGATTTCCCTTGGCGGTATCCTGTTTTGGTGACCGTAAGATCATACGTGCCGTACGGCACATGCAAAAAGGTTACAATGCCGTTGGCGTCGGACGTCGCGTTGACGATGGTCCCGCCTGCGTTGATGGAAACAAGAGCCCCTTGGATCGGCACTTCACTGAGGTCGTTGATTTCGGCATGTACGAATCCTTTTGTGGACAAGGTGTACACGACCATCGATTTTGGCGTAATCGTGTTGTCGGTTTCTTTGAACTCAGGGATGTGTTTGTCAGGATCAATTTTCACGGAAAAATCAATGTTGCGCGTGTTGATTGGCGGGTTGACATATCCATCCACCCCGCTCAGAGGCAACGCGTCGTCCGCCAAAATGTATTGCGGAATCGTGAATTTTGCATAGACCGTCGCCCTCGAAAAGTCCGCCAAGTCAATGGTGCTTCGGCTGACTTCCACACCTGCCTGATAAAACGCCACATCCACGCCTTTCGCGGCCACCGGACCGTAGTTGTAGACGCGCGCGTAGAGCATGTTTTCGCGGTTCGAAAACAGCAGCGCGTTGGCGCCCAAACTACCCTTCGCCACCCCAAGTTCTGCGCGCGAAACAGGGATGAACACGCTCGCAGTGTTGTCCGACTTGTCGTCACCCGTCAAAGCCCCCTTCGGATCGAGGATGACCGTCAGTTTCAGTTCCCCCGTGACGTTGCTTGGAACCGTCCACATTTTGACGGTCGTGTAATGTTGGCCAGGCGCCAGATAGGTGCGATTGATTTCGCCATCCGGATAGGCAATCGGCGCGTCGTTGATCTTGTATGTGAGTGCGACTGCTTTGGTTGGGTACGTGCCAGCGTTGTTTTTGACGGTTACAATAAACTCCACTTTGCCTCCCGCCAACGCAGTGCTTGGCGCATAACGCAGACGTTGCGCCACGATGGACGCGTCGTTGGTCTTTTGGCCGCCGATTTTGATCGGTATGGTCACGGTGCGCGCGTTGTTTTTTTCATTGGTTTCCGCATACAATCCCCCCGCATCCACAATCGCTTTGACCTTTAAAGCAGACGCTTGCTTTTGGGGTAGCGGGCAGGCGTAGTAGACGTCCCCGACATACGGTGTCGTGCCAGACGGCGCTTGGATTTTTTGCCCTGGAGACAACTTTCCGTTGATCCAAAAATGAACACGTACGGCTCCGTAGGTATCTTGAAAACTCAGTTTGCTCATTCGGAGCACCCGGACACGCAACGCAATCGTCTGTCCTGGAATGTAATTTTTTTCGTCTGATTTCTTGTTCCAACTGACTCCGCCCTGCAGAATCTCGTAGTCAAACGCGGCGATGGTCACCGGGATGCTTTCGACGGTGCCGTTTTCAAGTTTGATGGCATACTCCAGTTCGCCTTGCGCATCACACGGCACGTAATACGTGACGCTCAAGGTCAATCCCGCACCACGTGGCGTCACGTTCTTGCGCTTTATGATGACATCATTGATGCAAAAATCGACAACTGTCTTCATCCCGCTGCCCACGATTTTCGTCGTCAACGTGAGGTATCCGCCCGGTTTCGCAAGCCCTGAGCCCAGCTCACTGGTCGCCTTCATGGACGCGATTGACGAATCCGAAGGCGGGTCTGGGACGAGGGTGCGCGCGGTGCGCAACGCGACGGCTGGTACCTGCACGTTTGGCGCAAGGTGCGCCGTGTTGTTTGCGAGATTCGGATCCCGCGTGATATCGTCCGCGATAATTTGAACCATAAATCCAGATTCACCTGCAGGTCCCGAAAGGGTGGAAACGTTTCCGTCAGGAAGTTGATAACTCCGATAAATCCAGAGGTAGTCCTTCCCCTTGTCGACAAAAAACGGCACGCGGTCAAAGACCTCGCCCTGCAACGACAACACCGCAGTCCCGCCGCCCGCCGCGTCATGCGACGACTTTTTGACCTTCACGGAAATCCGAATCTTGTACCCCGGCCGCACGTAGGTCTGGGATGGATTTTGCTCCTCCACAAACTTCAGGTCTGCCGCAGAAACCGAGAAATCGACCACAAACGCCTGGGTCTGAGCCTTCACGGTGGCTGAAGTCGCGCCGTAAACCTTCGTCGCACCCTCCGTGCGATAGGCTTTCACTTTGTAATAATAGGTCTTGCGCGCGATGAGACCGTTGCTCCTAGTGCTCGTGGTCTTTGTGTTGGCGAGTGCCTCAAATCCGCTGGCCGCATGGTTGGACCAGTAAACCGTGTAGCCAGCCGCGCCAGCCACTTTCTGCCACACAATCCGCACGCTATCGTAGGAAACCTCCACGACCTTGACCTGTTTTGGCGCTGACAGCGCAACACTAGCCGCGGCCACGTCCTCGACGCGCCCCAGCGGCACCCCGGCAAACAGCGCGGTCGCCGTAAACGCAACGGCCAGCAATGCCGAAATGACTTTCTCCTTTAATCTTTTCATTGTATTAATTCTTTGAATGTTCATAAAATCACATCCTCTTTGAAAGTGAATTTGAGCAGAATTTTTTGTTTTCTTTTTCTAGTCCCACTATATCACAAATGGACGGTTTTCGCAAAAGCGAAAACCAACGAAAAGTCAAATGCAGAAAGGTAAAGGCAGGCCGCTGGCGCACGGGCGCAAAGGGCGGAAAGGTAAAGGCAGGCCGCTGGCGCACGGACGCGTAGGGCGGAAAGGTAAAGGCAGGCCGCTGGCGCACGGGCGCAAGGGCGGAAAGGTA
>JBAXOJ010000101.1:0-7737 GCA_037133315.1 Clostridia bacterium
AATCTGCCCAGTTTCTATCAAACCCACCAGAAAATTCGGTTCCTGTTCCTTTTGTGTAGAAAGTTGCATAATACTTTGTGTTTGCTTCAACTGTAATGGATTTTCTGAAGAAATTCCATGCTGCAATCCCAAGATGCACAGAACTAGTGTCAGTCAGTCCAAATGAATTTAATGTTCCAATCGTTGATTGGTTGTCCCAACCAGTCAACCCGCCAGCAAACGAACCATTTATAACCACATTAACTGGATTTGGGTCCGGTGTTGGTGTTGGTGTAGGTCCTGGTGTTGGTGTTGCATCTAAATCAGTGACTTTACGAAGTGAAATATTATCTAAGAATACTGTCTGAGTACCCGTAGTAAAAAATCTTAAATATGAATAGTTTGAACCTGGATCCAAGACTTTAAAGTTATATGTCGCTTTCGTCCATACTGAGTTATTCACATTTGCATTTTCTACGCCTGCCATTGCCGGTCCATAGTCATTCGCTCCGAACCAGACAGCACAAGCACCCTTGTAATCGAATGAGAGTTCGTAGTCGGCATTCAGTACAAGTCCTGAAGCCTTTAAAATCTTCAAGTTATCTCCGCCGCCCCATCCTTGAGCTCCCGTCTCTACAAGATAATTTCCATCGGCTGGAGTCACTGGATCGGCATTCGAAAGCGTTCCCGCTCCTGCATCCCAACCAGCTTTGTCAGTCGTAAATTGACCATTCACAATAAGATTTGGTCCGTAACTTAGGTTCACAGCACTTGCTGCTGTCCCACCCATAAAACTGCTAAATAGTGATACAAAAATAAAAACAACCACTAATAGCCTTGAAATACCTTTCTTGCCGTACATAAAAATACCCCCCATTTTTTATCATCCTTTTTTGGACGTTGAAACTTTTCTTACATCTTAATTATATCTACAATCCGTGTTTCCCGCAACCAAAACACTTTTATTGCGACGTCATAATGAAATATTGTCGCCAATAGACAAAAAACATGGTATACTTATCTGAATCGGCGAAAACACAAGGAGGTTTACTATGATTAAAAATGCGTTGCCAACGGGAATGGGATATTTTGATATTGATCTCGTCGTACCTTTCAATAATTTTGATATTCATGTTACGGCACTTTTAGACGAATGTATATATGAGAGTGTCAACGTAATTAAAGAGAGATTTTTGCACATACTCTACTTCCAAGAAGGAAATATTGACATTTCATTTGACGGTCAACTCTATCACATTGAACCAAAAACATTTGTAATATACTCTTCAAACTTAGAACACTCTGAAATTCCTTTAAATCGAAGTGCTGCAAAATTTCATATCTTATATGGCATTCAGCCACATAAAAGAAAAAACAATTATAAACATCTAAATAAATTTCAGGACGAATCCGAATTGATTAGCAAAATATTGAGCAAAGATTATTATTTTGAAATTATTAGAGACACTTCAGAGAATACCAACCTTATCTTTAAAGAAATCATCAGGGAACTGGACTCTAATTTTGTACTCCAGAATTATAGTTTTTATTCTTTGTTATTACAAATTATTGTCAACTGTGCGCGAAGTTATTATATCAACAAAGCACAACCAAATGGGATCAATTATACCTCATCCTTCTATCAGTCAAATAAAATAAACTCTCACTTAGAATTGAATTCAAAAACAGTCACTTTGAAAGAATTATCAGAAATTTTTCACATGAGTATTCGCCAAATTCAAAGGCATCTGACGAAGTTCAACGGCAAGCCTTTTTCAGAAAGATTAAATGAATTAAGAATTCAAAATGCAAAAGAGCTTTTGAGAAACACCAACTTATCCGTCGCATCCATAGCACGTGAAGTCGGTTATAGCCAAACTTCACACTTCAATCACGTTTTCAAGTCACTTGAAAAAACGACCCCACTGCAATATCGTAAATCTTTATGATCTGCGCTCGATTAATTCTGCAAATCCTTCTCAGTCAGCCGGGCATAAATTCCTCCAGCTTCGGAAAGTTCCCTATGCGTGCCGCTTTCGACGATTCTGTTATCGGCCATAACTAAGATTTTATCTGCCCTGCGCACAGTCGATAGACGATGCGCGATGACAATGACTGTCCTGCTGCCAACCAAATCTAAGATGGCCTGTTGGATGTCTGCCTCGGTTTCTACGTCAACGGATGCCGTCGCTTCGTCAAAAATCAAAATCGGAGAATTTCTAAGCACTGCGCGTGCGATGGAGACCCGTTGCTTTTGTCCTCCAGAAAGTCGAATGCCACGTTCCCCAATCAAGGTATCGTATCCGTCCTCGAGCGATTCGATGAAGTTGTCAATTTTCGCTATTCGAGAGGCTTCCTTGATTTGCTCCTTTGTCGCAAACGCACAGCCATATGCGATGTTTTCTGCCAACGTTCCGTTGAACAAAAAGACATCTTGTAGAACGATGCTAATGTTGTCGTGCAGGGATTCCAGTGTCACGTCTCGCAGGTCGTGCCCGTCCAACACGACGCGCCCGCCCGTCGGATCATAAAAACGCGCCATCAAGCTGATAACCGTCGTTTTCCCAACGCCAGTTGGTCCCACCAAGGCAACCATTTGTCCCGGTTGGACCTCAAACGTCACCTCTGAAAGCACTTCACCTCCAGTTTTGTAAGAAAAACTGACGTTATCAAAGGAAATGTGCCCTTGCACCGCTTCCAGTTTCTTGGCGTGCGGACTGTCTTTGATGTCTGGTTCAATGTCAAGGACCTCAAAGATGCGTTCCGCGCCAACGCTGGCCTGGTTGTATTCTTCGGTAATGCGCGCGAGCACCGCAATCGGCGCATAGAACATCGAAAGATACATTAAGAAGCCGATGATATCCGCGATGGACATCTGGCTCTGCAATGCCAAGTATCCGCCAAACCCTACTACAATCACGGTGCCGAGTGCGGAGAAGAACTCGATGGTTGGATGAAACAACGCCGAATACAGCAGAGCCTTGAGGACGCTTTTCGCGTAGACAAGCGCTTTTTCATGCACTTTCTTCTTTTCGCGTTTTTGCTGATTAAATACCTGGATTTCACGAATGCCCGAAAGGTTGTCCTGCAGCGTCGCATTCAGGTCCGCCAGTTTTTCCTGTGCTTCTTTAAAGTAAGGGCGGATGCGTTTTGCAAAAATCCACGCCAACACGAAGATGAAAGGAATTGGAATGAGCGTCAAAAGCGTGAGCTGGACGTTGATAAATAAGAGAAGAATGGTAACGCCCACGAAAATCAAGACGTTTGTGACCAAATCGGGGATGGAATGCGCGACGAGTTGCTCGAGCACCGCGGTGTCGTTGACCACGCGACTCATCAACTGTCCTGTTTGTTTGTCATGGTAATACGAAAGCGACAATTTCTGCAGGTGCGAATAGAGGGCCGTGCGGAGTTCTGCGACGACGTTCCAAGACGCCAAATGGCTGAGGTACGAATACCCGAAGCGAAACAGCATGCGGAAGAAGAAGGAGATCACCAAAATAATCACGATTCCACCGATGCTCGTATAGGTGGCCGGGGTTTCCTTTGCTGTCAGCAGCGAAATCAAGTCGCGTATGAGCCACGGCGCCACCAAGTTCATTGCGGTGACACCGATGAGACTCACTGCTGTGAGCAGCAACAAAACCCAGTATTTCTTTGTGTACGTTAAAAGCCGAATGATGTGTTTCATGAAACCCCTCAATCAAAGTAGTTTAGTTATAATAATCAACGTTCTCGCCATACACGCTAGCGTCAAGCCCAAGATTCGCAAATATCATTTCTGAATCCGTACCGTCAATGATGCCGTCTAAATTGACGTCGTTGACCGACAAATAGCCGCTGTCACCATAACCTGATCCGATGGCGCTAAACAAATTTTCTGTGTCAGAACCATCAATCATCCCGTCCGGGAACACATCCCCAGCGAACACTGATTTATCCCCTAAATTCAAATTCTGCCCCGCAACTGTTACAGCAATATCTCGCGTCAAATACCCTGCACGCGCAACAGAAAAGACATAGTTCCCGTTGGCAAATGCCGACGTGGTCGCTGCCTTGCTTAATGCATTGACTGGAATGGTTGCGAGCACTTGCGAAGAAAGATAAGAAGCTTTGACGGTGACCGACGTCACGCCTGCTGCATTCATATACGCATCGTATACGTTATCTCCTGTGACGGTCGCATCCGCAGCCGATAATGCACCCAACGTGACGGTAAAGCCAGTCGGCAAAATCTCCGTTGTGAAGAGGTCCGGTCTTGTATAGATCCCCGTGCCCGTGGCTGTCGCAAACTGAAGAACATTTGTCACTCCATAAATCATTTTGCTGACTGCTGCGCCGCCAGCCGTTTTGTGAAAATATCCAAATGTATTCGCATCAATCGCACTCACTTTTCTAAATGTCATTTTCAACATGGTTGCTTCGGTGTTTCCATCAAGCGAGATGGTCGCCCCTGTATTCTTTGCGTAGCCAATGAGCAAGTAATTTCCAGTAGCCGCTGCTGTCGTGTTTTCGATTTGAAAGGACGAAATGTTGTAACCCGCAAGAAGTGATGCGCTTGGTGTTTCGTAATACGGCGCAATGGCTGCTGCCGACGTCAGCTTCGCGCTCGGCGCGTCAGTGTTTGGCGATGCCGCCAACACAGGAATGACCTTTGATTTGTCATAACTCAGCGACCATGAGAAGCTATTGATATTCATGAGGCCCTTCAGGCTGCATGTCACTTCTACGAAGCCATTTCCCTTGTCCTGAATTTTTGTTTTCATGCCAGCAGGGGCGCTATTCACCATGAGGGTTGCATCCGTCGCATAGACAGGCCCAACGTACGGTGTTGGGGTTGGAGTCGGCGTAGGGGTCGGGATTGGAGTTGGAGTTGGTGTCGGCGTAGCCGTAGGGGTTGGCGTCGGTGTCGGCGTTGGCGTCGGCGTTGGGGTTGGCGTCGCATTTGGATCCGGCGTTGGCGTCGGTTCTACACTTTGATACACGCCCGAATATGGATATTGCGTCACGGTATTCCACGCAATTTGTTGCAGAATGGTGGCTTGCTCCTGCGTCATGCTCGCCGGTTTGTCAGTCACAAGTCCGACTGGCGACACTTTGTACATGGTCGCAAAGGATGTCAGGCTCACGAGATACGAGCCTGCCTCCGAGCAGTGGATGTCCGTTGCGCCAGCAAACGTGTACGCAATGAAGTTCGCCGCAGGCACGCCCGGATACTGTCCGGCTTCGATCATCTTTTTCAAATTGACGAGTGCGATGCCAGCTGGAATCACGTATACTGGCGGGTCGTTTGGATACAAGTTATCCATCGAAAGTCGAATTGCTTGCTGATAGACGTACTGGTTCGCAACGGCCTGTTCCCAATTGGTTGCAGGGCTCCCGACAAAACTAAAGTCCGGTCCCCACCCCGTCTTCACCGCCATTGATACGTAATCGCTAAAAGTTGGACTTGGCCACTGACCGTACACAATGTATTGTAAATTCGGATTGTAAATCCGCGCTTCGTCATAGAATAACTTCGCGTAGTTGGTTTCTTCCGTGACCGAACGCCCATGATCGCAAAACGGCTGCGTCGAGAAAATATTAATCGGCGCATACTGCTGCACCGTCAAAACCCCGTTGTTCAACCAAATCTTGTCGATGCCTTCGGTCCTATGGTCGTAAAGCCACTGCGTGGGAGCACCCGGAATGGTCCAACGCATATAGTTATTGTTGAAACCCGCGCTGACTGCGACCTTTTGCACCCAGGTGTTCATGGTGTCCGTCAAGCTGTTTCCAATGTGATAAGTCCGAAGTCCCGCCATCACAGGCACAGCCACGTTGATGCCGTAGGCGCCGATGAGCACGTCGCTCTCCACAAGGTCATTGCGATATCCAATGGCTTTAATGACTGTCGCCGACAAGTTTGCAAGGTTGATTGGCCCTGTATAGTGCGTGCCGTTCGTTGCCGTCGGGATAGTCTGGTTCGTCGTGTAATAGATGTCGATATTTGGCGTGTCCGATGTGATGGAAACCTGCTGCGCTGACGTATATCTGCCAGGCGCGACGCTGAATTTGAGCGTCCTCACTTTGACATCTCCGCCAAAATCGTAGCCCACGTAACTTTCACGCTCCAGCTGTGACATGTAGTAGGTGCTGACGTTGCCGTCAAACGCTTTGGTAGCTTCGTATCCGCTTTGCGGAACACTCCCGAACGCTGCGCCCGTGAGTTTCATGCTGCCTTCGTAAAACTCCAGCTCCGCGATCTTTGCGTAGTAACCGCTGGAATTTGTGTATTTCATGTACTTATATGCGACAGGACTTGCGATGTTTAACTCCACATAGTCTGGCGTCGTCATCGTGCCTGGCACGGTTGCTATCGTCGTGAAGCCATTCGTCTCGCTGAGCGAGGAACCACTGATCGTGCCTCCTACGATGGTTGCGATGTCGCCATTGACCGGATAAATCCTGACCTTTGAAACCAATGGATTTGCCGCCGCCGAGACTTTATTTGAAAAATCAAAAATCGTCCCCTGCAATAATCCTACTGTAAATACCACTGCTACTATCCAAGATACTAGTCTTTTCCCGTTCATTCGATAATCCCCCTTAAATTTGGTGCGTACGTTCGCGCTGATGCACGCAATGACGCACAAAAATATTATCTCATTTTTTATAAATGAAAAGAAGTATTTTTTGTGCAATATTCAAAGAATAAACGTAAAAAGTGGCGGTCCTTGCGACCTTGGTAGGGTATTTCGCTGGCAAGTCCCTGCGCGGGACTTGCTCGGCTAGAACCCTACCAAGCACGGGACTAGGTCGCCAATTTCCCTACCAGCGACGACGTTGCCATTCAAAATCGCAAGATTTTGCTCCTTCCAACTGCCTTTTTCATGAAATATGATGTCTTATCCAAAACAAAAAGGCAAAAGGTAGAGGCATTTGTCTAAAAACCCGCTTTTGCGACGGCCCATAAAGCAATCTTGGTAGGGTTTTTCGCTGGCAAGTCCCGCGACGGGACTTGCTCGCCTAGAACCCTACCAAGCAAGGGACTAAGTCACTCCGCGCCGCGTCCAACTGCGGCATTTTAACAAAAAACCGCGCTACTTCAAAATCCTTGTATAAAAAACGACCCATAAGTGCCGAATTTTATACAAGGATTTTTCATACCCATAATTTTTTGTTAAAACCTTAAAATTTGATCGAGCGAGGCATTGGATTTAAGCGGATTTTATACAAGGACTCCAAATTTCGCAAGAAATTTGTTAAAGCGCCTCTCGCGCCCTGGGCATGCCTTTACCTTCCCGCCCTTGAGACTTGACGCCCTTTATTTAGTATACGTATGTTTCCCTGCGCCGACCTCATATGTGTCGTCGCCGAGCACGACTGTTGCGGTGCAGCCGTTTGGCACCTCAAACGCGTACGCCGTTTTGCCGCTGCCGCCCTTGTCGTCGCCCTCACGTTTCCACGACGCCGCAACTTTGCCATGCTTCGTAAGAATGGAAGCGTTCACGAAAGTGAGCCTAGAATCGGTCATCGGCTTGAAAATGATGTGCTGAAAGCCTGGTTGTGACTCGTCGATATTAATTCCCGCCATCACGCCGTACATCCAGTCTGCGCATGCGCCGTAAGCGTAGTGATTGAAGGAATTCATGCCGGGATCTTGGATGCTGCCATCCTCTTTGATGCCGTTCCAGTGCTCCCAAATCGTCGTCGCACCCATGCGGACCGGGAACAACCACGAGGGGTACTCCTCCTGCAACATCAGGGAATACGCCA
>JBAXOJ010000102.1:0-7673 GCA_037133315.1 Clostridia bacterium
GACAGCATTCGGCTTTTGCCATATGTCGATTTCGACATAATCAGAAATAATCCAAAGATTTTTCTAGGCTATTCCGACACTACCGTGGCGCATTTCATGTGCCTAAAAGCCGGATTATCAAGCTTTTATGGTGCCTCTGTTCTTGCCGAGTTTGCTGAAAACATTCAAATGTTCGACTATTCGAAACAACACATCAATCGTACGTTGTTCTCGTCCGAAACTTTGGGCGAGATTTTAGCGACCCCAGAGTGGACGGGTGAGAGGATTGAATGGAGTTTCGAAAATAGAGACAAGTCGAAGACGCTTCTCAAAAACGAAGGCTACGAGTTTTTGCAGGGAACTGGGAAGGTACAGGGTCATCTCACTGGAGGGTGCATAGAAGTCATTGAAATGCTCAAAGGTACGACAATTTGGGATAAGGATTATTTTAATGACGCGATTCTATTTTTTGAAACCTCAGAAGATATGCCGGAACCAGCCATGGTCAAATACTGGCTCCGCAACTATGGTGCGCAGGGTATTTTGGGAAAAATCAAAGGAATGATTTGGGGCAAACCATACCAGGAAAGATACTTTAGCGAATACAAGACCGTCATTCTAACAGTGATGGGGGAGTTCGGGCTTGAGGAAATGCCATTGATATACAACATGTCATTCGGACATAATGAGCCGATGATATGCCTTCCGTATGGGGCGTTGGCGGAAATTGACTGTGATAAAAAGACGTTTTCAATTCTTGAAAGCGGGGTAGTCTCTTGAAAACTATTGACCAAAATGTTAGAATCAGACCGTTGGAGGTGCAGCATGAAAAAACTGATCGCGTTAGTCCTAGCTATGTCAATGCTATTGATACCGATTTTTGTACAGAGTAAAGATATAAGTTCACCAGTGGTGAAGAGCAGTAATCCCAAAAACAATGCAACAGCGGTAAGCAGAACGAAACCGTTGACGGTTACATTTAATGAAAAGATTGCGAAAGGACCATCTTTTTCCGGAATTAAATTGAAGGATTCTAAAGGAAAGTTGCATGCTTCGTCGATTTCACTGAGCAAGAACGTGCTAACCGTGAAACTGAAAACCATACTGAAACAATTTTCAACCTATTCATTGAGCATTCCGCTAAAGTCTTTGAAAGATGCCTCGGGTAATGTTTTCAAAAAAACCTATACAATCAAATTTAGGACATTGGGTAAGCCTACTGCTACGCCAACGCCAAAGCCGACATCAAAGCCAACACCAACACCTACACTTAATCCTACGCCAGCTGTGACGCCGACGCCGACGCCGACACTTACGCCAACGCCGACCCTTGCGCCTACGCCTGTACTCACTCCGTCGCCAACGCCTGGGACACCTACAAGAATGCCTGTTGGGACGAACTTTTGGGATAAAAGATGGGGATATGGTTGGAATGATTACTTTGAATCCGGTGTGAATTGGAGCACAACGACGAATCCATGGAAACAGTCCTTTATTGATGATTTGAAAAATGCCAAATATAGCGTGTTGCGCTTCATGGATTGGGCTTCCACAAATTCATCCACTGTGAAGACTTGGAATCAGCGAATCCTAAAAACCGCAGACCATTATTCCAGCGCAGGTGTTGCATATGAATGGCAAATTGATCTTTGCAATAGGATCGGGGCAGACATGTGGATTACGGTACCTCATCTTACGATTGAAGATTACGAAGCAAATGCAACCAATAATTATTGGACGCAACTTGCGGACCTTGTAAAAGAAAAACTAGACCCGAATTTGAATGTGTGGGTAGAGTATTCTAATGAAACTTGGAACAGTGGTGCTGGTTTTTCGCAAGGGAATTATGTCGGCAATCGAGGGGTAAGTATGGGATTCGACAAGCAAGCTTATACTGCGGGATTTGCTTTCCATGTTTATGCTGCGATGAGACTTCACAAGGTTTTTCTTGATGAGTTTGTTGGACAGACGCAAAGGGTAAAGACTGTCATATCAGGGCAAACCGGGAGCGCGTGGGGGACTCAAATTCAATGCCTTGCACTAAACAATAAGACGAATGCAGGTGCAACGAATAACAACATCAATCCGAATAATCTGAAGCCTGAGTATTATGCAATTGCCACTTATGTAGGCGGCTCTAATGGTGCTTCCGCAACAGTAAGGGCGGACTGGACTGCTTCGGTAAATTCTTTAGTAAAAAATGCACAGGATGTAAAGAATAGTTTCGTTAAGTATAATGCGAATTATCTGAAACTTGTCGCCTATGAAGGCGGGCAGGGTTATACCACAAATGGCGATGTGTTTGCGAGAAATCCGCTCAGTTATGACATGTATAAAGAATGGCTGCAGGCGATCAACCCATATTTTCAAATGACTTGTCATTATACGCACACAGGGAAATGGGCGCCGACCGGAGATTGGGGCGCAAAGGACAGCACCAGCCAGAGTTTGGCGGATGCTCATAAATATAGAGCGCTGGTTGACTGGAATAATGGAAGATAGGCGATATCAAAGATGATGTTACAACAGGTGATGGTTGCACCCGGTTTGATTGAGTACCGGGAGTTAGAAATTCCTAAATGCGAACCGAGTCAGGTTTTAGTGAAAATCTCTAAAATCGGCATTTGCGGTTCCGATATTCATGTGTTTCATGGAAAACACCCCTTTACTTCCTACCCGATCACACAAGGGCATGAGGTTTCGGGAGAGATATTTGAAGTCGGTCAGGGTGTTACTGGATTGAAAATTGGGCAGAAGGTCACCATACAGCCGCAGGTCGTCTGTGGCACTTGTTATTCGTGTCGCGTGGGCGAATATAATTTGTGCGAAGAATTGAAGGTGATGGGCTTTCAGACGACGGGAGCCGCTTCTCAATTTTTTGCTATAGATGCAGACAAAATCACGGTGTTACCGAACGGGATGAGTTTTGAAGAGGGCGCCATGATTGAGCCGTTAGCGGTAGCGGTGCATGCTTTGAAACGTGTGGGAGAAGTAAAAGGCCTGAATATCGCGGTCATCGGGGCGGGTCCAATCGGAAATCTGGTTGCTCAGGTCGCAAAAGCGCTGGGCGCAAGCAAGATATTGATCACGGACATTAGTGATTTTCGCGTGGCGAAGGCGAAAGAATGCGGCATCGAGTTTGCTGTGAACACGACGCAGACGGACTTCGGAGACGCGCTCTCGCAAACATTTGGGCCTGACGGAGCGGATGTCATCTTCGACTGTGCGGGCAATGATGTTTCAATCGGACAGGCAATCAAGCATTCTCGAAAGGGGAGCATGATCGTCCTTGTGGCTGTTTTTGCTGATCTGGCGCGGGTCGATTTGGCCGTGTTAAATGATAAGGAATTAAACCTGAATACGAGCATGATGTACAGAAACGAAGATTTTTTGGAGGCAGTGGACTTGGTGAATCAAGAGAAAATCCATTTAAAGACACTGGTTTCAAAGCATTTTGATTTTGCTGAATTTCAAAAGGCATATGAATATATTGACGCGAATCGCGAAACGACAATGAAAGTGATTATTTCATTGTAACTTTACACTAGGGCTTTGCAATGATATAGTATAGAAAATATTGGATTGCCACAGGAGGTTATTATGGAAGAGAAGAAGCTTAATTTTTTTCAGAAAGTTGCGCGCAGTCTTTATAGTGTGAAAACGTATTCGATTTTCAACAAATTATCGGTGGGGAAGGCGTTTGGGTACCTGTTGCTGTTGACCGTGACGCTTGGGATTTTGTCTAGTATTTCGCCGGTTATCGCATACAATCAGGCAATTGGATATATTTCAAAAGAGTTTGTCGCGAAAGTTCCTGCGTTTGAATTGAAGGATGGAATATTTACAATGGAAGGCAAGATGCCAGTGCGATATGAAAGCGGTGGGACTGTCATCGTGATTGATACGACGGGGAAGACCACCGTGGATTCGTTGCAGGCGTATAGTTCCTATCTGCTGATTACAAAAACAGCCTATTTCCAAAAGCAGAACCTGCGGGAACAAATTTACAAGTTCAAAGATCTAGCAGCACTTACATTTACCAAGGATTCGGTGCAGAAAATGATTCCTCTGCTTAATCTAGTGAGTATTTTCATTGTGCTTTTTGTGCCAGTTGGATTCTTTGTTGTATACTTATTCTTTGCATTGCTCTTAGCCTTGATTGGACTGATTCTCAATTCAGCAGTGGGGAGTAGACTGCCGTTCGGCAACATCTTTAAACTCGGCATTTACGCACTTACCTTGCCGACTATTTTCGAAGTTATTTTTAATGCTTTTTCCTTCAACATTCCTTATTTTTGGTTGATCAAACTGCTCGTCGCGACCATTATCCTTTGGGCCGCTTTTGCTGAAATCAAGAATGAGCGAGAAGAGCAGGAAGCGATGCCTGAACCACCGCTCGCACCTTGACGTGGTGACCGAGAGGTGTGATAATTTAAGTGCATGAATTTTGTGACGAAGAATAAATTATGAGGTGACGAAATGACACTTAAGTTAAAAAAACACTTATCTTGGCTTCTCGCGTTTGCGATGGCAATGACAATCATCGCGGGCATTCCTGCCACGGTGGTAAATGCCGCAATCGACTTTAACCTAATGCCAGTTCCGCGCATTGATACCACAAATGTGGGCTATCAAATTCAGAGGACAATGCACCTCCTGGAAACCAGCACAGCGCAGAACCCAAACACCGTCCGTATCGCGGTGACAGGGCAGTCCATCGTCGACCCACCATATACGGGTGGCGGAAATTCATGGTGCCCTGACTTGATTGCCTGGCTTAAGGTCAAATACCCGACCGCAAATATTGTGTACAAGAATTTTGGGATTGGCGGGTTTGCAGGCGGCATCTTGCTCAAACGCGTGCCAGATGATATTCGATCCTTTTATCCTGATTTGACCATTCTTTACGTTTATGGTGGAGAAAGTGAGTTCGACAGAATTCTCGCATCCATGCGTCATGAGACGCAGAGCGATATTATGTTGTTGACCAGTCACTATACGGGGCCAGATGCGTCTAGTGATGGCAATGCGGTAGTGATGTTTCCAAACCTGGCGACGAAATATGGTGCGGAGCTTTGCGAAATTCGTGCGCCATGGAAGAAGTTTCTAGATGATAACGCGCTTCAACCTTCCGTTCTATTGAGAGATACGGTTCATTTGAATGCAGACGGGCAAACCGTCATGCTAGAATTAATGAAACAATTTTTCGTGACGCGCACGATTGATGATACCAGTCCTTTGCTTTCGAAAAGAATCGCAATTACACCTGGTATGTGGGTGGATGGAAAGTTGAGCGTCCCATTTTCCGGGAATCGCGTGGAACTTGTTTCGGGAACTGGTACACAATTTCCAGCGCTTGTCAGAATCGACGGAAAAAAACCTTCGCAATATCCTGGCTCTTACCTACGGACGTTGGAACCAGGTGGTATGTATGCCACGAAAACGGGGATTGTGCGTTTTACGGGCGTTCCCGGCGATCAGAACTGGACCGTGGAAATCACAAAAACGGCACCGACCGTCGAGTATTCTCTGGTTGGCAGTCGTTCGACAAATAAGCAGTATTCGGTTAATGGCGCAGTGACGTGTGGGGGCGTTTCGCTCGATGCGGAATCATTTATTTGGAATTATGGAACTTCACCTGTTGGCACAAAATTGCCATTTACCACCTATCTCAACGGAACCGATACCTATATGGGCAGAACCAAAACTTTGATTTCGGGGATTGTGCCTGGCAACTATACGTTGGAATTGACGGCGCAAAATCCTGCGCAAATTCCAGATATTAAGGAACTGGTCGTGTTTGACCCAGACACGCGGACGCAGCCAGTCTATCCCAAATCTACTGTGACGCCTGGACCGGACTGGACGTTGACTGAAAAACCAGCGGAGCCAACCGATGACCCCGTGGCGGTTCCGTTTGCGATTAGCAATGGGAGCTTTGAAAGTACACTCAATGGATGGACCGTTTTCTTTCAGAATGCAGGCGCACCAGGGGCAATCGCGCCAGTGGATGAACCGGAAAAATTCTTTGCCGTCGCAGGGGACAAAGCGTTGCGAGTGCCAGGGTCTTCTGCAGGGTTGAATCAGAAGCTGACATTAAAAGAGAATACCATATATAAGTTGACGTATTACCGTTATGGCGGTATGGAGGGAAAGCGTGGCGCGGAAGTGATGCTTACAAGTGATGCTTACAATCAGGGGCCATATGCTTATCAGGCGAATCAATGGAAGCCGACGAGTTTCACGGAAACTGGGATTGGTGACGGGTGGGTCAAATGTGAAAAGGTGTATCCGAATATACTGACGGGCTTCAACTATATGATTTCGATTCGTGGTTGGGCGGGCAGTACGCAAGATTGCTATGTTGATCGCATTTCGGTGACGACGCCTGGGTTGATTTATGCTGCTGGGATTGCTGGAGGGACGATCGGTTCCCCATTGAGCGACTGGTTGGCGCCAGAAGGCAAAGTGCCGTTTCTTGTTCAGAACGATGGCGCGGGGAAAAATTGTGTGGACGTCAATGAAAAGGATGCGCCAAACTTCATTCCTTTGCCGCTATTGACGCCAGGAAAACGTTATAAAATAAAGGTGCGTGTGAAAAATGCACAACCAGATTTATCAGGAGCCAATATGGGCAATGCGTTGCAATTGCAGTTGCAGACCACTGCGTGGGATGGTGTGCCTGACCCAGGCAATCCGACGGTCATTTATCAATCAGGAAATGTGCCAGTGCAGTTGGAAGCGAAGACAGGCACCATGGGATTGACGACGGACTATTCAGAATATAGCGTTGAGGGCGTTGCGCCTGTGCCTGCGAAGGATGTTCCGGTTACATTCAGTCCGTATCGTTTACAAATCGTATTAACGGGTGCCCAGACTACAACCGTGCAAGTCAGTGCTCTTGAAATTACCGAGTTGTTTGACGCAGTCGGTGTGCTCCCAGAGGGGCAACCAAAACCAACTGCAACTCCGACACTAACGCCTACACCTAGTCCGACCCCGATTGCGACACCGACTCCAACCCCGACTTTAACCCCTGTACCAACCGCGACACCGACTCCTGTTGCAGTTCCGACCCCAGTATCGGTCTCGTTGAATCAAAAGAGTGTGACGCTCGCAGTGGGAAAATCAGTGATGCTCGTTGCCGTATTGGCTCCGCTGGGAGTTACTTCGAAACTAACTTGGACCTCGAGCAATACCAAAGTTGCAAAAGTTGCAAATGGAAAAGTCACAGCGATCAGTATCGGCACTGCGACCATTTCGGTGAAGACGGCAAATGGAAAAACCGCAACCTGTAAGGTTACGGTTCCCGTAGTCAAAGTGAAAAGTGTGAAATTGAATAAAACAACGGTCTCCATCAAGAGGGGAAAGACCTATCAACTCAAGGCAACGGTTTCGCCAGTCAACGCGACGAATCAAAAAGTAACGTGGAAGTCAATGAGTACAAAAGTTGCGACTGTGACTTCAAAAGGACTCGTCAAAGGAATCAAAAAAGGAAGCACCTACATCTATGTCACAACGGTTGACGGGAGAAAGACAAGTCGTTGCAAAGTGACGGTGAGCTAAGAATCCGTTTAAATTCCACTGCCACCACCACCGCCGAAACCGCCTCCACCGAAGCCGCCTCCGCCGCTAAAGCCACCACCGGAGAATCCGCCCGAGCCAGAGCTGCTCGGGGTGGAAACGGCTGCGGC
>JBAXOJ010000103.1:0-7447 GCA_037133315.1 Clostridia bacterium
CGT
The DNA here is from genome assembly GCA_037133315.1 of Clostridia bacterium. Taxonomy (GTDB): domain Bacteria; phylum Bacillota; class Clostridia; order JBAXOJ01; family JBAXOJ01; genus JBAXOJ01. The sequence goes on from JBAXOJ010000103.1 coordinate 4, forward strand.
TTTGATTAGTACCAATCAAAATATCGAACACCGACAAGTGACCACAAAGCTCTTTTCTGGCTTAATCATCGGGACCTTGTTGGTCATATTACTGGAAATTACTACGCAAGCGCTGACTGGTCGTGTGGATGCAACCGCACGTGATGCACTGTGGATTGTTTCTGCGGCGCATGCGATACTTCTGCCATTTGCCACCTATTTAGTGTTCTTTTATTTAGACTATCAGATTTTGCAAAACGTGAAGATAATCGTTAAGCGTTTGCGATTTTTTTGGGGAATTGTCATTCTGAATAGCTTGGTTGTCGTGACAAACTTCTTACATGGCTTTGTGTTTACCATCGACAAAAAAGGGTTGCTGCACCGTGGAGGATGGGATGTCGTTCTTTGGGTGATTGCGTTCATTGGCTTCGCGATTCTTTTTTCTGATTTGTATTTTCATGCGAATAAAATAGATATGCGGAAAAAGAAATTCCTTTTTCTATTATGCTTGCCGGTGTTGCTTGGTGCGATATTACAACTCGTTTTTTTAGGAACCGATGTCCTTTGGGCGGGGATGACCATCACCATCCTGTTGATTCACGCATCTCTTCAAAACTCTCTCGTGACAATTGATTATTTGACGGGTATTTTTAATCGTAGAGAACTGGATGAATATGTGAATTACAAGCTCAACAAGACAGGAGAAGCGACCGCTTCAGGCATATTCGTGGATATTGATAAATTAAAAAGCATCAATGATAACTATGGTCATTTGGAAGGGGACGAGGCAATTCGAACCGTCGCAAGTATCATTCAACAATGCTTGCGAAAGGGAGACTTTCTTTCGCGTTATGGAGGCGATGAATTTGTGATTATTCCAAAGACGAACGACCCCGATAAGCTAAAAAGACTCATTGACGCCATTCGAATTGCTGTAAATGAATTTAATGCCAAGGCATTGAAACCGTATCACCTTAGCTTGAGTCTTGGATTTGATATCTATGAAGGCAACAACAAAGATGAATTTTTCGCCTTACTTGATCGACACATGTACGAAGAAAAAAGAAGAAAACATGGCAAATAAAAAAACCGGCTAATCTGCATTAGCCGGTTTTTTAAAACTTATTAGAGTTTTACGGGGCTGCATCAAAGTACGATGCAAAGACTGCTTGACCTTCTGTCTTCCACCAAGCATTAATCTCGGTGGTCGCTTCGGTTCCGCCGTTATTCGTAAAGTAATCAACCCATTCTTGGAATCCTTCATCAATCGTTTTATCACCACGCACCATGAGCGCGAATGCTTCGTCATTCTTGCGATACAAGTCAGGGCCTTTGTCAATCCAAGCTTGTGTTTCAGGTCCCCAGCCTCTGTCAGGGTACAGGTAGTTGTTGTCGATAATTTTTTGCTCCGTTTCTGCAGAACCACCAGGCGTAAGAATCGCCCAAAGTCTCCAACCGTATGGATCTTTGTTTTCCGTCCAGATCTTGAATTTGTCGAGGATGCCGAGTTGCTCGCCAGTCAGTTTAGAAAAATCTTTCGTCTTTTGGGCAGTGGCAATGACTTTCGGGAAGTCGATTGGTGGATAGTACCAGCCGATAAACGGATAGAAGAAGGAATCATAATTAGCGCCATCGGTTCCTTTGAAATCATGATATTTTCTAAACTCTATCCCAATTCCATTCATTAAGTCATCATATACATTTGCGAGAAGGATGACTGATTCTGGGTACTGTGAATTGACATTGATGCCAGTAAAACCGCCAATTCTTGTGCCAATTCCAATTTTCGCAGGAGCCCCTGTCTCGTCCGTAATCAAACCAGATTTCCAAACCGCTTTTGGATTGTATCCAATGGTATTATAAAGTGTGCCATCAGGCGCTGTTTTCGCGCCAAACATAAAGCCGAATTGTTGATTGGTCATTTGTGTATCAATGACTGACTGTGCATTGAGTGCGAAATCATTGTCGATGTACTGATCTGCGTACATATCAGATAAAATCTGCAGCACTGGTTTCCATTTTGGAGAGATATCGCTTCGCACTAAACCGCCGTTGCCATCATCCAGCCACATTTTCGCATAAGCGCCAAATGCATTTTCAAATCCAGTTGCAATTGTAACTGGTAATGGGAAAGCAAATGTCTGTGGGGAAGCAGGTGCGCCAGGGTTCTTTTTGCAGAAGAATTTCATCAGGTCAATGGATTCATTAATGTTTTTTGGCCAAGGTCTATTGTACTTGTCCAACCAGTCTTGCCGAATCCACTGCATGTTTCCACCTTTTCCAGTTGGGGCAGCAAGCGCCGCAAGGATGTTGTTTCTAAAGCAGGTCTTGTAAGCGATTCCTGCATTTGCAACTTCCATACTGGTCTTCAAAGTAGGATCCAAATACTTGTCATAATAAGGTTTCAAATTCATGAATCTGCCTGAATCGGCAACTCTGAAAAAGAGCGTTGTATAAACTGGGATGATGTCAGGCAAGGTGTTTGTAGCAATAGAAGTCGTAATCTTTAAGTCGAATTTCGTTGAATCCGTCACAGTCCAGAGGGATTTCAACTTGATGCCACAATATTCTTCATATGCCTTTGTCCAAACATTGTTATCAATGTTTTCCCCTGGTTGGAACTTGACTTGCGGGCCATAGTAACGAACCACAGAAACAGTAACTGGGGGGTCATATTTATAGCCGTTCTCATACTTGCTGGTTGGGACAACGTTTTTATCAAATGGTCTTGGTGTAACAGAAGACTGATCTTTTAAACTATAAGCCTTCTTATCATTAGCTGTTTGATCACAACCAGTCAAGACTAGTGTCAGCCCCACCATAAAAGCGAGTGCCAAAAGCAACAACTTTCTAATCTTCATACTTATCATCCTCTCTATTTATTATCAAAATGATTATATCAACTATTCACAAAAAAATATATAGATTTTTATGAAAAAGTGATATAATTTTTTTATTAAGAAATCACTGAAAACAGAGGGGTACCGAATGGAGAATCAACTGAGGAATCGAACCAAAAAGACAGTCGCGAATTTTTTGTCCTCGATTCTTTTCCAAATCACTGCCACGTTTGTTGGGTTTATCATACCAATGCTTATATTAAATATATATGGAGCAGAAATGTTTGGATTTTCAACCTCTGTCATGGCAGTAGTTGGCGGTATCAATTTGCTGGAAATCGGTCTCGGTTCTGGACTGATGCAAGCGTTATTTAAGCCTTTACACGATGGAAATACCGCACAAGTCAACGGGCTTCTTGCGCGCGCAAAAAGGTACTATAATCAATCGGGATTGCTCATTCTTCTTGGCGCAGCGATGGTTTCTGTTGTTTATTCCTTGAATCATGGGGATACGAGTTTTTTTGAACTCTTTTTTTTAGCGGCGACGTTACTATTTGGGAGCGCATTGGAGTATATTTTTATTGGTAGATTTCGCGTCCTTTTGACTGCAGATGAAAAAGTTGGGGTGCTTTTGAACATCCAAACGGGATCCTTACTCCTTGCCTCCGCCATTCGCGTTGCGATGATGTTTCTCGGATATGGCATCGTTTTGATGCAAGTGGTCGCAACCGCTGTATATGCGCTGCGGGCTGTATTGATTGCGTTCTACGTGCGTAAAAAATATCCGCAGGTCTCTTATCACGGGGAACGAAGTACCGTTCGCATAGAAAACACATCTGTTTTTTGGCACAATATTTCGAACCTAGTCGTGCTCAACGCACCATTTTTACTGTTGCTTTTACTGACCGAAAAGGTGACAACAAGTATTTTTGCAATTTATGCGATAGTATACAGCGCCATTTCAAGTATTCTGTATGCTGTTTTTTCGCAGGCGGTGGTTGCCGGGTTTGGGAAGGTTGCGGCGAAAGGTGACCGCAACGCGTTGCGCACGCAATACGATTTATATGAATTTGTGTTTACGATTTGCATGTTTGTTGCCTTTGTTACGACCACCTCGATGATACAGGATTTTGTGAGGATTTATAGCGCGGGCACGTCAGACGTGAACTTTTTCCTCCCCTATATTGCGCTCTTATTTACCATCTGGGGGCTCTTATTTTCGCTTCGCTATCCATTGATTGCGCTTTTGCAGGCGGACGGGCATTTTAAGCAAACAAAGAATAGCGTCGTGATTGAAATGCTCCTCATGATTGTATTCTCGTTGATTGGGGTCTTGTTGTATGGTCTCTACGGTGTATTCATCGGGATGATTCTATCTGCGATTATGCGCGCGCTGCATTTAATCTGGTATGTCAACAAAAAAATCCTTCAACGCAAATTGACAAGTTCCATCCGGCGACTCGCCGTAAACACCCTTTTGGCGTTGCCAATTTTGTGGTACTTTGATGGACACAGACTTTTCAAAATCGATGGATGGTTACAGCTTCTATTGTATGGGGTGGTGCAAGCATTGCTTTTTCTGGCCGTGTTTGCGCTTGTGAATCTGCTGTGCGAATGGCGCATGATCAAGCAATTACGCCAATTTGCGGAACGCCTCATAAAAAAATAAGTGTCATTTTCCTTTTAACGCGCGGATGAGATTGCAAATTAGTTCTGTTTTACCAGGTGATGAAAAAATGAAAAACCCGTCACAGTAATGTCTCAACGTAGTAGCAAAATCAAGCGATCGCTCAAACGCAAGGGAAACGGACTTTTCGAAGCTGAGATCGCGAAATGCTTCGATATATTCATTAGGCATAGCAATATCAGAAATTTCATTGCGAAGAAAAATAGCATTCTCCATGCTTGTAATTGGCATCATGCCAGCAAAAATTCTCGCCTCAGAGAGCGCCTCTTTGGCCCTTTTGATATTTTCTAGCGCCCAGTTACAGAACACAGGGGGAGTAATCAGATTTTTCACGCCGCGAGATAGTTTCAATTTTGTCTTTTCAATTTCGGTGCGAATGTCAGAAACATTCGGATTGAACGTGGCACTTAAAATGATGGGATCATGCAACAACGTTGTTTTGTTGATTTGGTCAAGATATTCCAGCATTTCAATAGAAGAAAAGCTAGGAGATGCGGTCGCATGCTTTGTGTTCGGCTTGCCGGAAACAGTTAAAATATTACGAATCTCTTCCATATGTAACCCCAACACCGTGGAACGAAACGTGTGCGGGTTGCTTCGGTTTGCAATGATGCGCAACATAGTCTCGCATTTGGTTTCACGCTGAATCTTCGCTGATAGAAAGGTACTGTCGATGCCTCTTTCCCCGTGTGAGGAATCGGAAAAGGATAACACAGATGCGCCTGCCTCTAAAAATTTCAAAGAATTTTCGTGGATTTCGGCATAGTCCGTGCTTTGGAATAATTCTACCATGATGTCTTTTTCATCGCGATAAACCAGAGGGATCGGTTTCGCATCAGACACTACCCGCGTTGCGGGATAGGGAAGTGGTGTTTCTCGCAGTACTTTTGTGACCTGAGATTCGTTGAGTTGTTTGGCTAGTTGCCGAATATGTGCGGGGCTCGTTCGATTGTGTCCGCCGATGATTTGCACCCCCAGTTTTGTCAGCGCAGAAAGCGTTTTCCCGAAATACGCAGGCGTGCATTGTGCTTGCTCGTTGCAGTCGACTTTTCCTGCGTTTGCCATGCAAAACGAGACTTTTTTGATGGTTGGTAAGGTGGAAAGGGATTGGGAGAGGTGTTGCGGGCCCGTTGTGCAACTGAACCCAAACAAATCCACCGTGTGGATGCTTTGCATTTGCCGCGTGAGTTCTAAACCAGAGACGCCTGCGTTTGTGAATCCTTCGGGATTGCATGTGAAATGAATCATGACGAGAGATTTTTTATTTTTGCTTTTCACGTACTTTGAGAGTGTAGCGATGTGCTTTGTGTCGGAAAAGTTTTCGAATACAAACGAAGATGCACCGCATTTGATAAAGGTGTCGATGATGATCTGATAGGCTTGCAAAGTTTCATCCGCACTGGCACCATGGAACTGCCCGATACTCGCGAAAATATCAACCGGTTGATTGGATGCTTCCACGGCGGCTTGCGCGTTTTTGTAGCCTCTTGCGATGAGCCCGCAGATGGTTGACTGATTTGCCTGCATCGTGAACGGGTTTGCATGGAGCGTGTTGGTGCGAATGGCGTTGGCGCCGGCCTCGATAAATTCTTTGTGCATTTGAATGATGGTTTCAGAATCTGAAATGTTAGCGTATTCGCTAAACACATGCGGCGTATTTTTGCACTGCGCATAATAACACCCCACGAGGCCATCAAAAATGATTGGCGCGTCCAATTTCTTCGTGTATTTTAACCTGCTAAAACGACTGGCATATTCCAAACCAAACCACTCCATTTCGCGAATGACATTTTTTTACAATATGATAATAATACAATTTGTCATTTTTGTAAATAGGGAAATTCGTTAGGATTTAGTTAATTTCGGAATAATTTCCTAAAAATTTAAAAATGGGCAGTTCTGCTTCAAATTTGAGAAGAATCGTCTGCGTGTCATGCTCCGATACATTTCCTTCAAAATCAATGTAGAAGCAGTATTCCCATGGTTTTTCAGGCAACGGCCGAGACTGAATTTTCGTCATGCTGATGCCGAAATCCTGAAATGCCGAAATGACGGCGCTTAGGCTACCACTTTGATGGGGCAGGGTGAGGTATAGGCTCACTTTGTCTGCGTTTGGCAGGAGCAGCTTCGCCTTGGTGACCGCGATAAAACGCGTCTGGTTGTGCTTCGTGTCGCTGGCATCCGCCACTAAAACATTGAGTCCATATAGAATTGCCGCGTCTCGCGAACACAGGACGGCATCCGCCATGTTCCCAGACTGAAGCACTTCTTGCGCTGCGACGGCTGTGTTTTGGGCAGGGAAAATCTCCGCATTCAACGTCTCCAACAAGGTCGTGCACTGCGCCAACGCCTGCGGATGAGAAAAGACGCGCGTGATTTTCGAGAGGTCGGTGGTGTTTGCCGCGAGGCACTGCGCTACGGGCAGGCTGTAACATTTGATGATATTTAAATTGTAGTTGATTAGGCTTTCGTAAACCTCGGCAACGGCGCCAGCGGTGGTGTTGTCAATTGGCACAATTCCGACGTCTACGGTTCCTTCATTCACCGCCAAAAACACATCGTTGAATCGTGCCACATTCGTCCACTTTGCATCGGGATACATTTTTTTCGTTGCAATATGCGACCACGCGCCTTCGACGCCCTGAAAGCAGGCGGTTTCGGGCACAAATTCTGTCGCTATTGTGAGCCCCTCGAGACACTCTGGCGTTTTCGACTGCGTCACGGCATTGCTGTATTGATAGTCCGCGCTCAAGCGGTCTATGGTGCGTAGCAGCGTATCCGCAAACGGCGTGCTCGTGTCCTCGCTCTGTTGGTTCAACTTTCTGCGAAACAACTCAATGATTTGCTGATTGATCGATTCATTACTCATTTTAAATCTCCCTTCCTAAATGCTCGCTCAAATCGTCCGGCCAACGGCCGCAACAATCGGGCGCAACCC
>JBAXOJ010000104.1:0-7384 GCA_037133315.1 Clostridia bacterium
CCTTTTCAAATTTGAGCAAATGCAATACAAGTGGAATTTACTTTTTCAATCAACCGTTTTTATACACTTTTGACTTTTTAAATTTTTATTTGGAAATTTCAATTCAAGCGCCCTGATACTTGAATATAATCCATTGCAATTTTTAAATCTTCAGCCGCTTCTTTCGGCCCACAGGTGACTGGCTTTTCGCCTCGCACCGCTGCCAAAAAGTTGAGTGCCTGATTATGCATCGCACTGACACGTGGCAAAACTGGTTGTGTCAAAGTTGGTTCTGGTTCATCCTTGTAAATGGTCACTGTCCCAGGCAAATTCCGTGCCAAAGGGGCTGGCAATTCTACTTTTACATAGCCCTTTTCGAATCCCACGAGAAACGTCTCATCCCAATGGTTGGCGGTGTTATACGGTGCCATCTCAATGGTACCACACACGCCCGATTCACTTTCCACCGCGAGTAGCACCCCTGATTTGTCAGCAAAAGTGATTTTATATGCTTCGCCAAACAAGTGACGCATTGCGTTCACCTGATGAATATAATAATTGACAAACGAGAGATATTTCTCCCCCATTTCATTCGTCAAGTTTGCAGGCGCTGGTTCCTGCGCTGCCCCAGAATACTGTTCATTTGAAGTCACCATGTCCATCCAACTCACGCCTCCCGTCCAGTTCCCTGGCGGCATCGTGATTCTGACCAAACGCATCTTGCCGTACTCCCCGCTTTCTTTCCACTCGTCAATCACCTTTTTCGCATACTCAACCGCCGGGTCACTGCGTTTGTGGTATCCAATCATATAGGGCACTTGATTCTTCGCAGCCAAATCAGCCAGCATGACTCCATTTTCCGGCGCAATCGCAATCGGTTTTTCTGTAAACAGCGCTTTTTTTGCGTTCAAAATATCCGGTACAATATTAATATGGTTTGCAAATGGTTGACTTGCAATGATTGCATCAACCTCCGCGTTCTTTAGCAAATCAATATGATCTTTATAAATCTGTTTTACTCCGTAACGCGCTGCTACTTGCTTTGCAAGTTCTTCGCGTGGCTCCGCGATTGCGACAATCTCGCACTCTTGAATTGAAGAATAATTGATCATATGTGCAAGTTGCCCCATAAATCCAGTCCCTACAAAACCAATTCTCACTTTTTCACTCATTCTCATTTCCTCCTCATTTATCTTACTTACTCAAATCTCCGAACCTTGCGTAAATCGCGAGTGCTGGGTCAATTGGTGCATCCACTCTCACCACATCATCCGGAATTTGAATGATTGGCGTTTTTCTGATTTCGTTTCCAGCGAACTGTGGCAACCATTCTTTTTCAGCCAAAAGCATTTCTGCGACCATCTCGCGGATTTCATCCAACGTCAAGACAGCACTCGTCAACGGGTCCATCGCGCAAGCTTGCACGACCGTATCAGGATCCCCAGATTTGGCGGCCAAAACCGTCAACCGCTGCACACTGATATTCGAAAGATTCAACGCAGCACATTGCGGCGGAATGTCTCCGACGATTGTCTTATGAAGCCCCATCTTATCTGCAAAAATCGGCCCCTCCGCACAGCAGTCATAAGGAAGATTGCTGATCATTCCTTCGTTCCGAACATTTCCGTTGAACTGAAAGGTCTTCCCCGTCTCGATTGCTTCGATAATGTAGGAGCAATATTCCACACTTCGAGCAGGCAAACGCGTAGAATCGTCCGACAAAATATTCATTTCTTGATATTTTTGTTCGACATAGCTTCCCCACTTATAATAGGCGCCCGTTTCCCCACCAAACCCAGGCTCATCGCAGTAAATATCCAAAGCCCGTTGGCTTTTTCTAAACCACGGCACATATTCCGATAAATGTCCTGTCGACTCCGTCATAAAATACCCGAACTGTCGGAACACTTCGCCGCGCACCTTCTCGTTTACATAGTACTCCGGCAATTCAAAATTCGCTTTTAATTTCGGGTAGAGGTCGACACCGTCTTTCTTCAGAGACAGAAACCATCCCATGTGATTGATGCCCGCACAGGTGTAGTCAATTTCGTTTTTCGGCACGTCCACATACCTTGAAATCAGGTCCAACGTCGTCTGCACCCCATGACACAAGCCAACGAATTTGACATCTGTCTCGCCGAGTGCCCAGCAAATCATCGCCATCGGATTCACATAGTTCAGTAAAATGGCATCAGGACAAAGTTCCCCCATATCTTTCGCAAGGTCCAATATCACAGGAATACTGCGCAATGCGCGAAACACTCCGCCTGGACCCATCGTATCTCCGATACACTGATCCACTCCATATTTCAGCGGGATTTTGTAGTCGTGTTCAAACGCAGTCATACCGCCAATCTGGAAGGAGGCAATGACATAGTCTGCGTTCTTAAGTGCCTCTCGACGATCCGTCGTTTTCGAAACGTTTGCTTTTAAATTGTTTTCTGAAATGACACGTTGAATGAATGTTTCAACCATCGAAGTTCGGTTCGTCGATGGCGCCATGAGCACAAACTCCGTCTCCTCTAACCCTTTTGTAGCAAGAATATCGAGTATTAACGTCTTACAAAATACAATGCTGCCTGCTCCAATAATCGCAATTCTTCTCATATCAAACACCAATCCTTTCTTTCAATTTCGCTATGTAATAACAATAATCATCCCATGAAATATCAGGATGGGCCAAATGATCCAATGCAGGAATATATCCGCTCCCTTGAAACATCTCTTTAATCCTGTCTAACTCGCGATCAATCGCTTCCTTGCCCTTTGCAATTTCCTGCTTGTCAATTCCGCCCAGTATCCCAAGTGTCGGGTATTTCCTCCTAAAATCCACAATGTCCGAACCCGCAGCCACTTCAAACGGAAGCATCAGATTGATGCCGGCCTCCATAAAAAGCGGCACCAGTTCAGAGCAGTTCCCATCCGTATCCATCGAAAATACGGGGATGTTTTGCGCCTGCGCAAACGCTTTGATTTTCTTGTAGTTCGGAAGCATAAATTCTCGAATCATTGCAGGAGAAATGAGCGAACCCTGCTTGCCTGACATGTCCTCCCAAATGTGAATGACATCAACTTTTACAACTTTACAAACCTTCGCGTAAATTTGTAACCAAAAATCAGTCAGATAGTCCATCATTTCCTGAATCAATTCGGGATCCTCGTACAAGGAAACCAGAAATTCTTCCACACCCATCATGTCTCGGAGCGTCCCAAAAAGTCCATACGGAAAATCTCCAAGCTGCACGACTTGATCGCCCGCGTTATATGATTCCACAAGTTCTGACCAGTTCTCTGGGAATCTTTGCGGATCGTTCGGATTCAGTCGCTCCCGCTTCACACGTTCCCAGTCATCCCGGTTTTTGATTGGGTAGTCGATGAACCGCGGCATAGAACAGCCGTCTTTCCTGGTCTCTTTCTTAATCCCCATGTAGTCGATATACGTCACGGTTTCCAACGTCTCAGAAATAAATTCATATTCAAAAGCAGGATAATATCCTAAATTCACTTGAACCGTGGTGATTCCTTCGTCGAACCCAAATCCTTCGCCCCAGTCAGCCTGCTCCCCTAGTCCTTGGGGCCGCCAATTTTTCAAGGTTTCCTCCCACGGTCCAAAATGCCGAATAAACGGCAAGCGATCCACCTTTTCACATAAAGCTGTCTTGATAAACCGTTCCCTATTCGTCATTTATCAAACCCCATATTTTCAAATAAATACAGCCCATCTTTCCCAGGCGCCACAATGTCCAGCTTGCCGTTTCCACTTAAATCTTCCACCCAGAAATAAATCCCGCAGCCTGTTGCTTCGCCAGCAGGGCCGTAGTCAATGATGTGTTTTTCAAACTGTCCGTCATTGATTTTAAAATAATAGATTCCAACTGGGTCATATTCTCCTGGATCATTTCCGTTGTGCGCCATAAAGCGTTTTCCGGTGATGAGCTCAAGTTTGCCGTCATTGTCAATGTCCGCTAGCCAAAGGTCATGATATTGAGAGACGCCTGGGTCGATTTCATGCTTGAGCCAAGTTTGCGCGCCGTTCGCGTCAATTTGATTCTCCCACCAGTCCAAACCATAGGCATGGGCCTGCCCAACAATTAAGTCCATGCTGCCATTCCCCGTAATATCCATCCCTAAAATTGGAACGCTTGCGCTCCCTAGATCAAAATCCTGATGGAATTTCCAAGGCGTTTCGAATGTGTCCTTGGGATGCTCAAGCCAGCCATTATACAACACAATGTCTGTCCGTCCATTGCCATTGATGTCGACAAAGCCCATGCCATGGCCACTTCCCCATTCGCCAATCACATATTTTTCAAATTCACCAGTTCCCTTTCCATCTTTATCTTTGATAAGTTTCAGAAAAAATTGTGGTTCGCCTGGTGTGTTCGGAAATATTTCCTCCGTTCCACAACCGTCAATATCAAAAAACCGTATGGTTTCGATGTTGCCGCATGGCGTAATGAGACGCGTGTTCCATTCGCTGTCGTCCCCCGGATTTTCTCTTACATAAACGCCTTCCCCAAACCATGAGCCTGTAATAATGTCTAAAAGCCCATTTCCGTTCACATCCATGCCGTAATCACAAAAATCATGATGATAATTGCCATCAAATGTAATGTCACAGATTTTATGCTTTTTCACAAAGTCCGGTCCTTCATACCAATTCTCCCCGCATACAATGTCCTTTATCCCATTCTGATTTACATCAAATACTGCCACCGCTTCAAACTTCACGTCGTCAATGAGTCGTTTTTTAAAAGTTACTGACATTCCCATACCTCCTTAAAATTGCGCTTACTTTCGCTTGTGTATTATTTTAATGAACTTCGCGAAAATTTGAAATGGATTGCGACGATAAAAAGATGGATGAAAACGATATTATTTGATACAATACTTAGCAAGGAGTGAATACGCAATTGAAAAATCTTTTGACAATTGGCTATTTGAATCATAGGCATAAGCAATTCAAACCACATGTGCACGACTGTTGGGAAATTGTTTACTATTATAATGGAAACGGTGTTGCAACCGTTGGAGATCAACAGTTTGAATTCTTTCCAGGAAAAATAATCTGTTATCCCCCTGAGATTGCGCATGCCGAACGTTCAGAAAAAGGGTTCAAGAACATTTTCTTCTCAGTTGGCTCTTTTGACTATCCTCTCCTCGAAATCCCATTATTCTTCGACAACGAAAGCAAACATATCTATCAGCTTTTCATGCAACTTTTTAGCGTGTTTAATCTGCAACAACAAAATTCTGGTCCTTTAACTGAGAGCCTTTTAAATACCATCAATCAGTATTTTTTAGCCTCTTCCAGTGAAAGCGCCAAAAACCCTATGGTCCAAAAACTTGAAAATTTATTGATTTCCAACTTATCAAATCATCATCTGAATATAAAAAAACTAATGGCAGAACTTCCCCTCTCAGCGGATCATCTCAGACGACTCTTTGTGACGGATAACAAGATAACTCCTTCCGCGTTCTTAGCAAAGAAACGAATTGACTACGCAAAATCGCTGCTTTCTACGCACGGCAGAAACCCGCAAATGAGAATCAAGGAAATCGCCTGGCTGTCTGGCTTTGAAGATCCCTACCACTTTTCACGCGTGTTTAAAAAGCACGAGAACAAAAGCCCAAAGAATTATTAAGGCTCCTCGCTGTTTCGAGTAGTCATTTTGCGCGCGTTGAGGGCGTTTGGATTTAGGGGGCGCCTCTGGGGAGGTGCGTCGAATAGTCAAACTGGCGACATTCTTGGGGACTTACTCCCGTGACGGGAGACCAACTATGAATTGTCAATAAAAAAGCGATGAAAAACTCACTTTTTTATTTTCACAAAAAAATATTGCACACTTAACTAAGCCTATGTTACCATAGACTTGCGTGGAAATGACTTGGTTTATTCTAGATTGAATGCGACATTATCTTTAAGCATTTTAAAGATAACCCGTACTAACTTATGAGCAACATGACCGAGCGCTCCATAATGATTATTACCTTGTGATTTTTTTAGATTGAAGTAATCCGCAAATGTTTTGCTTTTGTTACTTAGATTCCAAGCTGCATTAATTAGTGCGTATCGAAGCAGAAATGAACCTCTTTTGGACATCCGGGTACTTTTAGCATTAAACTTACCAGATTGATTCACAGTAGGATCTAAACCAGCGTAGGCAAGGAGCTTTGAAGGATTTGAGAATCTTGAAATGTCACCAATTTCACCAAGGATCATGGCTCCATTTAAATAACCGACACCAGGAATAGTCAAGATAATTGAATTCATTTCAATCATAGTTGTTTCGATGGCCTTGTCTATTTCAGTGATTTGCTTTTCAAATAGCTCAACATGTGCGATTGTTTGGGTTATTTGAATAGATACATTGGTATTTCTAGTGCCAACGGATGACTTAGCCAGACTTTTTAAAGCAATAGCTTCTTCTTTGCCAAAATGCCCTTTGGAAGCATTATGCAGAAGATTACTTAGTAGTGTAAGGTGTAAAGCGGCGATGTCATTCGGATTAGAATACCTCTTTAAAATTTCATAGCACGTGCTGGTGTGTAATCCCGATTTTATGAAGTATTGGATTTCAGGAAATAGAATATCAACATAGCTCCTTAGTTGAATCTTTGAACGACTTCTTGATCTTTTTAGATTTTCTCTGAATCGGCACAGGTATTTAAGTCGAACTGAATCCGCATCTCTTTTTGTAAAAAGCCTATGTTTATTAACAATCATTGATTTGATAATAATAAGCGTATCGAGTTTGTCAGTTTTAGTTTTGCGGATGCCCGTCTTACGTAAAGCAGCTGTTTGAATCGGATTGATTACAACAATTTTAAATCCTAAATCGTACAAATAACAAATTAGATTCTCGCCATAATGTGCGGTTGATTCCAAGCCAATCAGCAAGTTGGACCTGTCTAGATGGCTTATTTTAGATAGCAAAAGTTTGAATCCCTCCGCATCATTATTAAAGCCAAAAGGGTCACACACAACTTCGCCATCAGCGGTCATAACTGCAGCAAAGTGTTTTTGTTTGGCAATATCGATGCCAACATAAATCATTACACCACATCCTTAAAAATAAATTAAGACAACTGCTTTGATCCACTTTGTTTTATCCTCATAGACTTGATTGATATAAAAGTTCAAAGACTTATCCAACTATAAATGATTAAATAAAACCGTGGCAATACACTCCCGTAAATAGTCTAGCTATAGTAAGTCAAAAAAGTCCACAGTGTCTAAAAACATTATAAAGGCTAACAAAAACATTGCAAGGCTCTGTGAACACATAAAAAATGTATGCTATAGCCATCGACTATAGCATACAAGTAAGTGGTCACTTTTGTCTCCATTTTTCGTCTTTCTTTTGCCGAAATGTAAAAGTCAACATGAAAATGTACAAATATC
>JBAXOJ010000105.1:0-7351 GCA_037133315.1 Clostridia bacterium
CTTTTGCTCATCTTTCGCCCGTCCATGCCGACCACGTATTTCGACTTTGTCAGCAACGGCTTCGGCTCTGGAAACACTTCAGAATACAGGAAGTTAAAGCGCCTAGCAATCTCGCGCGTCAATTCCAAATGCGGCAATTGATCTTCGCCAATGGGCACATACTCCGCTTGATAAATCAAGATGTCGGCCGCCTGCAGACAGGGGTAGCCGAGAAATCCATATGTCGTCAGGTTTTTGCCTTCTAATTGTTGCATTTGGTCCTTGTAGGTCGGGCAACGCTCCAACCAGGAGAGCGGTGTGTTCATCGAAAAAAGCAAGTGCAACTCCGCATGCTCCAGGATGGAAGATTGTAAGAAAATCGAGCATTTATCTGGATCAAGCCCCGCACTTAAATAATCGAGCACGAGGTCGTGGATGTTTTGCTTGATGGCACCCGTATCCTCATACCCTGTCGTCAACGCGTGCCAATCCGCCACGAAAAAATAACACTCATAGTCGTCCTGTAGCTTTACCCAATTCTCCAAAGCCCCAAAATAATTACCAAGATGCAACGCTCCTGTTGGGCGCATGCCACTCAAAATAACCCCTTTACTCATGCAAACTTCACTCCTAAAATAATTATAAAAACAAATTCATGATCCATTCCACCGGTGTCAAAATGAAACTAATTCCTTGCCAGGCACCGTCGATTAGTGGATTCAAAACAGTACTCAAGACACGTGGCGCAAAAATAACAATTGCCAAAAACGCATACCCAATGTACGTCTCGTTCTGAAGCATCCAGCCATACACACGATCTGGCAACAAGGTACCAAAAATCTTTGACCCGTCCAATGGCGGCACAGGAAGAAGGTTAAAGACGCCAAGGCTGATGTTGATCATGATCATATAGAAGAAAAAGGTGAACAGAATTTCAATCACGGAAAGACCCACACCAGTCACAATGTCGGCAGCCAAAATCGCACCGAGAATCTTGAAAATGATTCCCGAAGCAATCGCCATCAGGAAATTGGAAACTGGCCCTGCCAACCCGACATAGCGTGTCCCTTTTTTCCAATCTCTAAAATAGGAGGGATTAAACGGCACCGGCTTTGCCCACCCGATTCCTGTACCTGTCAAGGCGGTAAAAATAATCATCAACGTCCCCACTGGGTCCAAATGCGCGAGCGGGTTCAATGTCAGTCGCCCATAGCTCTTTGCCGTGTGGTCCCCTTGTTTATACGCAACCCAACCGTGTGCAAATTCATGCACCGTCAAAGAAATCAGAATGACTGGCAAAATATATGCTAACTGTGGAAGCAATTCCATCAATCGATCAAACGCACCTGCAAAATTCATTTCATCACCTTTTCTATATGTCTTGCTGTCAATTAAAGATCTGCAGGTACGAGGTCGTTGCGCACGATATCCTCATAATCCTCACGCTTTACAATCAGTCTTGCCTTCCCATCTTTCACGAGCACCACGGGTGGTTTCGGGATGCGATTGTAGTTGCTAGACATCGAATAGTTGTACGCGCCCGTCGCGAGCATCGCAAGGATTTCTCCCACTTCGACTTCCGGCATCAAGATGTCTTTCGCGAGCAGGTCCCCCGACTCACAACACTTCCCGGCAATTGTAATCAATTTGTCTTTCTCGGCCTCAGGACGATTGGCAATCACCGCATCATACTCTGATTGATATAACGCATACCTTGGATTATCCGCCATCCCGCCATCTACCGAAACATAAGTCCTCACGTTTTCGATCTTTTTCACGCCACCAATTGTATATAGCGTAATCCCGGCAGACGCTACGATAGAACGCCCCGGCTCCATCACCAACATCGGAATTTCAAGGTCCAATGCTGCGCAGGTCTTTTCCACGGTATCCCGTACCGACTCAATGTATTTGTCATATTCGATAGGGTCGTTGCTTGGTACATACTTAATTCCATACCCGCCCCCAAGATTCAACTCCTGGATGTGCACCCCGTACTTTTCTTTTATTTCTGCCACAAATCCTAGCATCACTTCCGCTGCTTTTTGAAACGGCGCCAAATCAAAAATCTGCGAACCGATGTGGCAATGGACGCCAATCAATTCCACGTGCGTCATCTCCGTCGCAACCCGCACTGCTTCAAGCGCTTCGCCGTTTTCCAGCGCCACGCCAAACTTTGAATCAATCTGCCCCGTTTGCACGAAATCGTGCGTGTGTGCATCAATTCCCGGTTTAATCCGGAACGCAATCTTAACAACTTTCCCTTTTGCCGCCGCTTTCGCATTGAGGTTGCGCAGTTCGAAGAGGTTGTCGACCACAATACAGTAGATGTCGCTATCAATCGCGACGTCCAACTCGATGTCGCTTTTGTTGTTCCCATGAAAGTAAATCATGTCGCGCGGAAAGTCCGACGCCAGCGCCGTATAAAGTTCTCCCGCCGACACTACGTCAAGCCCGAGGCCTTCCTGCTCCGCGATCTTGCACATTGCCATCGTCGAAAACGCCTTTGACGCGTACAGGATTTTTCCATTCTCGCCATAGTATTTTTCCATCGCGTCCTTATATGTCCTGCAATTTTTGCGAATCAAGTCCTCGTCCATCACGTACAACGGCGTTCCAAAACGTGCCGCCAAATCCAAGCAATCACACCCACCAATGGACAAATGCCCATTCTCGTTTACACTTAATGCCTCTGATACAAACACCCTTAATCACTCCTAATTCAATCTTGTTTCTTATTTCCAAAAACCTATATAGATAGTACCACTTAACGCGCGAAGAGTAAATGCCATTTTATTTCAGCCCGAACAGCCCGATGATCCAGCGCCAGATCTTTAGGAAAATGTTCGCCTCGGCCATGTCCTTCTCGGCGACCACATCAAAGGACTTGAGGATCTTCGTGCCGATTTTATAAGTCATTTTACCGATGGATTGCCCCGCTTTGATTGGCGCCTTGATTTCGGCGGCGGGCACAAATTCGCCGGTGACCTTTGCCTTTTTGCGCACGCAGAGCGTGGCGTCCTTCAGAAATACGCCTTTGATCTGCAGTTCGGCTCCATCCTTGATGTCGACGGTCGCTGCGACCGCGCGCGACTTCCCTTTTGTCACGTACTGGTAGTTGACGAATCCGTCGTCCAGTAGCTTGATTGACTCTGCATAGCGCCGATTGGAGGAGTCGGCACCCATAATGATGGAGAGGACGCGCCTTCCATCTCGCTCCGCAACAGCGATCAGATTATATCCCGCCAAGGTCGTGAACCCTGTTTTCAAACCAATGGTTCCTGTATAGTGGGTCAGAAGTTTGTTGGTGTTGTCCAAATAAACGACCTTTGGCCCTGGTCGAAAGTCCTTATGCACGATTTTCGTAAACTCTAGGATTTTGGGGTGTTTGAGCAACAGTTCCTTTGACATCTTCGCGAGGTCGTTTGCCGTACTGAAATGGCCTTGATTCATATCAATGAGGCCGCTGCAGTCCATGAACTGAGTGTTCTTTAGACCCATCGCCTTTGCTTTGTCATTCATCGCTTGCACGAACGCATTTTCGCTCCCCGCCACGTATTCCGCCAGGGCTACCCCAGCGTCGTTTGCCGAATGGACCGCCAACGCCTCCATCAATTCACGCACTGTGAACACCTCGCCGACATCCAGCCAAACCTGCGATCCTTCCGTGTAATAGGCCTGTTCGGAGGCCGTGACCTTGTCCGCCAACGAAATTTTTTTCGAATCAATGGCTTCCATAATTAACAACATCGTCATGATTTTCGTCAGGCTTGCTATGCTCTGGCGTTCGTTCGCCTTTTTGGAAAACAGAACCGTATCCGTCTTGAGGTCGACGAGGAGCGCTGAACGCGACTGGAGTTTGTCCAGCGACGTCGTTTGAATGAAATGGTTGACGGTGTCTTCGTCATACGCATTAATATTTGATGCCGCCAACGCAGCAACAGAAGGTAACGTGCACAACATCACAAAGCCGAGTAACGTGAAAATCGCAATCAATTTTTTCATCTGTAACGCCTCCTAGATTTGATTCAAAAAACTGCGCCCGTGGGCAGGCCTTTCAGTCCCCAAATAGTCCGCAACGGTCGCACCAAGGTCCGAAAACGTCTCACGGATCCCCAAATCGACGCCTGCTTTGCACTTCTTTCCATATACTATAATCGGTACATATTCGCGTGTGTGGTCGGTCCCAACGGTGGTCGGGTCACAGCCATGATCCGCAGTGAGGAATAACACGTCGTCGTCGTCCATCGATGCCATAATCTCTGGAAGCGCCACATCAAACTCCTGCAACGCCGTAGCGTAGCCCAGTGTGTCGTTGCGATGCCCGTACAGCATATCAAAATCAACAAGATTGGTAAATAAAATTCCGTCGAAGCGCGTCTTCACGAGCGCGATGGTCTTTTCGATGCCCATCGTGTTGCCCGCGGTGCTGACCGTCTCCGTCACGCCTTTGCCGTTGAAAATGTCATAAATTTTGCCGACCCCGGAAACCTTGAGACCTGCATCAACCGCCAGGTCGAGGATGGTTTTGCCAAAAGGGTCGACTGAGAAATCGTGACGCCTTGGTGTTCGGCGGAAGTCGCTTGCATTTGTGCCCTCGAATGGGCGGGCGATGACCCGGCCGACGGCGTGCTCGCCAACCAGCACCTGCCGTGCTTTGCGACACATGTCATAGAGCTCTTCGTCCGAGACGATGGCTTCGTTGGTAGCAATCTGAAACACGCTGTCATCCGACGTATAAATAATCGGATAGCCCGTGCGCAGGTGCTCTTCGCCGAGGACCTTGATGATTTCTGTGCCCGATGCGGGATAATTCCCAAGCGTCTTGCGCCCAATTGCAGCTTCAAACTGCGCCACAACGTCTGGCGGGAATCCATGCGGATACAGCGGGAACGGCTTGTCCAGGCGCAACCCCGCCATTTCCCAATGCCCCGTGGTCGTGTCCTTGCCTTTAGATGCCTCGTTCATTTTTCCGAAGCAACCGGTCGGCTTTGCGACTTTCGGGGTGAATTGCGTTTCGCAAATATGGCCTAAACCAAGCGCATTCAGATGCGGGAGCGTAATTTTTTCGCTCTCGATTGTGTTCTTTAGAGTATTGCAGTGGGTCTCCCCGTACTCTGCGGCATCTGGCAACGAGCCAACGCCACAACTATCCAGCACTATGATGATTGCTCTTTTCATTAAACACACCGCCCTTCAAGTACTTTTCCGCCATCAGAATCGACGAAATGGTCTTCGAGTCAGTAATTTCTCCATTTAAAATGTATTTGATCAGCACGTTGATTGGCAACTTTTCGACGGTCACAAACTCGCCGTCATCCGTGTGTTGCTCCTCTTTGGTCAGGTCCGTCGCCACAAAAATGTGGATGATTTCGTCCGCAATTGCTGGCGAAGGATGCAGTGAAAACAGGTGCTTTACGGAACCAGCCCGCAGCCCCGTCTCCTCATGCAACTCGCGAATCGCGCACGTTAACGGCTCCTCGCCCTTGTCCAACTTGCCCGCCGGAATCTCCAACATCACTTGATCCACAGCCTTCCGGTACTGCCGCACCATGAAAATCCCGCCGTCCGTGTCAATCGGAATGACCGCCGCCGCGCCCGCATGCCTAAGCACATCGCGAATCCCGTCCTTGCCATCAGGCCGCTCGATTTTTATCTTTTCAATATTGTAAAAACACCCCTCGTACACGACCTGCGTCTCGAGCGTCTTTTCCTCGAAGTCCGCCAAATCGATGTCGCGCAGGGCACTCTGCATGTCTGGCTTCACCGCGTTTTTGTATGCATCCACCGCGAGCTTGTCGCAACGGTTGTTGTACTCATTCGAAGAATGTCCCTTGACCTTATTCCACTTGACGTCGTGCACCTGGGTCAACTCCAGCAGTTCCGCCCACAAATCCGGATTCTTGATGTCGTCCCCGCCCGCATTGCGCCACGCATTCCGCTTCCAGCCGTCGATCCAGTTCTTTTCAAAGGCATTAATCACATACGCGCTATCGCTAAACACCTCAACTTTGCATGCTTCCTTCAGCGCCTTCAGGCCGTTGATGACGGCGGACAGTTCCATGCGGTTGTTGGTCGTATCGGGGTCAAATCCGCTGATTTCCTTTTCGACCTCGCCAAACAAAATAATTGCACCCCAACCACCCGGACCAGGGTTCCCCGCACACGCGCCGTCAGTATAAATTGAAACATTCTTTTTTGACATAAAATTTTTCTCCCCTAGTTGCTTCTTCGTTTATGAATTTTTCGCAAGTTTCTTGGCCTTGTCCGTGCACGCGCCCATCGCTTCGATAATCGCGCTCCGGAACCCCTTTTCTTCGAGCTTCGCAACGGCTTCAATGGTGGTGCCTCCCGGCGAACACACGGCGTCCTTCAATTCGCCAGGCTGTTTCCCCGTCGCCAACACCAGCTTCGCAGAGCCCTGCACCGCCTGCGCTGCGAGCCGGTACGCGGTCGCCCGCGGAATGCCGGCCTGTACAGCCGCATCCGCCATCGCCTCAATCATCACAAACACATACGCTGGGCTACTGGACGTCAGCGCGATGACCTCATTCATCATCTTCTCCGGCAACTCCTCAGAAAGCCCAAACGTCTTGAAAATCTCGATTACCTCTTCGAACTCCGCATGTTTGACATGCGCGCCCTTACTCAATAGCGTCATCCCTTCGCCAATCTGGCATGGTGTGTTTGGCATCGCCCGCACGACCTTCGCCCCATCGCCAAGCACATGCTCGAGCATCTCCGTCGAAATCCCGGCCACGATGGACACCAGAATCTTCTTCGCAAACATCCCCTTGCACTCGGCCAGCGCAGCCTTGTATACCTGCGGCTTCACCGCCAACACCACCAAATCGCACGCATCCACCAACTCGCACGCTGTCGCAAACGGCTTAAACTTGCCGCCGCCTTTGCCGATTTGGAGCGCCAGCTGCTCCACCTTTTCTAAATCTATATCAAAAAATTCAACCTGCTCCGCCTGAAATCTGCCTGCCTGCACCAACGAAAGAATCATCGGCGTCCCCATGTTTCCAATCCCTATAAACCCAATTTTTTTCACGCTCATATCAAACGCTCCATTCCTAAAGATTCGATTTCAATTTCTATGCAAATTGTAACACAAAATTTAGCCCTTGACACTTTTTTTATGACCAGTTATACTGAAATTCGTCGCTTGCGGAATCCTTCTTCAGAAAAATTTCGCCGACTGAGAAAGCAAATGCGTCCTAGGACTTTCGAAAGGTTCGAAAGACAAGGAAAGTCGAGTGTAGCGTATGTGATACGCGAGCGTAGGGGAGTGGCTCAACGGTAGAGTAGTGGTCTCCAAAACCATTGGTTGCAAGTTCGAATCTTGTCTCCCCTGCCAAATGAAAGC
>JBAXOJ010000106.1:0-7328 GCA_037133315.1 Clostridia bacterium
TTGCCGATTTCGACGTTATACCAGTTGTTGATGTTGACAATCAGGAAGTAGTCCAAGCCGAGCGACGCCGCGCTATACTTGCAATAATCCGCCAAGTGGTTGCACACTGCGTTGACCATGTCGTCCGCCGCCTGGTCGTCGTTGCCGTACTTCGGCACGTTGCGCAGTTTTTTATGGATCGCCTCAAAGCCCTTAAAATTCGCATCGCACGCGGTGACGATTTCCTGAAGCGTAAAGACTTTTTGATCGTAGACGAGTTGCTTGATCGCATTCAAACTGTCTGCGGTGTTGATCATCGCAAAGCTCTCGATGATGCTGCCCGTGTAGGTCGGTCCGCGGTCCACCAACGAGCGCCCCTTCTCAAGGCACCCATCATACAACGCCGACATGAGCAGGAGCCCAATCATTTCAGACTCCACCTGATACTCGATGACGTGCCGTTTCCCAAGATTGATCGCAAAATACTCGAGCTGCTTCTGATACGCCGCAAATAATTTCTCGAATGTATCGAATTCCGCCAAAGCGCCCGTCTTTAGCCCAATCTGCAGGCCCGTGTCCACGTCGACCCCGTCATGCAGGGTGATTTCGAGGCACTTCAAGGTGTTGAGGCTACAGTTCGGCGAGCCGATGGACGTATGCTCGAGGACGTACTCGCCACATCCGTACGGATAATATCGTTCTGCTTCTTCTCGCGAAACACCAAACGCTTTCGCCACGGATGGGACGTTGATATCGTCGTTGTATAACATCGGATAAATGCGGCCCTCTCCTATCACGTCGAGTGCCTTTTTCATTACGTTCTGATCCATTCCATCAAACACGCGCAGCGTCAACTGCGGCTCCGTCTCCTCGATGGTCCGCGTCGCTTCCATTGCTAGGAGCGCGAACTGGTCCGCGTTTGCGGGATTGCGACGGCCCATGCCGCCAACCACGACGCGTGCGTTGAACTCCGCCGTCTCGCGCGCACTGATTCTGCGGTGCACGGTCATTCGCCAGAAACTTTGTACAAATTTCAGTTCCCGTTCTTGCGAAATGCCGCGCGCCAAATCGGCGACATACTGGTCGCCCGCGTAGACGTCCATGCGGCCGAAGTTGCAAGTCTTCGACGCCATCGCGTAGAGCCACGCCAGTTGCAGCGCGTCCCTTAACGTCTCTGGCTTCAGTGTTGCGATGCGCGTCAGACTTTCCGCCATGGCAAACAGCTCCGCCTTCCAAGTTGCGTGCTCCAGATAATCCTCTATGTGTGTGCCGTTGTTGATCGTACCGTCAGCATAAATTGCACCGGTGAATTTCAAATCTTGTTTGTTGGCATGGATGCCCGCAAGCTTTTCGTCGAAGCTGTTCGCCCCCATGTCTGCAAGGCGCATCGGGTCGAGTGCGAAGTCGTTTCGCGCAGCGGTGTCCGTCAATGCACCCGTATCTGGCAATGCATCCGCCATCTCGCGCGCCTGTGCCGCATACATATCGCACACCGCCGAAAGGGTATCCAACACGCTTATGACGCCCTCGTAAAAACGCGCGCTATTCACGCTACCTCCCTGATATTTCTGCCCCACAACCGTCTTCGCCAGCGCCGCCTGATGCCGCTGCACCTCAGCTTTGAGCCCGCCAAGACCAAGTCGAATCAATTTGTCAAAATCCAGCCCCGAGCCGGCCACACGCCCGCCCATGTCAGCCACAGAATTCGCGGTCGCCTTGAGCACCGCCAGCGGCAACGCCTCCGGCATCCGCCCAACCGTATGCGGCGCAATTTCCTGATCGATAAAAACCTTATCCTCAAAGTACTTGACCATATCTACGATTTTTTGTCGATACGCTGGCGTCGCACCCGCTTTGTCCAACTCTTTGAGCATGCGGTTTCCGTGGCAATACAAAAGAAGGCCACCCGCCTCATTCTCTGGACTCAAGTCGGCAGAAAGGTAATGCACGCGCCCCGCCAACAAATCTCCGCGCTGAATCGGCGCGAAAAAATACGGATAGGTCGCCTGAAAACACGCAGCTTCACGAATCGCAACCGGTTCCGCTTCATTATCTTGAAACGCCTTACAAAAGGCGAGTTCCCCATCAAACATCAAAAATCAACTCTTCCTAAATCAAAATCTTGCCATATAATTATACAATTTTTTGGCATGCAAAGGCAAGCGTCTTTCATTCAAATCTCCTCGATTTCATACTTTAGATACGTCTGAAACGCCTCGCGGACCGCCACATCAAAAGTCCCCTGCGTCACGCTGACATGGTGTCGATAGCCGTTTCGCCCGATGGCGATGAGCTTTTTCTGGAGGTCGTCAATTTTCACCACACCGGCGCACCCAAAGAAACCCTCTTCGATGACGTCCTTCGTGAATTCACCCGTGCCGAAGTAATTGATCAGCTTGCCGTTCTCCGTTTTGCTACTCGCAAACGTCATTGGAAAATCCTTAATCCGCCCGACATTCGTCCCCCACGCACAGCCCTCGCCGTAAGCCTTCGCAAACATCTTGTGGTCCACAATCTCGCCCTTCCCAATCATGTAAGTCTGCGCAATCGCGCCGCAATGGAACAGGATGCACTTGTCCGGGTCGTCGCCGTAGTTGTTGTTCCAGTCCAGACAAATCGCGGGCATTTCGGACGCCAGCTGGAGCGCGTACATCGAAATCGCGTTGAGCACGTCCACTTCACAGGCCGCCACGATGCCACGGTCGTTCAGTTCACTGAGGAGCACACATGGCGAAACACCAAGTAACTGCTCGATTTCCTCCCAGCAACGCAACGCGATGCAATCCATACCGTAATCCTCAATGATATCGTCGATGACCACACTCAGCTTCGCCAACGTCTCCGTTTTGTTCGGCGGGCAGCAACTGAAATTCGAATAGGCTTCCAGTCGTTTCATTTTGCTATTCAGTTTCTCGGTGCCGACCTCCAATTTGTTCATGCGCAGGACTACTTCGGTCAGGTCGAGTGTTTCCACCGTAATGCCATAGCGCTGCAGGGTCAACTCATCAAAACGCACCGTCTTAAACGCGGTCGTTCTGGCGCCAATTGCGCCGATTGTGAAGTTTCTCATGTTGTTGACGATGCGACAAACCGCGGCAAAATCCTGCAGCTGCCCAGCAAACACATCCGAAAGCGGATGCACCGTGTGCGGTTCGAAAATGGTGAACGGCACCTCGTATTGATAAAACACATCCATAATCGAAAACTTCCCGCAGAACGAATCACGTCGATGCGCGAAGTCCATCTTCCCGATTTCATCCGGATAGGCTTGGATCAGAATTGGTTTGTTGCAGTCCTTGAGCGCCGAAACTGCACCGTTCTCATCGCCGAAATTTGGAAGACACAGGATGACGCCGTCGTACTTGCCCTCGTTTTGCTTCAAGAAATCGGCATAAACTTTTCCCTCTTTCACGGTCTCCACTGCGCCAAACCGCGTCGCTTTTTCATCCATGATGAGCGTCCCGAACCCGAGCGCTTCCACCACTTGCTTCATCTCTTGCCGAGCAGATGAAATGAGGCTTTCCGGGAAAAACCCCCTGTTACCAAAATAAAGTGCAAACGTCAACTGTTTCATTTCATCATTCCTCCAACTTTATATTTCCATCTCATTCTATAATTTGATAATTTGCTCGCTGTATTTCTTGCTCTTTCTAAAATCGGGCACATCAATTGGTCTCGCCTGATTCGTCACCGACAACTCCGACAACAATCCGACCGCAGTCCACTCGCACGCCTCATACACATCTATTTCAGGCTTTGTACCGTTCTGAATCGCGTCAATAAAATCTTGCACGATAAAGAAATCGCCGCCCCAGTGCCCCGCACTTTTTTGTTCTTCCGTCGCCAATCGATAACGCTCCGGCAAATATTCGTGAAATTCACTCAACGGTTTAAAGTAACAAGCCCCGTCCTCAAGTTTCATATCCTCAAACCAAATCTTGTGGTCATCCCCCAACCCGCGCGGCGCCTCATAGCAGCCCTTTGTCCCTTGCAAAGAATAATAGGTCAAGTTGTGCGGCCGATTCGAAACACAATCCAGTCTAATTTTGATTAATTTCCCGCTTTCCATCTGGCAAAGCGTCTGGGTAAGGTCTTCCTGCCGCAGGTCCGGCCTTGAATTCCATCCGGTCCCGTAGCACGAAATCGTCTTAATTCGGTCGCCTTGGAACCACTTCATAACAGGCCCTAGACTATGGGTCGGATAAAAACACCCGCGCTTCCCGAGCTGCCAGTACTTTCTCCACGATGTCTTTCCGTTCGGGTAAGTGAGAAGGTCTCCCACGTTGTGGATGTATTCTCCTTCTCCGAAAAACACATCGCCAAACAGCCCCTTTTGCACCATGTTCCCGATGAGTTGCACTTCTGGAATATAGCAATAGTTTTCCGCCATCATGTATACTTTGCCGCTTTTCTCAACGGCCTCTATGAGCCACCAAAGTTCGTCCATTGTGACGCCTGCTGTCACTTCGCTCATGACGTGTTTGCCTGCTTCCAGGGCCGCAATTGCCTGCGGAACATGAAGCTGCATCGGCGTGCTAATGACCACCGCATCGATGTCGCTTTCGAGCATATCATCGTAGACCCGAAACGTCTTCGAAATGTTGTGCTTCTTCGCTTCTTCTATAAGCAGCTCTTCATTCAAATCACAAATCGCTTCAATTTTAACACCTGGAATTGAGTTAAAGCCCATGACGGTTGACAACCCTCTGGAACCGACGATACCGATCTTTAGCATGCTTGTCACTCCTGGCTATAGATATTTGGACCGCGAACATCCTTCATTATTTTACATCAATCCGATTCAACCTTCAACAAGATTCATGTCGGATGTTTCGGGCTCGGCAGATTCGGGCTGGTGTGTTAAAAATGGCATGTCTAAGCCTGGTTCCGCGGCAGACCTACTGTTTTTAACACAAAAAAGTCCTTAGACCTGACTTTTTTAACACATCGTCGTGAAATCATCGATTTCACGACTCATTCGGGCTCTTTGAAACGGGCGAAAAGGGCGTCAAAAGCAGGAAGGTAAGGGCAATGTGTTAAAAAGCGAATGTCTAGGGACTTTTTTGTGTTAAAAAAGGGGTCTCTGCCGCGGAACCAGGAACAGAGGCCCTTTTTTTAACACACCCGCAATTCATCAAGCATTTGAATCTTGTCGAAATTTGAATTATAGGGTACAATTGACATCTATTTCCATTTGTGCTACCATTGGATTCACGGAGGGGTGCGCAGTGTTAAGGGAAAATGAGCAATACATTGATTTTCACATTTGGATTCATGAGGCCGGAAGTTTCACACTCTTTCTAGATAACGAGGACAAGGATCAGTTTCTGGCTATTTTAGCGTATGCGCTCGAGGAATTTTATTCAAACATGTTTGCGTTCGACTTGATGGACACGCACTACCACTACTATTTCGGTTTGAAGCACGAAAGCCGCACCACGCCAGATCCCGCGTGGCTGAAGGAGAGAGTTCGAAAATGCGTGGAGCTTGTAAATCGGCGTTATGGAAAACACTACAGACAAAAGTATGGATTTCACGGCGAGTTGTTTAAACGATACGATTACTGTGCGAAACGCACACTCACGCAAAAAGATTTCCAAGCGATGATGAGATATGTGCAAATGAACAGCTTGGCTGCCAAAAAGTTCGAGGCGATTGAGGACGACCCGTATAATTCATTTGCTTATTACTTGGCAGCGTATTTTAATAATCCTGAATTCCAGCAATTGCCCACAGTGCGCAAAATTGCGACTTCCCCAGCGAGCCTGCGAGTTTTTGACATGCTTGACCTCGCCCATACAATTAAGCAATACGACGCGGACTTTCATCTTGGCGCGCTCGGATTTGCAAAACACATGATAAACGCACAAAAGAGTTTTCGCAATGCTTCGCCACAACGCCTGTCACAGCTTGGCCTGTCGCAACTTTATCACCAGCCAGAACGCATCCATTTCGAAAAGACCGACGGCCATCAAGTGATGCGATTCATTTCCGCCCTCAACGGCAACAACAATGAACTACGCACTGGCGACAGCATCGGAAATTCGGAGCATTTCCGCTTCGCAGAAGAAAACCCGATTTTACATTTTGAAACTTTTCTGCGCCTGTGCCAAATCCCTTTTGTCGCCGGAGACAATTCTTCCTTGCAAGCGGCGTTCCAATCGATTCGAAAAAATTTCGAAACACAGTACAATGCGTTTGTGCGTGCGATGAGCAGTCGGGTGTCGCATAGAAAACTGTGTCAGTCTCTTGGATTGAATGTCTACAGCCTGAATCAAATCATTTCGGAAAAAGGCAACTGTAAAAAATAAAGGTGGAAAAATGCTGGTGTGTTAAAAATGGCATGTCTAAGCCTGGTTCCGCGGCAGACCTACTGTTTTTAACACAAAAAAGTCCTTAGACCTGACTTTTTTAACACATCGTCGTGAAATCATCGATTTCACGACTCATTCGGGCTCTTTGAAACGGGTGAAAAGGGCGTCAAAAGCAGGAAGGTAAAGGCAATGTGTTAAAAAGCGAATGTCTAGGGATTATTTTGTGTTAAAAAAGTGACCTCTGCCGCGGAACCAGGAACAGAGGCCCATTTTTTAACACACCTGCGCCGTTCCAGTAGCTTTTCACGTTTCTTGAAGGTTTTCTGTTATTTTGCAGAAGAAGTCTGCGCTCCAAACATCAAGCGCGCGCGGATTCTTAATAAATGACACGACATCTTGCTTTGCCTGGACATAGTCGATGTTCGAAAACCGTTTCGTAAGCATTTCTTTTACATCATCTATCGTGATCTGCGTTCCTCGGGGAATATAATTGGACTGTTCTAGTCGAGCAGAAAGATGCTTCAGATTGATTGGTGTTCCTCTGGAAAGGTAAAAGACATAATCATATAGGTCCCGACCCTTGACTCGGTTTTTCCAAGCTCTACAAATAACCGCGTGAATTTTCCCTGCAAAAAGTGACGGCATGTCGTAAAGCGTGACCTCATAAGGAATGGGAAGCAGTTTATATTGTGTTTCGAAAACGGCAAAATCTAGCGGATTTGTGTCTACTTCAAACTTCACTTTGATGCGTTCGTTCGACCCAGTAGAACTTGCAATCTGATCATTTTCAAACAACATCAACAAATGCTCTTTCGTGTTGCCTTTTATAAATGCCGATTTGATATCGGAATCAGTTGTTTTTTCTTTAACTTCAGTTTTAAAATTAAGACCATAAGAACGAATTTCTTTTTCGAGTGTCGGAAGATAATCGGAAAAGTCAAAGAAAGGGTCAGAAGTTTTCAATGAAAAATCCAAATCCTCAGAGAACCTGTCTAGTCCATAAAAAATACGTAGTGCTGTGCCGCCGTAAAATGC
>JBAXOJ010000107.1:0-7321 GCA_037133315.1 Clostridia bacterium
ATGGTTTTTGAGCCAATTGCACTTACATTTTATAAGTCTTTGCGTATTCCGCCGCGAGACGGATGGCCTCCTCCATGCTGAGGGAGGCGGCGATGCCCTGGCCGGCGATGTCAAAGGCGGTGCCGTGGTCGACGGACGTGCGCAAAAACGGCATCCCGATGGTGAGGGCGATGGTGCGTTCGAAGTCCAGTGTCTTTGTCGCGATGTGGCCTTGGTCATGGTACAGAGACAAGACGCCGTCAAAGCGACCGGTCAAAGCTTGATGAAACACCGAGTCCGGCGGTACGGGACCGACGACGTTGAAGCCGGCGTCCTGCATTTGTTGCACGGCAGGCACAATTTCCAAGTCCTCTTCGTTGCCGAATAAGCCGTGTTCGCCGTTGTGCGGATTCAAGCCAGCGACCGCCAGCAAAGGCTTCGGGACGCCCAGCATTCTCAGTGCGTTTGAGCATAGCTCGATATATTGAGAAACTCGTTCTTTTGTGATGAGATCGCAGGCGCGACGCAGCGACACGTGTCGCGTCAGGAAAAAGACGCGCAGGGTGTGCACTTGAAACATGGTCAAGAGTTCCTTGGTCCCCGACAGGCTTTCCAGCATCTCGGTGTGGCCGATGAAGTCAATCTCCGCAGCGCGGATGGCTTCCTTGTTGATTGGTGTGGTCGCGATGGCGTGCACTTCTCCGCGCAACGCAAGGCGTGTCACCTCTTCGATGCATTCATAAGCCGCGCGGCCCGCTAAAGCCTGCACCTTGCCGTATTCGAGATTCTCTCTCACATAGCCGCAGTCGATGATATCAATCGTACCGTGCACATATAGCCCGTCATCTGGGTGTGTGATTTCGTGAAACGCAACCGTAGAACCAAGAATCTTAGCGATGCGTTGAAACGCATGCACACTGCCCACCACGAGGGGTTTGCTGATTTCGTACATGTGCCGATTTACCAATGCCTTGACCACAATTTCTGGTCCGATTCCTGCCGGGTCACCCATTGGAATCCCGATAATTGCTCGATCCAATACTTTTTCCATGATTCTCACCCTCCTATTTCGCTGCCCAAAGTCCTAGGGCCGGGTTGCTGATGTAGTAAACTTCCTCGCCGTCTGGCAATGTGTTCCAGCCATCTTTCAAGTTCGCGTAGCGCGCCGCCATTGCATCATAGTCGGCATAACGGAAAGACGCGCCCTCGACTTCTTCGCGCGTGAGGTGTTTCACCGCATATGTGATCGAAAAACGCCCGTCCGACGAACCATGAATCAAATGTGCTGCGACCGACAGATTTTTCTGCAGATCTTCGTTTTCATCTACCAAATCAAGCACTTTGAGGCGCCCGACGTAGCCGTATTTGCGAATCAAGCGGTCGTTTTCCATGTCTTCGCCAAAGCGCAACACCCCTGGTGCGAGTACGATGAGTTCCCCGCCGTCCGCGATGGCCATGCGGGTGCGGTAAATGGATTTGTTGCCGAGCCAGGTGCTCTTGAATTCCTTCTCGTCGAGGTAGACGACCATCTTTTTGGGGCGCGTCTCGAGGTAGTTAAGGTTCTTTTCCTGACTGCGTTTGACCGCCGCCTCAAACAAAGCGCGTTCGCGACCGATATACAGACCCTCAACCGTCGTGTCAGTGCCCTCCGTCGTCGTGACGGTAAGGATGTAGACAAGCGGCATAGACTGAATAAAATGCTCCTCGGCATAGTCAAACACCTTGCGCACAGGCGAAAAGTCCTTGCCCATGATGCGTTCCATGCCGTAAAAAGCGCCAAGCATGTGAGAGCTGTTGATCATATTGCTCCCGCCAACGCCTACAAATATGTTTTTACTGTAGTTGGCCATGCCGACAACCTCGTGCGGCACCACTTGGCCGACCGAAACGATCAGGTCATAAGAGGAGTCGAGTAAACGTTTGTTGACCTCGACGTCAATGGCGTGTGTAATCAATCCTTCCGAAATCTCCGAGACAAATGACCCTGGGACTTCGCCGATTTTGACCACGTCGTGTTTCCAGTCGTGTTCGAGGAATTTCTCATACGGAATCTCCGTGCCAAAAAATTCTGCCACTTCTTCTGGACTCATGCGCACGTGGGTGCCAAGTGCAGGCATGATGTCCACCTCACAACGCCCTTGCGCGGCGCCCAACAGGTTCCAAAGCATCGCCGTAATCAGGCCTGCGCCCGACTGGCATCGCGTGTGATCCGGTGGCAAAATCAAAACCTTTTTCAGTTCACCGCGAAGCGCGGTCTGCTCTTCAAGCATTTTGGTCAAAGCCGCTTTAATTGCTTCCTTTGAAAATCCACTCATTTTGCATCACCAAACCAATCAATATGGAAGATTCCTTCTCTGTCGTTTCTCTCAAACGTATGCGCGCCGAAATAATCGCGTTGCGCCTGGAGCAAGTTCGCCGGCAACACCGCACTGCGGTAACTGTCGTAGTAAGAAAGTGCACTCGTAAACGCAGGTACCGGAATACCAGACAGCGAAGCCACAGCAGCCACTTCGCGCCATGCTTGTTTGTAGGCGTTGAGCGAAGCGTGGAAATACGGATCGAGCATCAGATTTGCGATTTGCTTATCCTTGTCGTACGCGTCCTTGATCTTCTGCAGGAACTTTGCGCGAATGATGCAGCCACCTCTGAAAATCATGGAAATCGCACCGAGGTCGAGGTTCCAGTTGTTTTCCTTCGACGCTTCCGCCATCAACGCAAAGCCTTGTGCGTAGGCGCAAATCTTGCTCGCGTACAACGCACGGCGCACCATTTCCACGAGCGCTTCTTTCCAGTTCTCCGCGGTCGCGCAACCCAGTTGGATCATGGTGTCACGCACTTTTTCTGGGGTCGTGCCTTCTTCGGTCAGAATCTTGGACGCCGCAACGCGTTCGGTCTTAATCGCCGACATGCAGCGCGCAAACACTGCCTCCGCGACCGTCGCCGCGGGCACGCCAAAGTCCAACGCACTCGTACTCGTCCACTTGCCCGTACCCTTTTGCCCAGCGCGGTCCAGAATAATATCCACCACTGGCTTACCAGTCAAATCGTCCTTTTTCTGCAACACGATCCAAGTGATTTCAATGAGATAACTATCCAGTTCCCCGCCGTCCCATTTCTTAAACACATCCGCGAGTTCATCCGCCGACATGCCCGTCGCCGTCTTCAAGATGTGATAGGCCTCGCAAATCAGCTGCATATCTGCGTACTCGATGCCGTTGTGCACCATTTTCACGTAATGCCCTGCGCCATCTGGTCCGATGTAGGTACAGCAAGGCTCCCCGTCCACTTTCGCAGAGATGGCAACCAAAATTTCTTCCACTAGGCGGTACGCATCTTCCTGTCCACCCGGCATAATCGCAGGCCCCTTGAGCGCGCCCTCTTCGCCGCCCGACACGCCCGTCCCGATGTATCGAATGCCTTTGTCCTCTAGGTATTTGTTGCGCCGCACGGTATCTTGGTAGTAGGAGTTTCCGCCGTCAATCAAAATGTCGCCCTGGTCCAAAAGTGGCAGCAACTGCTCAATCACAATATCCACCGGCTTTCCGGCCTGAATCATGAGTATGATTTTTCTTGGCTTCGCCAACGACGCCACAAAATCCTCCAAAGTAAACGTCCCGACAAAATTTCTCCCCACTGTCTCCGACAACAAAATGTCCGTCTTTTCCTTCGCGCGGTTGTAGATGGATACATGGTACCCCCTGCTTTCGATGTTCATCGCCAGGTTCTTGCCCATGACTGCCAATCCCAATACGCCAATGTCTGTTCCGTTTTTCATTTCTCGTTCCTCCTGTATTTATCTTTAAAATTTAAAGTCTCGATTGTCCTGCCAGCTGGTCGTTGCTTCATACAACGCCATCGCTCGCTGGTAGAATTTGCGGTAGCGCTCGTGCGCCGCCATGTCTGGGTTGATGGAATCAACTGGCTGCATGGCCTCCAGCAAACTGCCGAAGCCAGGTACGGCTTTGACTGCGACCATAGCTGTAAACGCAGCCCCAAGGGCCGCTCCTTCTTGTGTGCCGGGAACGAGAATCTCCTTGCCAAAAATGTCCGCCTGGATTTGCATCCAAAACGGCGATTTCACGATGCCGCCCGTGGCACGAATTTGGCGCGCGTTGGCATTGATGGCCGCCATGACCTCGTAGACCGAGTAGAGGCGAAAAATCACGCCCTCCATCGCCGCCCTGCAGATGTGCCCGTTGCCGTGCGACAGCTCCAAACCGCCGATCAAGCCGCGGACGTTTGGGTTCCAGTCCGGACTGCGTTCGCCCATCAGATATGGTAAAAACACCAGCCCGTCGCTCCCCGCCGGCACCCGCGCCGCCAACACGTCCATCGCCTCATATTCCTGCCCAGCCGCCATTCCCGTCTCCTGCAGCAACTGCGCCCCAAAACGCTCCCTCAAATACTTCAGCGCAATCCCGCCTGAATTGGTCGCCCCGCCCGCAACCCACGTGTCTTTCGTAAACGAATAGCACCAAGTCCGTTGCGCGCTGTCCAGCAGCGGTTTCTTCACAGATGTCCGCACCGCGCCGCTCGTGCCAATGGTCGCCGAAAGGGTCGTATCATCCACGACGCCACAGCCCAGATTCGCCATGATCCCGTCACCCGACCCGATCACAAACGGCACATCCTGCCCCATCCCCATCTCCCGCGCGTACTCCGGCGCCATGCCCCGCAAGACATGCGTGCACTCCACCACCTGCGACAGCCTGCTCTGGTCAATTCCCGCGACCTCCCGCAGAATCTCGTCGCTCCACTGGTTTTTGTTGATGTCAAAATAGCCTTGGCTCGCCGCCAACGTAAAGTCGACTACATACTCCCCAAACAGCCGGTAAAGTATGTACTCTTTTATGGTAATGAATTTATAGGTCGCTTTGAATGTGTCGGGCTCCATTTGCTGCAGCCATCGCACCTTCGCCAACGGGTACATGGGATGCTGCACGCGGCAGCCGCTGATGCGGTAGAGGGCATCGACGCGTCCGCTCTTTTGGATCTCGTCGGCCTGCGCCGTGGCGCGCGTGTCCGCCCAGGTGATGGCGTTTGTGAGCGGCTGCCCTTTGGCATCGACGCACAGCAGGCTGTGCATTTGGCAGCTAATGCCAACCGCCGCGATGCGTCCCGCGCCCGCCGCGCCCGCTGCCGCCGCCGAGGCGCCCGCCGCGCCCGCTGCCGCCGCCGATGCGCCCGCGCCGCCGCCGCTGTGGGCGCTACCGCCGCTGAGGGCGCTACCGCCCTCGCGTACGCGGTCTGCGCACTCCCGCACACAACATATCATGCCATGAAATATCTCATCGGGGCGCAACTCCGCAACCCCATTCGTCCCTAGTAAGGAGTACTCAATCGAAGCCGACGTGACCGTCGCCCCGTTCCGGTCAAACACGACCGCACGGACGCTCGATGTCCCAATATCAATGCCCATAAATAACTCGCTCAAAGTATCACACTCCGCATTTCAAACGGTCGTAACCGCTATGACTTCCCTATGAATTCTACAACTTTACAGCAAAAGTTTCAAGTGCAAGCGGTTCATCTGGCATAATTAACAAATTCATGGCAGTTATAAATTTCCTTGTATAAAATGTCCTTCATTCGAGAGAAATTTGACCATCAATTGCCTCAAATTAACAAAATCCGACCAGTCTGAAAATCCTTGTATAAAATTCGCCTCTAAATCCTCATTTTTTATACAAGGATTTTTCAAACCTCTGTTTTTTTGTTAAAATGGCATGATTTCAGGTCGATTCCGATGTTTTTTCAAGTCATTTTATACAAGGAATCGTCTGCCTACCTCTTTTTTGTTAATATTTTTTAGAAGGACTCATGCTCTCAAGGACTCATTAAAAATGTCTTTATGATGCCTAGAATCAGACTAGCATCAATTGAACCATTTTTACTGTCAAAGGTCATAATCAAATTCTCCCACGGAATGACATTATCTTTCACATAATTCTGCAATTTCCGTACCATCGATAAATCATATTGTGGATCTCCGATTTTCCCGAAATGCTCCCAGTACATGATTTCGCCATCTTTGGGCCTCATAATTGTGAAATCGGGAAAAAACGTCTTATTGCCCACGATTAATTTAGCTTCATATCGAAAAGGAATTTGATTCGTTTCAAGCAGGCCGGCGATCAGTGCTTCTGATTTTGAACGAACCTTTAAACCGCCAGGGGAAGTTTGGATGAGTCCGTCTTGATACAATTCATAGCAATCAAATGGTTCGGAAATCCAAGCTTTGATTTTTTCCTTTTTATCAAAAAATTGTTGATGCATTTTCTCGAAAGGAATCAAGTTCCCCTGAATAATATCTTCAGCAAAAAAAGGATCATAAGAATCAATAAATCGTTCAAAAGCAGTTAAATCCTTTCTCAATCTTGCAAGTGCTGCCAGTAGAAAGACTCTTCTTTTCAGCTGTTCTGACAGAGTCTCATTCTTCCCAATGGATTTTTGCCGAAAGATTCCATCCTCATGCTTGTAAAAATGATAAAAATAATACTTTCCGCCAATCATTTTGCGAGAGATTTTTCCATCTGGCAGTTGAGATAGTTCCTTCTCATAAGCACTTATCATTGCAGTTAAAATGACACACTGTGTTCGAGCATGTGATAATGAAAAATCCGCATTATCTAATTGTTCTAATCGTTCTAATTGATCCTTTTTTTTCACCGTGAAAAGCACCACCTAATCTATTAAGAAGTGTTTCAAGGATATATTAATTTACAATATTTGTCAATCATATAGCACTGGCTCGATCAAGATAAAATCAGGTTCAAATTCTACTCCGTTTTTCCAATCATCGGCCTGCGAAATTTTAAGAAAGATTTCATTGGCAATTCCCTCCAACATTTCGAAAGCAGTATTCGTCTCTAAAATCAAATCCTTTCGAAGTAAAAACTGGAACAGCTGCGTCGAAGTTTTAATGATATTTTCCAAATCCAACATACGAAAATATGACTCGATATCCTCTTCCTTGTTCAATTTTTCATCTCGATAAATGACTACATTATCAGTCTTGCTTTGACCGCCGAATCTAACCCCAATGTCATAAGAGTTACCATCAAAAAAATATTCGATACCAACAAAGAAAAGTGGCGCTTTTTTTACAGAAAACACTTTTGCTTCTGAAGAAATGAGCCCATACATTTTGGCGATAATCTCACCCCTTAGCTCTGCGATGATTTCATCTTCTAAATCTTCAAAAAATATATTTTCGCCATGCAATGGAAATGCGATTTTATTCAATATTCCTAATTCGTTAAACTCAATTTTTATCGGATTTAACTCAGAAATATCCAAATCGTAAAAATGCAAATATTCGTTGAATAAAATTTTATAATTA
>JBAXOJ010000108.1:0-7312 GCA_037133315.1 Clostridia bacterium
CCCTCGGGCTCCACGCAAACGATGTTGATTCCGCACTCGATGGGGCCGTTGCCGATGATCGCAAACGCGATGTTTGTCTCAAACGACCTGCCTGTCACCGCCTCCCGTCCTAGACTTTGATCGCTCGCTTTTAGTCCGGAATCCGGTTCGACGATGCACAGCGACCAGGTCTCTTTTTCGGCGGTTTTGATGTACACGACATCCACCGTGAAGCCTTTGTTGATGCGGAAGGATTTGAGAGAATCCGAACTCTGAATCTCCTCTGGGATTGTGTCCCCGTCCTGAAAACGTTGGCGCAGCCAGTCGAAGGTCACCTCCACCGCAAGCCGCAACGCCTCATGCGGAGTAGTCTTCGCATTCTCGATGATCGCGTAGAGCTGGTAGGTGGGATAACTGGTGTTTTTATGCAGTTTGATCGGTTGTCCAATTTCACTTTTCATTTCGCGAGCCCCTCCTTTATATCCCCTTCACATTCTTGCACGCCACTCCTTTAATGTCGAAGTTCGTACAACCATAAAACTTCTGATTCGTATTTCTGTTGAACTTCACAATCATGTACCCGTCTTCGCATTTGTCGCACTTGTAAATGTCCTTTTTCATGAACTTGTCGTTTGTCATGAAATCGCAGACTTCGATTTCGTTGGTGCAGATATATAGCCCGAGCCCATAGTTTTTGTTATATTCATATTTGAGCGGGAAGCCGCAGTCAGGGCATCGCAGGCTGAATAGGTCGACAACTTCGGTGTTGAATTCCTCGGGCAGTGGG
This sequence comes from Clostridia bacterium, assembly GCA_037133315.1. Classification (GTDB taxonomy): domain Bacteria; phylum Bacillota; class Clostridia; order JBAXOJ01; family JBAXOJ01; genus JBAXOJ01. The sequence continues at coordinate 767 of JBAXOJ010000108.1, forward strand.
ATGTTGTTGTCCTTGACGATTTCGACGAGAAAACGCGACGGCTTATGCAACGGTGCCAATATATAGACGCGGTTTTTCGTGCGGGTGAGCGCGACATAGAATAGGCGGCGTTCCTCCGCATACGGCATCGAACGATCCTCATAACGCACCATCTTCATAATGGGATCGTCCTCAATTTGGCACGGAAAGCCGTATTTGTTTTCGAGCATGTTGAGTATGATGACGTTGTCATAGCCCAAGCCTTTTGCACTGTGAATCGTCATGAATCCGACGCGCGCCTGAGGGTATTGTTTGCAAATAAGAAAGCCATTTCGCCCCTCGGCGAACTCGCCCGTTTTAATCAGTTTGTACTGGTCATAGTTGTAACGCCCGATCAACAAAATCCGTTTGCGGGCCCCAAACTCCGCTAGGATGTTTGCGATAGCAGAAACCGTTGCGGCAGCCATATTATTGAAGACTTGCTTGGAATCATCGTAAAATTCGAGCTTGATAGGGTCCTTCAGACGCTTCGGTGAAATGAGCTTCTTGCGAATCTGCGTCGAATTCTTCTGGACAAAGTTGCCCGCTACGTCAATCAACTCCTGCGAATTCCGGTACGTGTGCGTGATTTTCAGTTCAACCCCGCTGCCCATGAGCTCGAGAAACTTCGTAAAAAGCGTGATGTCCGACCCCGCAAACGCATAAATCGACTGCCAGTCATCCCCCACCGCCACGACCTTCGCCTTGGTCACCTCCGCAAGTTTCTTCGTCAGGTTAAAACGCTGCCGTGCAATGTCCTGGAACTCGTCAATGACGATGTATCGATACGGAAGCGTGGTGTTGTTCTTGCCTAGCTCGATGAGGAGGTAGTAGGCATCGTTGATCATATCCGCAAAGTCCAACTGATTCCGCTGCTTCAGGGTCGCCTGATAGTGGTTGTAGACGTCCTCCGCGATGTCCAAAAACAGCAGATTTCTGACATTTTCCGTCTTCCCCTTCAGGACCTGAAACCCGTCCGCATCGTACCCCATCGTCTTGTACTGCTCGATAAAAGTGATCATGAATGTAATCAACTTATAAATGTACTTATCCTTCCCGGTCTCCACAATCTTTCGATACACTTCCGACGCGCGCCGTGGGCGCAACACAAAGCCCTGCGTTTCTAATGCCGCTCTCAGATGTTCGTGTAGCGGTCTGCCGTCGCGGTATTGCGACCAAGTCTCGATGAGGTTGGTCTTGAAATTCTTGTGCTGCTCGCGTTTGTCGTAAACACTTTTCTTGTATTTTTCGAGCTCTTTTTGGGTATACACATTACTTGTGTAATCCTCCGAAAGTCCATAATGCTCGAGATAGCAAGTGTGTTCGCCCTGAGAAATGTAGAAATCGGGCGTGTATTTTTTCCTGGCATTCTGCATGCCAAATGGGTAGGGCTTTTCATACTCATAGTCCAAATTGTTGAGATACAAATAATTCGCAATTTGCACCTCCTGCGTCGAACGCAGGTATTCGCCAGTAATCGTCCTCTTGTATTTGCTCCGCGTCTCGCCGACTTTCGCGATGTACTGCCCCAGCCCACTTTTCAGGGTTTCGTAATCGCTCGCCGCTTTGTACATGTGGTACTCGTTGAGGCTATTGAATTTGAACGCGTCCTCAGGCAGGTCAAAATAAAAGCCCAAAAACATCACGAGGTTGATCATCAGTTTCTTATCTTTGAAAATGCGTTTCTCCAACATATCAAAAATAATTGTGTATGACGAAAAATTAATTTCAGGCTGCTCATCGGAACTGTGTTTGACAATGTCAAACGCAAACGAATGAAACGTACTAATCTTAACTGGCAACTTCAATTTATGATTGATGCGGTCCTTCAGCTCATCGATCGCTTTGTTCGTGTACGAAATGACGATGATGTCATCTGGCTTCACGCCAAGCTTGTCGATTAGGTACTTCACCTTGGCCGCCATGGTCGTAGTCTTGCCAGCGCCAGCCCCTGCAACCAACAGACAATGGTTCTCATCGGTTAGCACCGCTCTCCGTTGCTCCAGATCGAGCTTGATTTCCGGATCGACATCCTTCAGAATCTCATCAAAATATTCCTGGTACTCCACTAACTTTTCTTCCACGAATCTTTCGTTGTGGACTTCTTTATCGCGGTCGAGTGTGTCCATTTTGGCAGTGAACTTTTTCACCTCAACCTCATCGATGCGCAATTCCTTCGCGTTCGTAATCACATATTGGAGAATCAGCGGATTTTTGAGATATTCCAAGTACTTATCGTAGACTTTTTTGACTCTGTCGGCTTCGCTTTGCGCGATGAACCGCCCCGCTGCGAACGTGCTCGCATACTCGCGATCAAAATCCAACAACATGTTGCGCATCTCTCCGTAGTTGACGTCCTGCGCTCCCGCAGGCAGTCCCTCGGCAGCATCGCAAGCAGGGAAATATAAGGCCGATGGTAAGCCGCAATGCACGCAGGCCGCGGCTTTGTCAGAGATTTTGTGATTGCATTCTGGGCAAATAATCAGGGCCATAGAGAATTCCTTTCAACTCAAAATGTTATCCAAATTATAACACAGAATCAATTAACGCAGAATGACCAAAGTAATGCCGGGGTTGCTGGCGATCTCGCGTTCGAATTGGGCGAGGGCACCGCAGATGGAGAGGGCATCCCGCTTGCGGTTGATCCAATCTTCGCCAGCGACCACAAGACGGACGAGGCCGACCATCGAGGGTTCGCTCAGGCATCTGCGTACGGCTGTCTTGATGCTGCCGCCAGTGCCTGTGGAGCCGTAGCCGTGGACGATGAGGACGGCCTTGCAGCCTTGGCGTTTGTAGGTGGGCAGCGTGTTCTTCAACCTTTGGATTGCGGTTTGGGTGTCGGGGCTGCCTGTTTCAAGGTTGAGTTTTTTGATCATAATTTTTGCTCCCCAATTCTGCGATAGAATGTCGAACGCGAGGAAACGCCGGACATAGACATTGCTTCCTCTATGTTTATTTGCTTGGCTTTGAATTTTTTTAGGGCTTCCTCAAATTTCGTTCTATTAATTGCGGTTTTTGGTCTCCCTTTGTATTTCCCTTTTTGTTTTGCGATAGAAATTCCTTGTGCCTGAAGTGCTTTGCGTTCGTGGATTGCGGTTTGGTTTGCGGGAATTATGAATGGGATTAAAGTTGTACGTTCTATCTCGGAAAATACTTTATGCTCCGATTCAACGCGGATATCAATGCCTGCAAACAGGGCCGCTGCAAGTGTTTGTGCCAACATGCCCGGGGTCTTTCCAAAATCGGAAATGTACTCGACACTGATTTCATCACCATATTGAAAATGATTCAAGTTCTTTTTATAGGATCTGAAATCGATTTTTTCTTTTGTATCGCGCATACGCTCGACAATCAGATTGTCGTTTGCGGCTCTCATAGGTGTACGGATAAGCCACTCCAAACGGTCATAATAGTCAAGTCCGACGCTTTCTAGCAAGTCCCATAAGTCCTCGCGATTTTTAGACGGCGTACGTTCAGTAATAAACACTGGCTCAAAGTTGACTCGATAATAAGATGCAAGCCGCTTTTCCAGCTTGAGTCCGGGGATTCCTGCGAAAATTGCATTTGGCAAACTGTCGATTATATCCCAAAACGGCGAAATGATGTACTGAAAACTTTCATCATCAAAATGCTCATATTCAATTTTCCCAACACTGAACTTTTCGCCATAATGGCCGAGTGCCTTTATGATTCCCACAGTTCGGTATGCTAATCTTCCTAATAATGCTGCGTTTTGAGTATTTGGCATAAGCATTCACCTCGATTCATTTTAATTCTTGGTATGAAGCAAATAGGATTTTGTCAAACCTTAGCTTGATTATTGTCTTGTAAAACTCTTTGCGTTTATCAGAAATAAATACAGTGTTTTCAATTAACTCTTGAATTTTATGCATGCTAAACCGTTCTACAATTCTTTTTAATGCTCTATTGCATTCTTCAAATGACACACTATTTATAATTTCGAAGTAAGAGCTTTTCTTATTGTGAATCCGAATTTGTGAAGTAGGGAAGGTAAAAACTCTTTTGTCTTTTTCAACTTCTGAGGATAATATTTCACTGATTTTTTCATCAGTATTTAACATTGGAAACAGGCAGGACCCATTGTCAAAGACCGGCGCTAACTTATACATTCCATTTTTTTTAATGAATCCCCAGTTGCTCCCGTGTCGATCAAAGTTCCCTATTAACGCATCAATAATATACATGTCCCAAAAAGAATTTATCGTTTCAGATACATTCGTAAGTTTTATATTGCTTTGTAACATTTCAATGATGTCGTCATATTCATATTGAAACCTTTCTTTGTCATCTTCAATTGAACTCTCCCCAACCCCATTAAAAGGTACAAAAACTTCATCCTTATCCAAAAAATCGCGAATCAAGACAATCTCTTTGCCTTCGTACAACCCTAATTCAGTTTCCTGCACAGACTCACCTAAAAACGAAAAAATTCGACTGCCAATATGCTCCGAAACATGGTTAAATCTAAATCCCTCAGGTGAATTTTTTCTGAATTTAACGAAATAGGGTTTGTCCTTTATTAAAATCCCTATTTTCTTTTCAACTCCTGAATAGAATCTGTCACTATGTGAATATTTTGAATAATCTATCATAACACAATCCCTCCACAACAATGATAACAAAATACTCATTTTGTGTCAATAGGGTATTACAATTATGAGACAACTTTGATTTATCATCACGTAATCGTACACAATTGTGTTAGAAATCGGGTGTTTTAAAATCGGCCCTCTGCCGCGCAAACAGGCTTAGAGGGTCGATTTTTAACACACCCTCTATAATGAAGGCCTTGCCGCGACTGCGCAAGTTGTGTGGAGCAGTGCAATTTTTACTTTTCTTCTGGCACGGTCTCAAAGTCGAGGTCGTTTGAAATCTTCATCTTATCAAATGCGTAGAAAATGAGGCTCAACACGATGCCGACGACAGTCGCGAGTGCCATGCCCTTCAGAGGCACGCCGTTGATAGGGATGTACGCGCCACTTAGGCCGGTTACGAATACCACGGACGTGAGTGCAAGGTTGCGCGATTTGCTGTAGTCAATTTTGGATTCCACCATCAGGCGAATACCCGAAGCAGCGATCATGCCGTATAACAGGAAGCTCACGCCACCCATGACAGGCCCTGGAATGGTGCTGATTAACGCCGAGACTTTACCAATGAACGCAAGTAGAATCGAAATGACTGCAGCGCCACCGATGACCCAAACGCTGTAGACCTTTGTGATTGCCATGACGCCGATGTTTTCGCCGTATGTGGTCGTCGGTACAGAGCCGACGAGGCCAGAAAGCATGGTCGAAATACCATCACTAAAGAGCGAACGGTCGAGTCCTGGATCCTTAATCAGGTCGCGCCCAACAATCTTTCCAGTAACGAGCTGATGGCCGATGTGTTCGGAGATGACCACGAGCGAAGCAGGCAGAATTGCAAGGATTGCCGCCCAGTTGAATGTTGGGAACCGGAAATGCGGTAGTGCAAAGATGTTGGTTTGTGCATACCAAGGCCCCATATCGAGGCTGCCAATTGCCAAAGCAAAGAGGTATCCTACGACGATGGCCGTTAAAATTGGAATGACAGCAAAGAATTTTTTGAACAACACGGAGCCGAAGACCGCTGTGAGCAAGGTCACCAAGAAAATTGCAACCACTTTCAGGTCAAGTGTCGGTGCGGTGAGGCCGCCCATGTTTGCTGCGACGCCCGCAAGTTCGAGTCCAATCAACGCCACCACTGGGCCCATAGCCGCAGGAGGAAGCGCGATGTTGATCCATTTGATACCGAAAAATTTGATAATCAGTGCTACAATACAAAATACTGCGCCGACGACGACAAACCCGCCAAGTGCCTCGCTGTAGCCCTGTTCGGAGAACATTCCACCGCTCATCGTCTTGATGGGGTTGTAGGCCAAACTTCCAATGATGAGTCCCGCTGGCGCGAGAAACGCAAAGCTCGAACCCAAAAATGCGGGGGCCTTGCCCTTCGTGATGAGGATGAATAACAGGGTTCCAACGCCGTTCATGAGGAGCACGACGGCCGAGTCAATCCCGAACAAAAACGGCACGAGCACGGACGCGCTAAACATCGCGAACAAATGCTGTAAACTAAGCGGGATACTCATTAATAGCGGGGGTCTTTCTTCAACTTGAATCATCTTTCTTTGCATAACATGGCACCTCTCTCATAAGTATTTTGTCTATCATACCACACTATATCTTGTAGGTAAATATCTTTTTCAACCACAACTAGTCAGTCACAAAAGAGCGGGTGTGTTAAAATCGGGGCCTCTGTTCCTCATTCCGCGGCAGAGCTATAGTTTTTAACACAAAAAAGTCCTTAGATGTGCCTTTTTTAACACATCGTCGTGGGATCAGCGATTTCGCGACTCATTTTAGCTCTTTAAGCCCTTTGAAATGGGCGTCAAAAGCAAGCAAAAGCAAGAAGGTAAGGGCAATGTGTTAAAACCCAGTCCTTCAGGGATTTTTTTGTGTTAAGAAAAGGCCCTCTACCGCGCAA
>JBAXOJ010000109.1:0-7263 GCA_037133315.1 Clostridia bacterium
ATTGATGCAGCAAGTACTGATATAATCTCCAATCGGCTCAACCCACTTTTGAGGAATGGCCTGCCTTCCGTTGATGATTCCAAGCAATGCACCTAGCGTCGCACAAGTACAGTCTGTGTCTTCTCCACAGTTGTTTGCAATACAAATACTTTTGCCAAAATCATTCTCCCCATAAAGTAGACCAATGATCATAATCCCAATATTTCCAGGAGCGTCGTATCCAGGCTTTCCAGGAGGCAATTCGTTTGGAATTTTCTCTAGTCGCAAATTTTGCACACCAAACGAACCTTGCTCCGCTTTTAGTACTCTAATTCTTGCTTCTTTAAAGTCAACACCATCTTGAAACGCTTGAAGTGCTTCACGCACAGCGTTTGTCACTCCCGAATCCTTCGGGATATATGATAATCCAATTTCAATTAATTGATAAAAATCCGTTTCCACAAATGCCGCACTTTGCAAAGCAGCGCAGAACACTTCCGCATGCATGCCTTCGCTACTATGATCCACAATCGCATCTTCATACGCATATTTGGCCGCTATTTGAGGGTTTCCTGGCGCGATGCAAGCCCATAATTCGGAACGAATAAAGCAGCCGCAGCTATCTCGATAAGGGTTTTCCAAATAACCAGATAAAGGTGGTACAATGCCCATTCTTAAATTATTTTTCCCGGACCCATATTCCACCCAATTCGGGATGATATACGTAAGCCAATATTCACCAAGGATCGATGCATTGATTGCACTGCCATATTCTTCAACGGCGTTTAGCCAAACTAATTGTAAATCAAGGTCGTCATTTGCAGGCGGATGTCCGCTCAATTCTTGAACATAGAAATCAACATCGAAGACCCCTCTTTTCCCTTCAAATGGCGCACCTAGTACGCCACCTATGTTTTTCCCCATCCAACAACCAGCCATTTTGTCTTTGTACGTTTCAAAATCCAATCTCATAAAAAACACCCCTTTATTTTTGCGTTTCTTCCATTATTCATCTTTTATGCTTAAAACATTCTCCGACAAGCAGGCTTACAGGGCCCTCGAGTTTGCGATTTCCATCGGTCATTTTAAGTTGAAGGCCGTTCCATGCGAGTGTTCCGCGCATGGCTTCGATGGTTACTTCTTCCTCTTGGATTTTCACTGTGCCCCAGCCGTTTGGAAGCAGAATAAGGAAACGTCCGTTCTCACGCGCATCAATCGTCACGGTTTCGCTAGGAACATCAAGAATAAATCCGGTTAAAGAGAGATAGATTGTCCAGGCGCTCAGTGGGCGGTAGTAATGTTGCCCGCATTCGCTGTGATTGAAGCGGTGACCTGCACGTTCGTATCGGTTCCAGACATTTTGGGCAACTTGGATCCCTTCTTCTCGTTTTCCCGAGAGAATTAAGAATGATGCAAAAGCGAACTCTACTCCACTCCAAGGCCAGTTGGCCTGGTCCGCTGTGTGTTTGCCGATGACTACCTCATCTCCTGCTGGCCATGCGCAATTGCTAACATACCCTTGCTTATTGCTGCAATACTCTAGTATCTGTGACAAAGAAGATGCTACCTTTTCATCAGGAAGAAATCCGTTGCCCGTAACCTGACGGGTGTACCATTCGCCACTAATCTGGTCAACCATAACGCCTTCGTTTTTTTCATTGGTCGTCAAATCATTACTGAGACGATAGTAAGAACCATTCCAGAGTTGTTCTTCTAATTTCAATACGCTTACTTTGTGCTGCGATTTGAGCACATCGGCCATTTCAAAATCATTGATGCATTCAGCCAGTTCGGATGCGGCATGCAAAGATGCGGCATAAATAAATCCCACGAACGACGATGTCCCCTTTAAAGGGAATTGATCATACGTCTGATCCGGACCGGTGTTGTTTGGCAGCCCATCCCCATCGGTATCTAACTGTTTATAGTATTCAAGAGCGGAAAGGATTGTCGGCCACATTTCTTTTACGTAATCCGTGTTGCCTGTCCATCTATAATCCCTCCAGACCAATAGGATGAACTCAGGAATCAAGTCGATGCGGTTTCGTTCGTCTTGGTTGCAGCATGAAAAATTCCCTGGCATAAGGTGAGGAATTTTCCCCTTGGTCTCAATATTGCTTTTCGTAAGACGCATCGAACTCATCTGAATTTCGGGGAATAAATGAGCAATGGCAAACGAAGCATAATACGTCACATCCGTTGTCTGCAAACCACAGCATCCCAGTCCCTCCCATACTCCAAAGCGACCAGTCTTGTCCCACCAGGACGCTTTTATTAGCACCGCCATTTGTGCAAACACCGCCTCAAGCAGCCACTGTGGATAGCTGCTTCGGTAATACTCCTCAGCAAAATCAAAGGTCTCTTTCTTTAAATGCGCAAAATTCTTTACGCCATATGATAATACCTCGGAAGCTCCATCAAACCATAGCGCATACTGATGTCCGATGCAGCGATTCGGCTTTTTCTTTGTGATGTATTCGTTTTCTTCCATATCAGGGAAGTTCCAAGTCATTACAAAAGTGATCCTCTGTTCTTCTCCAGCATTTATCTCCACACGGCTACACAGCAGCCCGGACGGATCCTGTAGTCGGGCATCATGCATCCAACTGTCCCCTACATTACCCATTGTTTCGGCTTTGCGCCCGTAATCTTTGTTTTCGAGGTCTCCAGTAGCTCGCAGGCACTCCCAGATTTCCCGCCGATTGCGGGGATGCGTGAGCCAAGAAACGTTTTGCTGCGCATGATTCATTACACCGATGGTCATGTTTCCCTGGGTGGACTTGAATGGGGATGCCTTTTCACGACTAAACTGCAGGCTGGCGCATTCACTGTTATGATCAAACTGAATCACCGAAGGGTTTTCTTTATCGGCATAAGCGGCAAGATTTCGCAGCGATTGGAACAAGGAAAACTTCACCTTGTCACTTGCGTTGTTTTTTACATAAAAAGTGAAATAAGCGATAGGCAGCCCTGAGTTTTTCGCATCCAATGGGATGAACGGACTAAATGACTCCAGACGAATTTCCAGCGGCAACTCTGCAAAAATATAATTCAATTGGGTGTGTGGCATCCGAATTACGGGTTCAATGTCTTTTGGATAAGTCGCCCAAGGCATTTCATAGGGGTCGTTTAGAAACCGATTATAGTCCTTCGGAAGTCCCAAAATCCCCGACCAATCTTCTGCTCCTAGCGAAGCATGAAAGCCAAAATAGGAGGTTTCGGTCGGAAGCTCAACGGAAGGCCCGGCACCCCATGGTCGGTTGTTCATTATCTGCCAGTCATAAAAATATCCGTCACTTCGAAGCTCTACGCTTCCGGTTCCTATTCCTCCAAGAGGAAGTCCGCTATTTCTTAACCCATTCACCATTTCTCATTCTCCTCTAATATACAAATTGAATTTTTTGTAACACACGTCGTGTTTCATTAAAAAGCACGCTACCTTCTTCAACACGGAAAGGGATCGCTTTCCCGTCTAAAAATACGGCTTTTGGGTCTTTCGGAAGAGAAACACTGCAAATATCCAAGAACCCATAAGCAATATTGATGAATCCTTCCTCTTTGTTGAAAACAATGTTGCCCCATGCTTCGCCAACAGACCAAAAGCCCTTGAACTCCTCTTGCGATTCACCTTCAATTGGGTTGAATCCGATATGCCCTGCGCTTAGATCAAACGTCAAACCAGTAAACGCATTGATTAGCGCATAACTCGCCATGGATCTAGCATAATTATTTCCGCATTCAAACTCATTCCAAGGATTTCGCCGTTCGCCATCATAGCGATTTCGAATTGCCCTGACGATTTCCAAGCCTTCCTCAACCATTCCCTCTTGAATCATATGCACTGCGACTTGATATTCGAACCCATTCATCGTCTCTTCCGAATAAGGCGCTGGCACAACTGGCCTCCTGCTACCTTCTGGCCACGAACAAATAATTACACCTTCTTCATCGTTGAGTGAATACAATCTGCATGGGTTAAAGAAATCCCGCATACTTCTGAAGTTGTTGTCATAAATAGATTTTAATGCAGAGCGGACATGCGCTTTGTCCAAAACTTCTCCAAGACAACTTACATTTGAAAGCCATTGCCCAAGCACTTGGTCAACCGCGCACCCTTCACCCATTTGATATTTTATTTCGCCAGCCTCATCGTTCCAATAGGCTTTGATCATGTCATTCCCATGCATTGAAGTTCCATTAAATTGATCCAAAATACTTTTATCCTCAAGGTTAATTTGATGGAAGTAATATTTCCCGTTGAACAAATTCTCATCCACCCACGCACGACCTGTATCAAAAAGTTTTCGATAGAAAGTTGTTGCTTCGGTATCCCCTAAGAAATCTCCCATTTCACACGCTGCTTTTAGCGCCGCCAAATAGATTCCCGTGAGCCAAGCGTTTGGTCCGAAAAGTTCCATATCCAAAGTATGGTGCTGGCGACCCTCAATTACGCCATTCATGTCCAAGTCCCATTTCTCCGTGCTCTCTGGATTCCACGCGTAAGCGATGTTTTTTTTGACTGCTTCCCAGTGACTTTTCATCCAGTCATCTTTACCGCTTATTTTCCAATCTCTATAAAGTTTGATGATTCCCCCAAAGTGACCGTCGACGCAAGGCCTAAATGCCCATTTATCGGAACCGATAGGCAGTTTGAGCCGAAACGACATCCCGCCGTCCGGCAGCATGTTGTATTTATAATCTAAATCACGCATGGAACGTTCCAGTTTTGGGAACAAAAAAGGAAGCGCCTGTGCGTAGTTCCAGACATGGGTACACGAACCTTCGCAACATCCACCGTCACAAAAGCAACCCTCAAATCCATAGAACGAACCGTCTTCCAAACGCAAACACGTAGGCGATTTTAAGATTGAGATGTTTGACGAAACTGCATCCAACACTTCTTTGGGAACCGTTGAGTCAAAAAGAGTATCATGAAATAATTGTGTTGCTTCATATAAACGTTGCCAGTTATTCAAGGCGTATTCAGCGGAATCCTGCGAATTTTTCCACTGCGTGGCATAATAGTTTTTCCAAGTTGGAAGTTCGCATTCCCCGTCGCACTTGCACTCTGGTTGATCCCAGTATTTCTGAAATATCGGCATACTCCACGAAAGAATAAATCGCACTTTCCCTTTTTCTCTTGGCGCCAAAGTCTTGTGCGTCGCCAGAACGCAAGAATCCATGCGCTCTTCTGCATTCGTGTAATTTCGATTTTTAAACCTACCGGGTTTCGTAAAATCTTGCCAGTAAACATTCAGATCATCAAACCAGCTGCCGCGATACCAATACTCCTGGAAACTCAATTCCACCTGGTCACTAGCAATACATAGGTTCCCATATTTATGACTGCTGCTTTCGTCTTTGGCATTTTCTAAATACAATTTATTTTCTTGCCAGTTGATTTTTGTTTCCTTAAAAGGACTGGTAAGTACAAACGCAAGAGAGTATGTCAGTTCCTCGTCTGTGGTGTTTTCAATTTCGAACTCAAAAAAAGCAGCGGGAATGGAAGAGTCCTTGTCGTTCATAGGAATAAGCGGGTTAAACGCGAGCAATCCAATTTCTCCTGGAAATGGACTGTTCACATATTGCAAATTTGCTAGCGGATATTCTCCATTAAATACAACTTCAGAAAAATGTGGCAGTCCCGACAAAGTCGCTCGGTCGACACCGAATCCATATCCATTGAACCCTTTCATATGATGCATCCCGGTATACGGAGGACATAGGTCACCATTTAATACCCTTGCATCAATTACTTCTCCACGTCTTTCCGCCTTTACTGCAAAATGTGTGAATCCCTGGAACGTTCCTTTATTGGGTTTGTTAAAGATCTCCCAGTCAATTAAACTTCCATTTCCAGAAAGCCCAATACAACCTGTCCCAATTCCGCCTAACGGAAATGATATTTCTTTCGTTTTCGCGCCCTTATAAGTAAACAAATTCATCACCTCGCAAAATATTCAAAATCACTAAACCTTGCTTCCCCTTTTCCTGCGGAAAACAATCCAACTCGCAAACTAACGAAATCATCAAAAACATTATGGTGATAACCTGATGTTTCAAAAGCAATGCTTGCTTTTTTCCAATCGCCATTGTGTTCACGATAGTGAAAAATAGTATCGTGGCAGTCGTTCGTAATTTTCAAAGTAACTTGTTTCGACGAAAACGGAATTTTTGACTTGATTAGACCTCTTCCGGGTTTCTTAGAAATAACAATTTCGCCCTCAGAAAGCGCAATACTACAAAAGCAATCCGGACTGTAATAGAGTGCCAATCCTGCCTGATTTTCATGCCCGATTTCGACATCAACGGAGACCTCATAAGAATGATCCATTGGAATACAAAGTAACGGAGAAGAGTCTTCGAGTGTGGATCCCTGCGCTTTTAGCTGAAGTTTATTATCCACCAAGCAATATCTTGACTTGTCATGCTCTCTGAAAAATCTCCACTGCAACCCCAAATTAGGTCCCTCAAATCCCCCTGATAGTGGCATCCCGTTTGCAACAGCTTTACCATTTGGCTTCTTAATTGGCTTGTCCAAATCCGTGTCGTCCTTAGTTTTAAACCAGCCATCCTCGGTCCACTCAATTGGTTCCAAAAGCGTCTGTCTGCCAAGTGTGTGGAACCCTTTTTCATAGGCATGATACATGATGTACCAGTCCCCGTTAGGGGTATCGACTAAAGTTCCATGTCCTTTTGACCACCACTTCTCACTTTTGGACTGTGTTCTGATGATCGGATTGTAGGGAGAGTTTTCCCACGGACCCAAGAGTGCTTTCGATCTCGCGGAGATCACCATGTGACCCGTCGACGGACCTGCTGTTCCGCCCTGCGCGGTGGTGATATAGTAATACTCCCCTTTGCGAGTTATCTTTGAAGATTCGTATGTCATCACTCCAAAGCCGTATTCTACCACATAGTCCTCAGGAATTTCCCAACCGCCGTAGGAATCCATCAATTCCCCATCCAAAGACATTCCGTCGTCCTTCAATTTGACAAAATGCCGGTCAAAGAAAAGATATCGGTTGCCTTGGTCGTCATAAGCGTGACCCGGATCGATATACCACAAATCAATTTTAACTGGCTTGCACCAGGGACCTGTTACGCTTGACGCAGAAATCACCCAGTTGGAACCGTCCGCATAGTAATAAATATAAAAAGTATCGTTATACTTGATAAAGTCTGGCGCCCAAATATTTCCCTCGAAGCCTTCATTCGCATTACAAACCGGCTCCCAGTTCACTAAATCTTGAGAATGCCAAATCAACAGACCAGGTCCATACA
>JBAXOJ010000110.1:0-7091 GCA_037133315.1 Clostridia bacterium
GTGTTTTTGCTGCCTGTGATGTTTTTCGTCACATTCTTTTCCTTCCGCAAGATGGCTTCAATTTGGAAAGCCTACGAAGAAGCCGAGGCTGCCATGTTGACCACCATTCAGGAGAACATCAGCGGGGTGCGCGTCGTCAAGGCGTTTGGCGCCCAGGGATTCGAGGCGAGACGTTTCGAAGAAGCAAATGCGGGGTTCGCGAAAGCACTGCTGCGCATAAACAAACCAATGGCCATCTTCTGGTCGCTCTCCGACCTCGTGACGCTCAGCCAGTATGCGGTGATTCTAATTGCCGGCACCCTCTTTGCCATCAACGGCTGGATTACGGTCGGCGTGTTCGTCTCGTTCTTGACCTACTCCTTCATGCTGTTTTGGCCGGTGCGGCATTTGGCGCAACTCTTTGTGAACATGGGCCAGACTGCGGTCGCCACAAAGCGCATCTCCGAAATCCTCGACTACCCCGAAGAAACGAACGAGCCGGGGAGCGCCCAGCCAGAAATCCACGGGGCAATTACGTTCGAAAATGTTTCCTTATATTATGAAGGAAGTCAAAATCCCATCCTGCGCGACCTCAGTTTCAAGATTGAAAAAGGCCAGACCATCGGCATTCTAGGTGCCACGGGGTCAGGCAAAAGTTCCATCGTGCACCTGCTGTTGCGGTTTCACGATTATGAAGGGTCCATCAAAATCGACGGCAACGAATTGACCTCCATCGACCGCAAATGGATTCGTCAGAAAATTTCCGTGGTGTTGCAGGAGGCCTTCTTATTTAGCAAGTCCATCAAAGAAAACATCCTCTTTGGCGACCATGAAGCCTCCGAAGAAAAGATACATTCCACCTCTCGGATTACGTCCATTCACGAAAGTATCGAGTCGTTCGAACACCGTTATGAGACCGTACTCGGCGAACGCGGCATCACCCTGTCGGGTGGCCAACGCCAAAGAATCGCCATCACGCGCACACTCCTGCGGGACTCCGCAATCCTCGTCTTTGATGATTCTCTCAGCGCGGTTGACATGCAGACGGATGCAGTCATTCGTGACGAGCTCAAAAAACACCGCCAAGAACTCACGAAGATTTTTATCTCTCATCGCATCACGACGTTGTCCAATGCCGACCAGATTCTTGTACTCGAAGACGGAAAAATCACACAACAAGGAACGCATGCCGAACTGCTTGCGCAAGAAGGCCTGTATCGCCGCGTTTGCGTGCTGCAAGGCATCCTAGATGAGGAGGTGTCCGCGCATGCCGAATAACTTCAAAGAACAAGAGTTTAGCAAAAACTTCGACCCAAAGGTCTGGAAACGACTTTTCGTTTTTATGAAAGCGTTCAAATGGAAGTTTATTGCTGCGATGGCCTCTATTATTGTGTTAACCTTAATTGATGTCCTGTATCCGATTTTCGCCAAGACCGCCATCGATACGTTCATCATACCCAAGTCAACTGTGGGCCTCGAGTGGTTCATCGTCGCTCTCGTCGGCATTATCCTCTTGCAGGTGTTTAGCGTCTATTTCATGATTATCATGAACGGAAAAATCGACGCCGGGCTTCCCTATTCCATTCGCAAGGCGCTCTTTGAAAAGCTGCAGACCCTCTCTCTTTCCTATTTTAACAAAACACCAAGCGGCTGGCTTTTGGCGCGACTTTCCTCTGATATTCGCAAAATCGGCAACGCCATGACGTGGAACCTCATCGATTTGACCTGGTCCCTTTTTACGATGATTTTCGTCGCCATTTCGATGTTCCTGATGAATTGGAAGCTCGCTTTGATTGCCCTGCTCGCGCTCCCGCTCCTCATCTTTTTGAGCATGATTTTCCAGAAGCTCATTTTGAAGAGTTATCGCCGCGTGCGCAAAGTCAATTCCAACATCATCAACGCCTTTAGCGAAGGCATTTCCGGCGCTCGCACCATCAAAACCCTAGTCGCAGAAGACACCTTTACGGAGGAGTTTCAAAATCTGACGCAAGAAATGAAAAAGGTCTCGATTCGCACTGGCATTTTGTCTGCGGTTTATACCCCAATCGTCATCACCCTTGGTGTCTTCGGCACTGCACTTGTGCTGTGGCAGGGCGGCGCGTGGACCTTGAACGACCTGATCACGCTCGGTACCTTGACCGCCTTCATCACATACACCACGCAGTTTTTCGAACCCGTGAAGCAGCTGGCCCGTCTTCTCGGCGAGATGCAAAGCACCCAGGCGTCCGCCGAACGCGTCTTCTCCGTACTCGACATCGACCCCGAAGTGAAAGATACCACGGAAATCATACAGAAGTACGGCGACATCCTCCATCCCAAAACGGCCGAATGGCCTGATTTGCATGGCGAAATTGAATTTCGCGACGTGTGTTTTTCCTATGAAGGGGACGATTCGGAAGTCTTAGAGTCATTCAGCCTGAAGATTGCTGTTGGCGAGACAGTCGCATTGGTCGGGGAAACTGGCTCAGGCAAGACGACGATTGCCAACCTTTTGAGCCGCTTTTATGAACCCGTCTCCGGCCAGATATTGATCGACGGCATTGATTACAAGACGCTGCCGATGCTTTGGCTGCAGTCCAACTTGGGCTATGTGCTCCAGGATCCCCATCTTTTTAATGGTACCATTTTCGACAACATCATCTATTCGAATGCCTCTGCCACGCGCGAAGACGTGGAAGCGGCGGCAAAACTCGTCAATGCGTATGGATTTATCACAAACCTTGACGAGGGCTTCGACACCAACGTCGGAGAACGCGGCATCCGCCTCTCCATCGGCCAGCGGCAACTTGTCTCCTTCGCGCGCGCCATCCTTGCGAAGCCGAAAATCATCATCCTTGACGAGGCAACCTCCTCGGTCGATACCGAAACAGAGCACCTGATCAAGGATGCGATCGACAAAATTCTAGCCGGCCGCACGAGCCTGATCATCGCGCACCGCCTGTCCACCATTAAATCTGCAGACCGCATCCTCGTACTGGACGCCGGCGACATCGTCGAAGAAGGCGACCATGATACGCTGATGCGCCTCAAAGGCCGCTACTTTAATCTGTATACGAACCAGTTCATGACGGCTGAGTAGATGTGGCGCGGCGCGGCAAGGCGCGGCGCGGGTGCGGGTGCGGGTGCGGGTGCGGGTGCGGGTGCGGGTGCGGGTGCTTTAACAAAATTCATGCCAAATCAAAATTTCTTGTATAAAACAAGCCAAATCTAATGCCCCACACCTCCCAATTTAGAGGTTTTAACAAAAAAAAGGTGAATGAAAAATCTTTGTATAAATTCAAGTCCTTTTTCGCGAATTTTTATACAAGGATTTTGAAATTGGTCGGTTTTTTGTTAAAACGACTCTAGACTTATCGAGAAACGATAAATAAATTCGAGATTTTATACAAGGAATTATAAAACCCCAATATTTTGTTAAAGCACCGCCCGAACAAGGGCGAAAAGGTAAAAGCATGCCGTTGGCGAAGCCGTAGCGCACGCACGATTTTCAGTTTGCCAGAATCGTCACTTTGCACTTCGCCGTCTTCTTGCCATCCACAGTCGTGGCAGTGATATAAACGGTTCCTTTTTTAATCCCTTTGACCACGCCGGCTGAAGAAACCGTGGCGACCTTTGTATTGCTTGACTTCCATGTGACTTTCTTGTTGCTCGCATTTGCAGGCGCAATTGTCGCAGTCAGATGAAAGAGTTTTCCCTTCTTTATTGTTATGCTACTTTTTGATAATTTGACACTGACGACCGGTTGTATTACCGTCACCTTGCAGGTCGCCTTTTTGCTTTGCGACACCGAAGTCACCGAGATGGTCGCGGTGCCTGGGCCTTTCGCGGTCACTTTGCCAGTTGAAGAAACCGATGCAACTTTCGTGTTGCTCGAAGCCCAGATGACTGCTTTGTTAGTCGCGTTCAGCGGAATTAGGGTGACACCGAGTTGCAACGTCTGCTTCACCTTCATGTTGGCCGTCGTTTTACTGATCCCGATATTAACAACCAAAACGGGCACAGGCGTCGGGGTCGGCGTTGGCGACGGGGTCGGCACGAGCGTTGGCGTAGCCGTCGGTAAAACTACCCCTACGAATGGCGCTAAATACGTGAAGATGTGATCCGCAAGCACCTTGTCGCCGATAAGACTTGTATGCACCCAGTCGATGGTGCAGGAACCCACTGCCACTGGATCATCTACCCAGCCAGTCGGCGGTCTCATCGCTATGACTGGGGAACTCGCTGTGTTCATTTCAGTTGCCAGCGCCCGAAAAGCCAGTTGTCCCTCTGTTCGCCAAGTGGAAAAGGGTTCGCCGAGAAGAACGACGATCTTTGGATTTTTCAGCCGCAACTTCTCAATCAAAGCCCGCATATTTTCTTTCGCCTGTGGTTGCGGGTCACCGCCGCCAAGGTAAATAATGGCGAGATCGGGTTGCAAACTCAGCAACGGTGTCGTCAGCGCATCATTCACTTGCGCGACAGACCATCCCCAGTGCGCCTCGTGTTTATTTGAAAAAATATTGCCGTTGTAATCTGGATAGGTTGGGGTTCCCTCAAATCCTGCGGAACGCGTGCCCACAAATTCAAAGATTGCATCTTTATCTAGGAGCAATTTCCACAACGGATAACGATAGGTCAGCTCTGCTGCACCGCCGTTGACACCGCTGGTCCCCTCCGTAATTGAGTCACCAATACACAGGATTTTCACTGGTGTAGGCTTGGGCGTCGCATATGGATCTGGGGTCGGCGTTGGTTCTGGCGTTGGGATTGGCGTCGCATTTGGATCGATCATGGGTGCGACGGCCGCGTATGCGTTGCCAAGACGAATTTCATCCCATGCACCATTATTTTCGTCGTTCCCAACGTTCACATTTATTGCATTAAACGCCATTGTCGTGGCGACGGTTGCTGTCGCATCTGGAGTGACGGGTGTCACGGAAAGATCTGGATTAATAAACAAGCCGACTGTGCCACCTGCAGCTGTGAAATCCATCTTCAAAACTACCAAATAGGTATTTCCATTGATAAATGATTTTTTTGTCGCTACTTTTTGGGTACCAAAAGCGATTCCCCATACATTTGACCCCGATCTTCCAATCTTGATTGCAGGATCGGCAGTCGGATTCCACGGCAAACCAGGATTCCCCGTATCCCTATGCAACAAGAAATACTTTTCTCCAGAGGTCTCGGCTCGAAGCAACATGCTATACCATAGCGTCGTGCCATCCTTGCCAAATTGATTGCTTGCATTTTGATATGCGGCAATTTCATCTGGAATTGGGGCGAATGAGATCATTTTTCTACCGCAGGCAACCCAGTTGCCCCCGCCAACCGCATATTCTTTTGTACTGATTAAGTTCGGAAAGGTCAGCGGCGTCGTGTCTTTGACGGCATATTTTACATTGCTGTTTTGCACAAGCCAACCGAATTGCCAGCCGAACCCGCTTTGCGTTCCATCAAGCGGTCCAGGGCTCGCCGCCATGCCATCATAGACGAAGAGTTGGTTCGTGTTTTCGGCGACCGCGTTGTTTGCGAATGCAAAATTGCCAAACAACACACCAATTAAAAAAACTGCGACTAACAATCTTGAAAGTAATCTCATTTAGATCATCCTCCCATATTTCCTTTGTGACTCACGATCAATTAAATGATAGCACTTCCACAGAACTGATACAATAACAACTTGCCTTGGCGGTCCGCGTCACCAGCCATTTCAGAGAGGCGGAATCGTCACTTTCAGCCCGCTTTTCGAACTCTCAATCGCGGCAAACACCATCGCCATGCTCATGATGTTGTCCTTGCAGTCGGTTTCCGCGTCGCGTCCTTCGAGCAAAGCGGAAAACATCTCATCAAAGCCACCCAGATGACTTTCTCTGCCGCCCCAATCGGCTTCGACGACGACCGTCTGGTGCTCATTCATAAATGGTTGTTCGGCCGAGGGTTCGGGAACTTCGAATTTCGGAGCGTTTGCCCCATCCCAGATGGCCGTGCCCTTGCTTCCCATGACCCGCCATTCGGCCTCCCAGGAAGTCTTGAATCCTTCCGATGCCCACGAGCCTCGGTAACAGAAAATCAGACCGTTTGAAAATTCGAAAATGCAGACCGCGGAGGCATCGCCCTTATACCAGGAGCCGGTCGGGTTGAATTCCTGGCAATAAGCGGAGACAGGATCCCCGCCGACAATGAAACGTGCCTGGTCGAAGGTGTGAATCGCCATGTCCAAAATCAGCGGGCTATCCATTACGTCCCGGAATCCGCCGAAGTGCGGGCCGACGAAGAAGTCAGCACACAGAAATCCTGGCTGCCCAATCGTGCCGGATGAAATGATTGATTTCAAAGCTCGGATGTTCTTTAGATAACGCCGGTTTTGCATGACAGCGTAAGTGCCAGCCGACTTTCCAGCCGTCTCGACCATCAGCAAAGCCTCTTCCATCGTGGACGCCATCGGTTTCTCGCCGAGGACGTTTAGACCGGCCTTCAAAGCAGGAACGACGATTTTTACGTGGCTCTCCGGAATTGTGACGTCAAACACCAGGTTCGCATCCGTTGCAGCGATCGCCTCGGAAATGTCTTTGAAAACTGGGCATTTCAATGAAAATTCCTCTGCAAGTTTTTGCGCGGTTTGTTCGTACAAATCCACGAGTGCGACGATTTCGCAGTCCTCGCGGGAGATCGCGTTTTCCACCCACGCGTGTGACATCGAGCCGCAGCCCGCCAAAATAATTCTAAATTTCACCATAATTCACTTCACTCCCATCGTTATTTTTACAAGATGCTCGGCGTGACCGCCAAACACAGGCAGAACGCATCCTTCGATCTCCGCGCCGTCTATTTCGATGCGCGTAATCCCCTTCGAAACGTGCGACGGATTCGTTACTTCAATTTTGTACTTTGTGTCCCGGAATGTGCGTTCGACCGTGAAGCCGTCCCACTTGGCGGGGATGCACGGATCGATCATCAACCCGTCAAACGTCGGCTTGATGCCGAGAATCGACTGCGAGATGACGATGAAGTTCCAGGCGGCGGTCCCCGTCAACCAGGAATTTTTCGCCTCGCCCTCGCGTACCGCATCTTTTCCGGCAATCATCTGCGAATACACATACGGTTCGGTTTTGTGGATTTCGCTGATGTCT
>JBAXOJ010000111.1:0-7017 GCA_037133315.1 Clostridia bacterium
ACAAATTCAGAATCAACTGTAAAACTAGCATATTTCAGTGAGAAAAAGGTGATATTTTCCAGTTCTTTTACCAATACTCATAGATTTGAATCAAAAAAGTAAAAAGCTGTCCGGAAATTTTACCAAAAAAAGCGAAATGACCGCCAAAAAGTAAACCAGAGAATTAATCCTAAAAATCTCTGTGTTGATTCGTACCAATCATTTAATCTTGTATGCAATCCATTTTGCTAACCTTCCGATCCGATGAAACGAAAGCAACTCACAAACCATCTCGGAAAACTTGCCGAATTTGCGATACAATAGGTTAAACGCAAGATATGAAAAAACCTGCTTTTTATTTTTTGGTATCCTCTTTAAAATATTCCGAAAAGAATATACCTTTTTGTAAATCCATAGGTAGCCATTGAATAATTCTTCAACTTTCATCCCCTTGGGCTGAAATACAACATGAGCCGTGTTATAATGCGACAAATCGGAATCGATAATCCTCCCTTGAGCGAGAAAAGATTTGTGCAATTTCGTCCCTGGGTAGGGTGTCAAGATGTGTGAGGTCACTGTTTCGATGCGATTTTTCACAATCCAGTCCAACGTCGACTGAAAAACAGATACGTCATCTTCATCGATTCCAAACACAAAGCTGGCATTAACCATGATTCCTCGTTTGTGCACTTCTGAAACGAGGCGTTCATATTTACTTACTCTGTTTTGTACTTTATGAACACTCTCAATCGCCTTTGGATTGACACTTTCGAAGCCAATAAACAGACTTTGACAACCTGAATCTCTCATCTCATCAAGCAAATCAAGCATATCTAAAATATTTGATGTGACAGCAGCGTTCCACTTTAATTTCATTGGTTTTAATACTTTTAATAGTGCACTTGTGTATTTGGGGTCACCAATAAAATTGTCATCAATGAATAATATATGTTTGGTGTTCAAACTTTGAATGTCTTGCATCACGTCCTCCACTGGTCGATTCACATAATGACCAAGGGCTTTCTCGCAACTGTTATAGCAAAAATCGCAACAAAATGTGCATCCACGACTTGTGCTTACGATGTTAGTAAATAGATATTTATTCCGATCAATCTTAGAATAATCGGGTGAAACAATCTCACCCCCACGGAATCCCTCCATGTCGAAATACATAGGCTTCAGGCGATCTGATTCCACATCTTGAAGAATCTGATGCCAAATTCGCTCCGCCATACCAATGCAAATCGAATCAAACTTCCCTTCACATTTCTCAGGATCAGAAGTGATATGAGTTCCTCCAGCAATTACCTTGATGCCTCGTTTCTGAAATTCATTTGCGATTTCACATGCGCGATTCATAACGTCAACCGTAACAGTTATGGCAACCAAATCTACCGGCTCATCAAAATCTATGCATTCGACATTTTCATTTTTTATGACAATTTTATGTTCCTTTGGCGTCAATTTAGCTAAAGTCAACAATGCTAAGGATGGCGACATGCGCGTCTTCATTTTTGTATCCATAGGTCTTGGCTTCATTGCTGGTTGAATCAGTTTGATATACATATTAAACACCTCCGTTTAAGATTGTGTCTAATATACAACAAATTATTATCGTTTGTCAATAAGAAATTATCGTTTTATCATTCAAAATATTTCAACAGCGCCTCCCCAACCCGCCTCCCGAAAGCAATTGCATTGTTCTGGGTGATTGGCACTTCTGCCCCGAAGTAAGGAAACTCAAGGGTCAATGCGAGTTTCGCGCCAAGGCGCAACGCAAATGCGGTCGCAGTGCTTTGTGTTGGCGAAGCAGGAAGCCAGTCTTCTCCCGCGCGCACATCGTGCAATCCATCGTAGATGATTTTCCCGTGACTGAGTCCCTTTAAAATCTCGCCGAAGCGATCCAGTTCAGAATAAATTTCCGGGTTCGCCTTCACAAGGCTCGGATAGTCGTTGATTCCGCCCAAAATCCAAGGGCAGTGAAAGTCAACAAGCGCAAGCAGTTCGTGGCTTTCAAGCAAAGTTGTAAGCGCGCGAATACTTTGATAAATCGGTGCATCAATATAATCGCGGTTATGGTCGTGCGGTGTGCGCGACTTCCCTTGGTCGCCCCCTTCCACCCCGTCCAAATCGACGAATGGGACGAGCAGGACTTTGATTCCGAAAGAATGCAATGCGGCGATCTGTCGAATCACCTCATCCGCGACTCCTTCTAAGACGTATGAGGCAACACTTTCACAGGCGTGGTGGCGCGCCGCCAACACAACCACCTTCGGATCTTGTGGGTCCCCGATCCATGCAAGTGGGATGTTTCGGTGACGTTCGGTTGAACAGAGCGTCTGAAGTTGGAATTGAGGATGAGCGGCATGCGTTTGCGCCCAACGTTCGAAATGATGCAATTGATAAGGAAAAGAAAGTCGAAAATAGACCTTTTCATCCGACTCCTTGAAGGCCATCCGAAAGGTTTGCGCATCCAGTTTTGATTCTGCACCGAGCCACTCATATTGGAAATCATCACGACTCACGCATGGCCCCCAGTAACCGAGGACGTCTTGATTTTCAAAGTGAAACGTAACCGTCCTTCCCTGCGCGCCTTCCACACAAAAAGCCCAGTAGAACCACCAGCCTTCGGTGTCTCTGAGTTCTTGGACCAAAAAGACGTCGTCCCCCTGGATGCGATTGACCTGGATGTTTCCGCCAGGAAACGATTTGTGAATGATCATCGGTTCTCCGTTTCGAAGTTGACCAGTTGATTGCAGTGCGGGCAGGTTTCGCGATGCACGCTGACGATTGCTCCACATGAGGCGCACGTCCAACGCGACATCTCTTTTTCAAGAAACGTCGACATGCCAAGCAGATGAATGGATTCCAGGTTTTCGATCATACTCATATGATATTTTGTGCGATAGCGTAGGTCGAGGCGTTTGATCTTAAGGCATGGGAACTTCGGGCAGTCGTAACACAAAATGATGTCGGCGCCTGCGTGCAGCGTGCAATTCTTAATGCTGCAATTTCGACAATGGTTTGACTTCTGTTCCGACGGAACGAGACAGCCCGCGCAACGATTTTTCTCGCGGATAAATGCGTAACACAGCGCACAGTTCATACCACAGGGAGCAATGAATCTCTCTTCCATATCAATCCTCACCTCCTACGGCAATCATATTACAATTCAGTTTATTTGTAAATAAGCAGCTGGTGCAAAGACGCGGTGGCTGGCGCGCCGCGCGTAGTGCGCGCAGGTCAAAAGGTAAAGGCATGCCGTTGGCGCAAAATTGGCGGGTGTGTTAAAATCGGGGTGTCTAAGCCTGAATCCGCGGTAGACCCCCAGTTTTTAACACGTTTTTCTCCCTAGAGGTGCATTTTTTAACACATCGTCGTGAAATCATCGATTTCAACTTGGTTTCACGACTCATTTTCGCTCTTTGTATACCCATATTATGGCAACAGAGGAAGATGTATAAAGGGGTGTGTTAAAATCGAGGCCTCTAAGGATTTTTTTGTGTTAAAAAGAGGGCCTCTGCCGCGGAATGGGGAACAGAGGCACCTTTTTTAACACACCCGCCATCCAACTGGGGCAAGGAGCGCGCCAGTTTGTATTTTCATTTAGAAACTCCAAGGTGGATGGTTTCGCCGTTGACGTTCCATTCCTTATTGAAGCCGGTGCCGGTGCTATCCACGACAGCCACCGCCAACACTTCCTCCGCGATCAATGCTTCGTTGCGCACAATGATGTCCGCGAGCTTCGTGTTTCCAGTATGGAACAACGTAATCCGCTCCAACACTTCGAAGCCCGCTTCCTTGCGCATCGACTGCACCTTACTGATGATTTCGCGGACAAAGCCCTCTTCAATCAGTTCCGGCGTGAGATTCGTATCCAGCACGACGATGATGTCGCCTTGGGTTTCCGCGATGTAGCCAGGCTTTTGCGTTTCTTCGATTAATAAATCCTCTTGGAGCAAGGTCACTGCGACGTCGCCGACTTGCAGTTCCAGATTCTTGCCTGCTGCAAAGTCATCCATTACGGCATTCCCATCTAAGGTCTGGAGCATTTGGCCGATTTGGCCGACAATTTTGCCATACTTCGGACCGACCGTCTTCAGTTGCGGTTTGAATTTATAGGTCATGAATTCTTTTGCACTCTCCGTGAACACAAGGCCCTTGACATTCAGTTCCTCCATCACCAGTTCGGAAAAATCGTCTGGCAACGTGATGTCAGACTTCACAAACATGTTTGCGAGGGGCTGACGATTCTTGATGTTGGCGTTGTTTCGACCGGCTCTGCCGAGAACGACCACCGAAAGAACCAAATCCATGTGTGTTTCTAATTCTGGAAGGATCCACGCTGGGTTCGCCTTCGGGAATGCGCATAGATGCACACTTTCTGGTGCCGTCGGGTTGACGGTGCAGACGAGGTTCTGGTAAATCGCTTCCGTCATAAACGGTACAAACGGCGCAGCCAGTTTGGTGAGCGTTTCGAGCACATAGTTCAAAGTCATGTACGCATTGATTTTGTCTTGATGCATGTCAGAGGCCCAGAAACGTTCGCGACAACGGCGGACATACCAGTTGGATAGCGCATCCGCAAATTCCTGGATGGCACGCGCCGATTCGGTGATGCGGTAGGTTTCGAGTGAATTGTCCACGAACTGAATCAATGTATGAAGCTTCGAAATGACCCATTGGTCCATGACCGCGAGTTTTTCGTATTCGAGGGAGTAGTTGGTTGGGTTGAATCCATCCAAGTCGGCATACAAAATGTAGAACGCATAGGTGTTCCAGAAGGTACCCATGAATTTGCGTTGTCCCTCATTGACCGCGTCCTCATAAAAACGGCTTGGCAACCAAGGCGCACTGCCTGTGAAGAAGTACCAACGCACCGCGTCCGCGCCCTGCTTGTCGAGGACATCAAACGGGTCAACGACGTTGCCTTTATGCTTCGACATCTTTTGTCCATCGCGGTCCTGCACGTGCCCAAGTACGATGACATTTTTATAGGGGGATTCATCAAACAGACAGGTCGAAATCGCAAGGAGTGTGTAGAACCAGCCTCTCGTCTGGTCAATCGCCTCGCTGATGAAGTCGGCCGGGAAGTTTTGGTCGAAAATCTCTTTGTTTTCAAACGGATAGTGCCATTGCGCAAACGGCATCGCACCAGAGTCGTACCAGCAGTCGATAACGTCGGAAACGCGTGTCATTTCAGCGCCGCAGTGCGGGCAAGGAATCTCTACCGCATCGATATAGGGCTTGTGGAGTTCGATGTCGTCTGGGACATCTTTTCCCGCTTTTTTCAGTTCCTCAATGCTTCCGATCATTTCCTTGTGTCCGCATTCGCATTCCCAGATTGGCAGCGGCGTACCCCAATAGCGCGAGCGGCTCAAACCCCAGTCGACGACGTTTTCGAGGAAATTTCCAAAGCGAAGTTCGCCGATGCTCTCTGGCAACCAGTTGACGGTCTTGTTGTTTTGAACGAGGCGGTCGCGCACCTTGGTCATTTCAATGAACCAGGTGTCTCTCGCATAGTAAATCAGAGGCGTGTCACAACGCCAGCAAAACGGGTAGGAATGCTCATAATCCAACTTCTCGAAGACCAGTCCGCGCGCGGTGAGTTCCTCGATAATCAACGGATCCGCATCCTTCACAAACACGCCAGCCCAAGGGGTCACAGCCTCCACAAAGCGGCCCTGTTCGTTGACCAACTGCACAAAAGGCAGGTCAAATTTTTTACCAACTGCCGCGTCGTCTTCGCCAAACGCAGGGGCCGTGTGCACGATTCCAGTACCGTCACTGAGTGTAACGAACGGATCCGCACAGATGTACCAAGCCTTTTTTTCGGGATCGACAAACGAATAGAGTGGTTCATATTCATATTGCACCAGGTCGTTGCCGACGAATTGCTCGACAACCTCATAGCCTGCCGGCAACACTTTTTCCGCCAAGGCTTCCGCAACGATCAGGAATTCGCCCCCAACTTTAGCGCGAACATAAATTTCCGTAGGATTCACAGTCAACGCAACGTTGGACGGTAACGTCCAGGGAGTGGTTGTCCATGCCATGAAGTAGGTATCTTCCCAAGCCTTCGCCTTGAAACGCACAATAATTGACACCTCTTTCACGTCCTGGTAGCCTTGCGCAACCTCATGACTGGAGAGCGACGTCCCGCAACGCGGGCAATAAGGCACGATCTTGTAGCCTTTGTAAATCAGCCCCTGGTCCCAAATCTGCTTGAGCGACCACCAGACCGACTCGATGTAGTTGTTGTGATACGTGACATACGGGTTGTCCATGTCGACCCAGTAGCCCACGCGCTCGGTCATTCTACGCCATTCCTGCTCGTATTTCCAGACGCTTTCCTTGCATTTTTTGATAAACGGCTCCACGCCGTAGCGTTCGATTTCGGGTTTACCGCTGATGCCAAGCAATTTTTCGACTTCTAACTCGACAGGCAGTCCATGTGTATCCCAGCCGGCCTTACGCAGCACCTTGTAGCCCTTCATCGTCTTGTAGCGAGGAATAATGTCTTTGATGACGCGCGTCAACACATGGCCAATATGGGGCTTCCCGTTTGCCGTCGGCGGACCGTCGTAAAATGTGAAGATCGGGCGATCCTCCCTCCCTACGATGCTTTTCTGAAAGATATCGTTCACTTTCCAAAAATCCATAATTTCTAGTTCTCTTTCGACGAAATTCATACTTGTCGAAACTTTTTGATACATACCATTCACTCCTATTATTTTAATTCTAAAAAACAAAAAATCCGCCCTACAACAGGACGGAAGAACTCCGCGGTACCACCTGAATTGCCTCAAAAGAGGCCTCTCAAACGAATAACGTCTCGCACACGTCAAACCCTACTTCCCGAAAACGAAACTCAGGTTTGCAACTCCTGGATGATTTTCATCAATGTAACTCCTGCGACTTTCCAGCAACCGCCGCTCTCTGTAGGAAACTCCTTTGATTACTCTTTCCAATCATCGTCTTTACAAGACAAAAGTTTACACTGAACGGGACAAAATGTCAAACACGACTGGTCGTGAG
>JBAXOJ010000112.1:0-6986 GCA_037133315.1 Clostridia bacterium
CAACGACCCTGCGGTTAACAGCCGCATGCTCTACCAGCTGAGCTATTGAGGAATACATAAATCTGATGAGCCAGACAATATGTAATTATAAACATCATGTATTTTGACGTCAATACCTTTTGCTGATTTATTCTGACAAATTCCGATTTAATCCAAATAATCCTTCAACTTTTTGCTTCTACTTGGATGACGCAGTTTCCTCAGGGCTTTCGCTTCGATTTGGCGGATTCTTTCTCGCGTGACGTTGAATTCTTTGCCAACTTCTTCGAGGGTGCGTTGGCGACCATCATCGAGACCAAAGCGCAAGCAAAGAACCTTCTTTTCGCGTGGCGTAAGGGTTTCAAGGACGCTGAACAGTTGTTCCTTGAGCAAGGTAAAAGCAGCAGCTTCGGCAGGCGCAAGTGCGTCGTCATCTGGAATAAAATCGCCAAGGTGGCTGTCTTCTTCCTCGCCGATTGGTGTTTCGAGAGAAACGGGCTCTTGGGAAATTTTCATGATTTCGCGCACTTTTTCCACTGGAAGATCCATTTCCACTGCGATTTCTTCTGGCGTCGGCTCTTTGCCAAGTTCCTGGAGCAAGGATCGTGAGACACGAATCAATTTATTGATGGTTTCAACCATATGCACGGGAATTCGGATGGTACGGGCCTGGTCTGCAATAGCACGGGTAATGGCCTGACGAATCCACCAGGTCGCGTACGTCGAAAACTTAAACCCTTTGTTGTAGTCGTACTTTTCAACGGCCTTGATTAATCCGAGGTTGCCTTCTTGAATCAGATCAAGAAATAACATGCCACGACCGACGTAGCGTTTTGCAATGGAAACAACAAGGCGCAAATTAGCTTCAGAAAGCCTCATTTTGGCACTTTCATCTCCTGCTTCCATGCGTTTTGCTAGATCAATTTCCTCTTCCGCATTGAGCAACGGTACTTTGCCGATTTCCTTCAAGTACATACGCACAGGGTCGTCCGTGCCGATGTTGTCCAGGCCGCTTTCTAAATCCTCAGCCGTGACAATGATTTCTCCTGCCACAACCTCATCAATGGAAGGCTCGGGTTCGTCCGCGAAGTCACTGCGGATGATCGGTGCCTCGATGATAACGTCATCGAAGTCGTCTGGATCATCCGTCAATTCGATGCCTTCATGCACTGGTTCAGGCATTGGTAGTTCGGGTTCCATTACAACCGGTGGTTTTTTCGCCCTAGATGGTTTTTTCTTCACAACTGGGACCTCAACCACAACTTCGGTTGCGACCTCGTCAGTGACTTCATTGGTTGCCTTGACCGCTTCGACTGCTTCGTCCGTTGCGACTTCGTCAGTCACTACTTTTTTTGCTCTTGATGGTCTTTTCTTCACGACCGGCGCTTCAATCGCTTCTTCGGTCTTCACTTCAGTCACTATTTCAATTTCTACAGCTTTCTCAATCTCTTTCTTTTTCAAAATTAAAACTCCCCTCTATTTGTACTTCATTTTTTGCGTAATCGCATGAGTTCCATCACGACACCGGTCAGTCGATCCTGCTCCGTGTGGTCTTCCGTCTGTTTGATTGCTTCTCTTGTTTTCTCAATTTTCAAATCCAAATGATCGTTTAAGATTTCCGTCAACTTGCTTTTCACCGCTGCACGCACATTGTCTGTCATGCAATCTTTCTGTGCCAACGAGGTAAACACCGCAGCAGAAGTCGATTCCAAATTGTCTAATAGTCCAGCAAACTGTATGCCTGTGCCGCTTTCAATTGCTTTGTAGACAATTTCTGCAATTCGTTTGTTTTCCTCCCCTGTGTAATCGTCTGGTTCCAGTACTTGTTTGACCTCTTTTAACGCCCCGTTGTCCAAACACAAAAAAGTCAATAACATGCGTTCGTCATAGATGCATTTCGCATAAATCTTACTGTCCGTCGTCTTCACAGAGCGATCAGAACGTAGCCCTGAAGTCTTTTTCCCAAGTCCTGTTTCTGGTACGCGACCAAGTTTTGTATCCAAAAGCTCCTGTAGAGCAGATTGGGAAATATGATATTCAATCGCAAACTTTTCAACATACATCTCACGCTCCACCGCAACGTCAACCTGCAACAATACCTTTGCAATTTCCAAAATCAACGCTTTCCTGCCGTCAACGCTTTCGTCTGTATATTTCTCTTGTAACTTTGCGACTTTATACTCCACTAAGGAATCCGCCTGTGATGCCAACGTCCGAAAGGCGGCCACGCCGTTTTTCCGAATAAACTCATCCGGATCCTTTGCGTCAGTGATTGTCAAAACTTTCACCTGACAGCCGATGTTCTTTAGAATATCCAGCCCGCGCAAGGTTGCTGCCTGCCCTGCGACATCCGAATCGTAACAAATCACAAGCTCCTCAGCATACTTTTTCAAGAGTCTGGCCTGATTCTCTGTCAACGCGGTCCCCAAGGAAGCGACTGTATTTGAAAACCCGCTCTGGTGCATTGAAATGACATCCATGTACCCCTCAACCACAAAAATTTGTTTGCTTTGGACGGCTTTCGCAAAATTCAGAGCGTATAGATGCCGGCCCTTTGAGTAGACTGGCGTCTCAGGTGAGTTCATGTACTTTGGGCCCTCTGTGTTATCAATCAGGCGCCCGCCAAACGCAATCACCGAACCGGTGATATTAAAAATCGGAAACATCAGGCGATTCCGGAACTTATC
Source organism: Clostridia bacterium (assembly GCA_037133315.1). Taxonomy (GTDB): domain Bacteria; phylum Bacillota; class Clostridia; order JBAXOJ01; family JBAXOJ01; genus JBAXOJ01. The sequence goes on from JBAXOJ010000112.1 coordinate 2,667, forward strand.
ATAGAATCCACCGTTTTTATTGCTTGAAAATAAACCACACTTTTCAATCGCGCCTTGGCTAAATCCTTTGTGTTGAATGGATTGAAACAACGAATCCCACCCGGAAGGCGCAAAGCCAAGGCCAAAATGACGAGTTGTTCTTTCACTAAGTTGCCGATTTTGTAAGTAATCCCGCGCGACTTTCCCTTGCTCTGAAAGCAACGTTTGGTGAAAAAAACGTGCCGCCTCGCGGTTCAATTCAGATATTTCTTTCTTTAACAAGACATCCTTTTCATTTGCAGCAGAATGTACGTCTGGCAAAGAGATTTTTGCCCGTTCCGCGAGGTTTTTGAGCGCCTCTTTGAAATCAAGCTTTTCCATGTCCATGATGAAATGCAACACATTGCCACCCTTGTTGCACCCAAAACAATAATAAATTTGCTTGTTTGGGATGACCGAAAACGAGGGCGTTTTTTCGCGATGAAACGGACAAAGACCAAAGAAATCTTTGCCCCTCTTTTCAAGCTGTACGTATTCTGATACTAAGTCAACGATATCGTTTGCCGAACGAATTTCTTCAATCATTACGTCCGATATATAATCTGCCATTATGCCTCCAAATAAAATCTTCCCTTAATACTTTTCGACATAAACGCTCTGTTTCCTTCTTAGTACTCCAATTCCTCAATTAAATCTAAAAATCCAGCGGGGGTGACCGTGTTATTCGCTAAGACATCCAATAATTTCTTGGCACGGTCAAATGTGCGTCCGATGTGATACTCAGAGGCTGCCTCTTCGACTCTTCCCTCGACCACCTTGCGAATTTCCACGCCATAGGTCAACGCTGTTCCTTCTTTTTCTTTTGACTGGACCATGTAGTACTCCAAAGCAAATGGTGTCTCCTCACAGTTGTAGAGTGTTTCACTGTTGACCTTCAAACTATAAACCAAATTCTTGTGTTCCACGCGCACATTCCCCCCAAAAAATAGATTTGTAAGGAACATTATGACGCACCAATTTTTGAAATCAAGAGATTATAGTGGAGGATTCCATAATTAAACAAAGGAATTTAGCAACCCTTGCTTTCACCATGTCGTTCTAACTCGCTTTTCTCTACAATTTTATTGTTTGCATCGACAAAAACGATTTCTGGGAGATGCATTTCCGCTTCTTCTGGTGTCATCTGAGCAAACGAAATAATGATGACCAAGTCTCCTGGCGCAACCAAATGCGCCGCGGCGCCATTAATACAGACAACCCCTGAACCACGTTCCCCATGAATGGTATATGTTTCGAGGCGATTCCCGTTTGTCACGTTGCAGATCTGCACTTTTTCATTGACATGTAAATGCGCTGCCTCCAATAAATCCGGATCGAGCGTGATACTTCCCACGTAATCCAGATTCGCTTCCGTGACGGTCGCGCGATGAATTTTCGATTTCATTAAAGTAATTAACATGTTCTACACCTCCAATACGATGTTGTCAATCAATCTTGTCTTACCAAAGCGGACAGCAAGCGCCAACAGAACTTTTCCTTGAATGCTCTCGACCGCTTTAAGGGTATTCACATCCGCGACTGCTACATATTCGATGTCTGCTAAAGGCGAAGTCTGAATCAAAGTTGTAATCTCCCCTATTAATTTTACCGCATTTCGCTCGCCTGTACCAACTAATTCCTGTGCAAATGCCAAGGATTGATGTAAAATCAATGCCTGTTTACGTTCTTCAGTAGATAAATAGGTGTTGCGCGAACTCATTGCAAGCCCATCCTGTTCGCGGACAATCGGACAAGAAACGATGGTAATATCCATATTCAAATCCGAAACCATCCGTCGAATCACTTGAACTTGCTGATAATCTTTTTGTCCAAAATAGGCGCGATCCGGCAAACAGATGTGGAATAGTTTATTCACCACAGTTGCCACACCTTTAAAGTGGCCTGCTCTCGATGCACCACATAACACTGAAGAAATCTTTTCGACTTCGACAAACGTCGAATATTCATTAGGATACATGTCCGAAACCGTAGGTGCAAATAAAACATCTACCCCCGCAGTTTCTGAAAGTGAGCAGTCGTGTGCGAAATCACGCGGGTAGCGATCAAGATCCTCTCCCAATCCAAACTGTGTCGGATTGACAAAAATACTAAGAACGGTAAAGTCATTTTCAGATACAGCACGATTTGCTAAAGATATGTGTCCTTCATGGAGAAATCCCATCGTAGGTATGAAGCCAACGGTTTTCCCGTTTCTCTTTATCTCGGTCATGTGTTGTTTCATTTCCGAAATGCTTGTAATTATTTTCACCCGCGAAACTCCTTTTTGACCACATCAATAATCGCACTCGAGACAGTAAACGAATGTGCTGTTGTTGGAAAAACCAATTCTTTCACTTCACTGACATGCATTTTCACAGCATCCGTCAGAATTTTTTGACCCTCTACATATTTTTTAAAGTGTTTCGCCTGGAAGTCGTCATTTAAGCCTAACACATCATGAATGACTTGTACTTGACCATCGCACTCTGCACCCGAACCGATTCCAATGGTTGGAATCTTCAGCTTCATGGAAATCACCTCGGCAAGTTCATGCGGCACGCATTCTAATACAATTGCAAATGCACCTGCTTCTTCTAACGCAAACGCATCTCTCATCAGTTTGACTGCTGTCTCTTCTGTCTTTCCCTGCGCAAAACTTCCACCAAACCGATGAATCGATTGTGGCGTAAACCCCAAATGTCCCATAACAGGAATTCCCGCTTGCGTAATTGCCTTGACTTGCGCGCAGTATTCCATCCCACCTTCTAGTTTCACTGCACCGCATCCACCCTCGACCATCAGGCGACCAGCGTTGCGCAAAGCTTCTGCAACTGAAATCTGGTAAGAAAGAAAGGGCATGTCCGCAATAATCATGACATGATTGGTTACGTTTGAAACTGCTTTTGTATGACGCACCATATCCTCCATGGAAACCGATAACGTGTCTTCATACCCCAAAACTGTCATCCCCAAGGAATCACCAACCAAGAGGACATCCGCTCCACCCTCTTCAGCAATCCGCGCAGTCATCTTATCATATGCTGTTAAAATTGAGACTTTGCGTTTTTCCACTTTAAACTTCAAAAAATCATTGACCGAAAGACGTTTTGACATCTCTTTCACCTCCTATAAAAGTTACGAAAGGAGTCAGGCGATACTACCTGACTCCAAAGTATCAAACAAACTAGAAATTATCTTCTTGCTTTGGTCGTCGTAGCAGCATTTCTGGAATTACTTTGTGCATTTGCTTCCTTATAGGCGCCAAGTACTGGCCCAGCTATGAAGATGGAAGAAAGACAACCGAATGCGACACCGATGATCATTGGGAATGCAAACTGTGCAACCGAACTGATTTGGAACATCGTCGCGAGTACAAAGACGACAACCAAACTCATGATCGCAGTCAAAGCCGTGTTGATGGATCTCGTCAGCGTCTGCCAAATGCTCAAGTTCACGATTTCAGTATAAGAGCCTTTCTTTCGACCCGTACTATTTTCGCGAATTCTGTCATAAATAATGATTTTGTCGTTAATCGAATAGCCAATGACGGTTAATACGCCGGCAATGAAGGATTCATTCAGTGCGATATTAAACACCAAATAGACCGACACCATGAGCAGAGCATCCGACAAGATTGCAATGGTTGCAATGATACCGGCTGACCAACCAGAAATTGCTTTAAATCGTATCGCAATGTAGATGATGATGAGCAGTAATGCAAAGAAAATTGCAAACAGACCATTTCTCATATACTCACCACCGATGGATGGATCAATTGTACTCGTTGTCTTTTCCCCTTGCAATGGATAATTGTTTTCCGCTAAAACCTTCTGAACTTTTTGTAATTCACTTAAATCTAAAGTATTGTCACTTGAGACTCGAACTACCATATAATAGACAGACTTGTCAAAATTATTTGATGAAACAACCGTCGCTGTCTTTTTAATTGTGTCAGAAATCAATGTTTGTGCTTTTTCAGTATTAAAATCCTTGCTTGTCATTGTATATTTAATTTCTGTACCGCCTTGAAATTGAATATCAAGATTAAATCCACCATGAACAAAATAAGAAATGATTCCTGCGAGTAATATTACGCCTACAACAATAAATGCAATTTTTCTTTTTTCAACAAATGGAAACATATTATTTTGCCACCCCCTCTTTTGAATCTGATTCAATCAGTTTTTTCTTGACGCCCCACAGCCAAGGATGCGCAGCTAGATTCAGGTCAGATGTTGCTTTCAACATCCATCTTGAGAAAGTTACCGCAGTAATGAAGCTTAATGAAATACCGATTAAAGT
>JBAXOJ010000113.1:0-6641 GCA_037133315.1 Clostridia bacterium
CGCGCGGCATCCATGGTAAGGATGAGGCCCCGTCGATTCCGGGTAAGGGCTCCACACCTTCCCCCGGGGACCTCTCCAAGTCCACCGCGCTCTGCCGACTGACGCCAAACGGCGGCCCAACGCGCACCAGATAACCAAGCAGTACAAGGAAACAAGTACGCTTTGCGGGGAGCATATGCGATATGTGACCCGCCAAGCGTGCGCTGTTGACGCAGTAATGCGCCGGTTTGCTGGCGCGCGGCATCCATGGTAAGGATGAGGCCCCGTCGATTCCGGGTAAGGGCTCCACTTACCCGCAGAAATTGCGAACTGGGATAAAAACTAGCCCTCTGTTCCCAACTCCGCGGCAGAGGCCCCAATATTATCCCGAAAAAATCCCTGAACAAGGGATTTTTATCCCACTTGTCTCATCAGAGCTTCTCACTCTCACAATATGCTCTCTGCACCTGGCAATTTGCCTCAAAAACCTTCAATATTTTGGTAAAAAAGCAGGAAGGTAAAGGCAATGGGTTAAAATCGTAAGGTCTAAGGCGAAAACTGGGATAAAAAGTGCTTGTCTGCCGCGCAGACAGGAACAGAGAACCCGTTTTTATCCCAGTCGATTTATGGGTGTGTTAAAAAAGGCACCTCTGTTCCTCATCCCGCGGCAGAGGCGACATTTTTAACACAAAAAAATCCCTGAAGGAACGTTTTTTAACACATGCACTTACCTTTGCGATTTTATTTCCGAATTATAGGTTGTTCAAGGACCAAAATGAGTCGTGCAATCGATGATTCCACGACGATTATTAAGTGCTGTGTTAAAAATGGCATGTCTAAGGATAATTCTGTGTTAAAATGTGGGGGTCTGCCGCGGAACTAGGAACAGAACACCCGATTTTAACACACCCACCAATTGCGCAGCTGGTTCCGGTTCTCAACTGACTGCTTTGCGTAGCTAGTCTTCTACGCTACGATCTCCACAGGCGTTCCCAACTTTGCATAAGCCCACATCGCATCAATGCCCTTTTCAGACAATGCGATACAACCAGCCGTCCAGTCTGCACTGCCATCCGTTCCATGCAAGCCAATGGCGCCGCCCAGTTTGGTATTCCACGGCGGCTGCACTTTGGCATCGATGCTCTGATTGATTTTATCGTATTCCGATTGACTAATGAGTGCGTCTTTCAATCCGCGTTTGGCGTCTTCTTTGTTCGGGTAACTGATTCCCAGAAAGTACTTGTACTGACTTTTTATACGTGTGCAAATAAAAAAAGTCCCGTTTGGCGTCTGACCATCTCCTTGAATTTTTTTATCGCCAGTGGAAGCGTAACCAAGCCCTATTTTGAATCTCCCGATCATAACGCTACCAGAGAATAGCTCCAATGCGCGTTGTGACTTGATGATTTTGATTCTCACTTTAGTAGGGGTGCCACTTGGTTTGTTGTAAAAAAACTTCACATTCGTCGCCCCATTTTGCCCAGAACGACTAGACGTATCCTTTATAAGCTGACACGAAACGTTCGTCAGAATGAACAACAGCCCAACTAGAAGAATTAATAATCTAGATTTTTTAAACAAGGTTCATGCACCTCTTAATCCTTACCAGCCTGGTTTTCTAACATGATTCTTGTCTGCAATTCCAATAACTTCGCGCTGTTTTTGGTGTTTTGCAATATGTTCGCTTGCGCGCTGACCAATACAGAATTCACCCAAGCGATGGCACAAAATATTCCACTTGAAATTAACCCCGGAATCAGTGTTGAGAAAAAAGATAGTCCACCTTCCCGCGATATTCCTGCTAGGATAAATGAAGATACAATTGAGATTACACCATAAATCGCGCCAATCACGATCCCCACGTTGAAAATCTTCATTGACAAATCTACAAGTGCTGTGGCCTCAGGATCAAGTGCACAACAACTATCTAATTCACGTTTCAATGCCTGGTTTAACGAGTCTGTTCGATTGCCATTAGGAAGGGCGTCATGCCGCGACGCTCGCTTCGTCCTAGGTTCCCCACAGGTTTGGCATGTTTGTGTTGTCTCTGGATTATCATACTTGCAATGTTGACAGTTCCACATTAGAATCCCTCCGTCATTCCTATTCACTACGAACGAATCATAAACCGTTAGTTGATTTCTTACTTTATTTTAAACACAAACGTAGAATGATTCCCAGCTTTGTCATAAATATAAATTGAATAACTGCCTTTCACTTTGACTTTTCCCGTTGAAGGCCATTTGAATGCTTTGCCATTAAATTTAATCGTCTTTGATGAAATATTCTTTTCCGTTATTGAGATGCGTGCGGTACCGGTGATAGAGGCGTTCTTTTTCACAACTTTTCCAGCAGAACTCTTAACAATAATTTTAGGTGCAGTCTTATCAACTGTGAACGTGAACGTTTTCGTCGTTGCGCCGGCTTTTCCTTTGATCACATATTTCCCGTCTTCAGAAAAAACTCCAGAAGCAGGATGATAGCGTTTTGCTTGCTTTCCGTTGATTGTATAACTTGTCGAATCAAAGCCATAAGGAACAACATTTACATTCTCGTCCACATATTCATTATTTAACACCTTATAATATGTTGTTGTTACACTGAAAGCTGGGATTGAAACATAAGGGAAATCGATTTCTTTCGCAAATTTCTTAATATAGGCGCTTTTTTCTCCATAAATAGTAACATAACTAGCTACAAAAGCATCTTGCCCAATCGAAGTAACACTATCAGGAATAAAAATAGATCTTAAATAATCGCAAACTGCAAAAGCATATTCACCAATCGAGGTCACTCCATTTGATATGGAAACTGAAGTGAGTTTTCCACATCGACCAAACGCTTCTTCTCCAATCGTCATGACATTGGAAGGAATACTGATTGTTTTTAATTTATTACAAAAAAGAAACGCACCTCCGTTTATTAGAGTAACTGTTTTTGGTATTGTAAAACTTGAAACATTTTTGGACACATAGCAGAGAATTTTTCCATCGTTTATGTAAATAGGAGTTGCAATACTTGTCCCCAAAAATGCTCCAAATCCAACTGATGCAACCGTTTTTGGGATTATAACCTTTGTCATTTTAACACAATCCAAAAACGCGAGATCTCCAATTGAAATGACCCCCTCAGGAATAGCAAGGGTACTTATCTTTGAACATTTTAGAAACGCACCTCCAGCGATTGCCGTCACGGTATTTGGGATTGTATAACTGGATACGCCTTTTGGAACATAACATAATATACTGCCATCGTTTACAAGTATTGCAGCAGGGAGCTTTGTAGATGAAAATGCGCCAGTCCCAACGCTAATAACACTCTTGGGGATTGTTATGCTGCCCAGATTAATGCAATTAGCAAACGCATAGTCACCGATTTCCACGACCCCTTCGGGGATTGTAATGGAAGTGAGTTTTACACACCCATCAAATGCACCTCCATTAATTTTAATAACGGTACTAGGAAAAGTGTAATTTGCAAAAGTCACAGGCACATGACAAAGAACCGTTCCAGCATCAATAAAAATCGGTTCTGTAATCGACGTGCCGACAAATGTCTCTGCACCGATACTTATAATACTGTCTGGAAGGTGAATCGATTTTAAACTGCTACAGCCTAAAAACACATATTTCCCTAATGTTGTTACGCCTTCAGGCATCGACACCGAAGACAAACTTGAGCAGTAAGCAAAGCTGGCATCCCCAATTGTTTTTACGCCAATAGGAATTGTGATTTTTTTAATTTCATAATAACCTGCGAAGGCATCTCGCCCGATTGCTGTAATTCCTAAATCACCCGGAATTGTGACATCCGTAGCATCATTCCCCGAATAATTAATCAATACACCGTCTTTCACAACAAAATTGCTTGATACTGCTTGTGCATTTGGTACGTAAAGCACAGTGCATAAAACTATGAACGCAATTGCTAAACTAAATAATCGATTGATTCTTTTCATTATTAATTCCTCCAAATTGAATCCACTGCGCTTTCACTTTTCTACGTAATATCTATCCCAAACCACTTTATTGAGAGTTGCCCTAACGAACCATCTTTCTTCATATTGGTTATGACTGTGTCAACTTTTTTCTCAAGACTTGAATCATCTTTCCGAAAGCCTATCCCAAACGGATCAGGATTAAAGCTCACCCCAGAGAGTTTATAACTTGTGCTATCTTTTTTGATATAATCTCCTGCCATAATTACGTCTGTGATGATGGCATCGACTTTGTCATCCTTCAAAGCTGCAAACACTTCTGATAATTGATCATACGTGTTCAATATTTTAAAAGGACTCGTCGCATCAATCTTATTAGCCGCTTCTTCGGCCGTTGTATACAGTTGAACTCCCACCCTCTTGTCTTTCAGATCCGTGGTGGCATTAATACTGGAATCATCTGGCTTAACAACAATAACTAGAGAATTAGATATGTAAGCTTGAGTAAAAAGAATAGAACTTTTTCTTGATTCAGTTATGGAAAGAGAAGAAATAATACAGTCAAATTTCTTGGCCTTCAGTGCTGTAAAAATCGTGTCCCACGCTGTCGGTACAAACTGAATCTTTAATTTAAGTTTTGCTCCAATTGCTTTTGCAAGATCGACATCAAATCCAGCATATTGACCTTTCTCATTTTTATATTCCATTGGAGGATAAGAACAGTCTAATCCAACTTTCAAAACTGTTCTAATGATCGGCGTTGCTTTGAGCGTTTTTGCGTAACAAATACTTGAGAAGGCACTATATGTTTTCTTGCCGTTTGAAATCTTATATGCTTTTAAACGATAGTAATAAATCTTACTCGAGGTGAGTTTCGTATTCGTGTAACTTATTGAAACAGTGCTTTTGACATATAGGTACTTACCCGATTTCGCAGTAGCCCGATAAACGGAATAGCCACTCACCCCGGAAAGTTTTTTCCAAGTAATTTTGATGCTACTCGATGAGAGTGCCACAGCTTTGACGGATGTTGGCACGGAAATCTTCGCGGAAACCGTTGCCGTTGGCGTAATGCTTTGCAATCCCATCAACAAGCTTATTACCAAGCAAACCAGAATCATTTTTCGAAATCTTCTCATAGCTCATACCCCCAACGTTTTCTTGCCATCAATCTATCACATCATCCCTGCTTTGTCACCCAATTTTTGTGTTTTAATTCCGCTGGGCTTTTAACTTTGACCCAATTACAGTGCGCTGTTAGACGACGCTCGCCAAAACCTTATAGCAAAAGCGGATTAGTTTGAAACAGTATAACTTAATCTTTTAGGCATCCAATTGGAACGACATATACGCCATCTTTTCTTCTATATCCATATTCGGTTCCGGTCAGAACCATTAAAAACGAGGGTGCTTTCATTCTGTCTGTGTCAATTTTTTTAAGAAGAGAAGTCAAATTTGTAGCAGCTTTTTCTATCTCACTTTCACCAAGTTTAATTTCTATTAATGCGTATGAACCATTTCTCAGATGCACAATTGCATCACATTCAAGTCCAGATTTATCGCGATAATGATATAAAGTGCCATCCAATGCTTCAGAAAAAACACGTAAATCTCTTATGCACATTGATTCAAAAAATAATCCCATCGTATTCAAGTCATTAAGCAGATCATTTGGACCAATCCCTAATGAAGCAACAGCAATTGAAGGATCGACAAAGTGACGAGTATCCGCAGATCTAATTGTGGTTTTCGATCTCAATTTCGGACTCCATGCCGGCAAATCTTCAACTACAAAAATTCGCTTAAGTGCGTTTATATATTTATATATCGTATCTTCATTAAGAGAATCCGTGTCATTCGAAACCATATCCGCTCTAATTGTCGAAAGTTTCGCATCCGAAGAAACAAATCTCGCAAATGAGCGCATCAATAGTTTAACTCTTTGAGGATTCCTTTTCACACCATCTACACTAGAAATATCAGTTTCAACAACCGCATCAAAATAATCATACGCCTGTTTGAGCGCAATTTTGTCCGTTTGATCAAGAGCCTTAGGCCAACCACCACGACAGATTAAAAAAGCCAGACGTCGAATATCGATTTCGCTTTTCACCTTATGGTCCTTGTGTTCTTTAAACAATTCCCCGAGAGATATCGATCCATTTGAATCCTCCGATTCGAAGAGTGTCATGGGTCTCATTAGCATTCTTGCTATTCTTCCTGTACCAGTGTGCGAAGTAGTCATATCTTCGGGTGGAGCGGAAGACCCTGTTAATATGAATTGATTAAATTCATCTCTTTGATCGACTTCAAATCGCACGGCATCCCAAAGTTTTGGTGCAAGTTGCCACTCATCTATCAATCGAGGAGTCTCTCCATTTAAAAGCAAACTTGGATCTATTTCAGCCATTTGAATATTCTGATTTTTTTTTGCCGGGTCTTGCATGTATAAAGTGCTCTTAGCAACTTGATTTGCAGTAGTTGTTTTTCCGCACCATTTTGAACCCTGAATTAAAACTGCTCCTTTTGCTTCAAGCTTTTCCAATAATATTTTATCGACTATTCTTTTTCGATACTGTTTCAAATAACTCACCTCGAACTTATTATAAGTCACTAGAACAAATTTCGCAACAGAAATCGGCAGTTTGGCCGATTATTTTTCGGTAGTTTGGCCGATTATTTTTCGGCAGTTTGGCCGATTATTTTTCGGCAGTTTGGCCGATTA
>JBAXOJ010000114.1:0-6626 GCA_037133315.1 Clostridia bacterium
CGCATAAATGGAATGTGATAATCAAGACCATAACGTCCGCGCGCATAATGCCCTTGATGGAGCAAAGCGGTATTGCAAATTTTTTCATTGTAATCATTTATTTCACCCATGGCGCGATAGGGTCGATGCATAAAGCCATACGCATCGAAAAGTCCTCCGAAGTTTCCGCTCCCAAGATACATGTTCACATAGTTGGGATCTTTCAAAGAGGCTGCCCCAGGAAAGACTTCCTTCACAATGTTCCCTTTTTGAATTACACTTTTCATAATTATCTTTTCCCCTAATTTATGTCTACTTTGATTGACTTTAATAAATCTAAACCGCCACCAACGCTTATGGTGAACTCCCCAGGCTCCACAACCTGCTTCATTTGTCTATTCCATAAAGAAAATGCCGAATTGTGCAGGGTGAATTGCACGTGCTGAACTTCGCCGACTTTTAAATTGATTCGTTCAAACCCTTTCAACTGATTCACAGGAGTTGTGACCGTTGAATATTCATCGCGAACGTAAAGCTGAACAATTTCAGTTCCCGCTTTTGTTCCAGTATTCTTAACCTTAACAGAAACAAGAACGGTTAGATTTTGATGGTCCCCTATCACTTCAACTTCTGGGTCGCTGTATTCAAAGGAAGTATAACTTAGTCCAAAGCCAAACTTATATAGTGGATCGACATCATAGTCTAAGTAGCGTTTTTGTGCTGTTGCCTTATGATTATAGTTGATGGGGATTTGACCTATCGTTTTTGGGAAAGATACTGTGAGTTTTCCAGACGGATTGAAATCTCCATAGATTGCTTCGGCAATCGCTTTTCCCCCATAAGGACCTGGATACCAACAACAAATAAGACCATTCGCATTTTCCTTGGTCCACGCTGTTTCATAAGTTCTTCCTTGAACAAGAACAACAACCAGCGGTTTGCCAGTTTTCTTTAATTCCGTTAATAAGATTTCCTGAATACCTGCAAGATGAAGGTCCGCACGGTCGATGTTTTCTCCACAATCGATGTCATTTTCGCGCGCAGCATCGATTTGAATTTGACCGTTCTCATTTAATTTCACCTGAATATCCTGTTTGCTTGACCCTCCAACCACTGCAACCACGACATCGCTATTCTTTGCAAGTGTGATCGCTTCGGAAAGCCATTCTGTTGAAGGATCTTTAATTCTACATCCTAAAGAGTATCCTATCAAATCGGGTGAGTTGGCTTGTGTTTTAAATCCATCAAGGACCGTAACCCCTTCTGCCTTTGAAAGATCTGGGGTATATGTGCCTAACATATTAGCGATATTATCTGCCGATGGTCCGATGACTGCAATTTTTTTGCTTTTATCGATTGGCAAAATGCCATCATTTTTAAGCAACACAATCGATTGCCTAGACGCTTCGATACTCAAATCGACATGTTCTTTACATCGAAATATTTTAGCAGCAACTTCCGGTGTTACATAAGGATTTTCAAAAAGCCCCAACTCGAATTTCGCCGATAATATTCTTTTCACCGCTTTATCGATTACACGTTCATCAACAAGCCCACTTTGAACTGCCTCCTCAAGATATAAATAGGATTTATCCCAAAGACTCAAATCTAAACCTGCTTCAACAGCAAGGGCGCCCGCTTCCGCCAACGTCTTTGCCACGCGATGCTTTTTATTTTCGTCATTTCCAATGCATAATTCGTCAATGGCCAACGCATCACTGACAACAAAACCATCAAATCCCCATTCTTCCCTTAGTATTTCAGTAAGTAACTGTCTACTTGCAGATACAGGGATGCCATCTATTTCGTTATAGGAACACATCACTGATTTTGCTCCCGCCTTCACGGCGGCCTCAAAAGAAGGCAAGTGCATTGATCGCAACTCTCGCTCTCCCATATGTGCTGGTGCTGTATTTCTTCCACCCTCCGTATTCCCATACGCAGCAAAATGTTTTAATGTAGAAATTACACTGTCTGCATTGCTTAAATTGTCACCCTGGAGTCCATGAACTAGTGAAGTTCCGAGTTCTCCAGCTAAATAAGGGTCTTCTCCATAGTTTTCTTCCATTCTACTCCAACGAGGATCGTGACAAATATCCAAAACTGGCCCATACCCGATATGTCCACCACCTGCTCTTATTTCCGTAGCGCATACTTTGCCAATTTTTTTTGAAAGACTTCTATTCCAAGAAGACGAATAGGCTAATGGCGATGGGAAAATGGTAGCGCCTGCAGCGTTGAAACCTTTTGGGCATTCCTCAGAAACTAACAACGGTATCCCAAATCTTGAGTTTTCTATTGCGAATTTCTGTATTTCATTAAGAGCATACGCGCCTTCGCTGGGCGAAACAGGCAATTCCTTTCCATTCTTAGATGAACTCGTCCTGTGCATTCCGTAAACTGCTCCAGCCCCACCTTCCAATAAACATTTTTTAAATTCATCCGTCATAACGACAATTCCATCAATCAGTTTGTAACTATCCCATCCGCAAAAGGTTTGATTAAGTTGTCCCACCTTTTCCTCAAGTGTCATTCTAATCACTAAATCATTCACACGTTCTTCAATGGAGGCATTCGGGTTTTCATATACTTGTTTCATTAGGCACCTCTTTATAAATTAAATAATAATGATTAACTCTGAATTCTTGCCCTCAGTCGATCAAACAAAGGTTTCGCCTCTTCGGGAGTCTGGAAACCGCTTAAATTAAACAAAAACCTTGAATTTGGAAGCGAACAGTCCAACATTTCATTCATTACTTCTTCAGGGGTCCAGCCCATTGAAAATAACGCAGTATCAGAGAATTGCTCAATACAGGCTTTCGCACCTCTGAAAAATTTTCTATTTAATCCGCGGAGATTTGGTATCTTTTTAAATGCTTCATAATGTTGGTCCGCATCTGCGCAACAATGCATCCAAAGCCCTCCAAAAGTTTCGCTTAAGTCAATGAGCCAAGGCAGGCAGAATTCTTCAAACATTGGCGGGCTGATGATTCCGATCTCATCCTCTGAAAGATGACACCCATACTCTGGAGGAACCCACATATACGGACAATGACACATGTTCCCGTTAGGAAATAGGTTGATAAACTCTTTTAGATAGGCTTTGAGCAAATCGTTACATTTCCTAACGAGTACTTTTACTGAATCGGGTTCTTCCAGTAATGAGACTAAAAAGTCTTCCTTGTTCCATATAATCGCCGCTGTGCCAAAAGGGCTCTGAATATCTGGCACACTGATTGGAACATCCTTGCCAAGTTCCTTCTGCAAAAGCATCCCTAATTCCAATGTCCGAGAAATCGTCGGATAATCGATTGATGGCATACTTAGTTCGTTGGCTTGACTTGGATTATTAACACAAGGTCGTGCGGCAGCATTGGATCCATCATATTGATGTAACTCACACCCGAAAGCAGCGGCAAACAGCCCAGTATTCGTGTTCAGGTTAACAAAAGGCACCCCGTCGTCGCCCATCTTCTCACTCAAACGTGCCCTGATTTCAAAATCTTTGACATACCATTGCACCCATTCTTGAATTGGCTTTTTAGATAGTGTAAAATCACCAAGATCTCCACCCTTCGGCCCTGTCATCGGTTCATAAATCAGTCCCAGCCTTGGGCCAGTCCCTTCGTATAAATCCTTTAAATACTTTTTGTTAATTTCAGTTCTTCCCATTTAAACTATCCTTTCTAAGACAACCATTCCGCCAACAAAATATACACTGCAGCGGTCCACGAATAAGTAGGACAACGCAAGCCTTTGCCCGTCAAAGCATTGTAGTTTTCGTACATACCTGGGTCTTTTACGCACATATCACAAAAACGCTCTGCAATTACTTTTGCAAGTTCTAATTGCCCCGCACCCACCAAACCATCAAATATTAAATAGGTAGATGGCGCCCAAATTGGCCCTCTCCAGTATCCATCCTCTTGGTATTTCGAGCTTGTAATTGCCTCAGTGGCCAGTCCATAGTCTGTTAGAAAATTCCCGCCAGGCGACAAATCGCTTACCAACGCCTCCAAAATTTCTTTAGGCAGTCTGTTTCCCAGAACGATTGGAATGTAATTTAAAAGTGAATGCGATTCTTGAACCGTATTCAAAGTGTCCAACGGCGAAAAAAATCGGTTATCTTTCACACCTTGCTCCAAAAGAGTTTCTAATTGCTGACGTGATCTGATCTTCCAGTATTGGCTTTCATCATGCCTGCCCAGAAGCTCAGCCATATAGGCGAGTGCCTCCATTTGCAAAGTCAAATGAGCTGCGAGATCGGAACCCTCTGTCGGATAACCTTGATCAAACATCGTTGAATTATCCCATCCAGAATCGTTTCCATGCTGATATTGGCACATTCCGTCTTCATCCGTATCCCGATACTCAAACCACCAGTTTGTAAGTCTCTCAACGTTATCAAAAACATTCTCTAAGTAAGGCAAGCAATAATCAACCCCAAGTATTTCAATGAGTTTCATAATTGTCCAACCATAAATTGGCGGTTTCACATAACCATATTTCGCCAGTTGACTTGTGATCGAATCAGGGAGCATCCCGTTTTCAGCCTGCTGGTCAAAAAACAATAATAATTGATCCCAAGCCATCTCTGGATTTGCCTTCGCAATAGATAAAGCATTAAAACAATTATCCCACGCCCAGACACTATTCATATAGTTCTTGGACATGAGTATACTTGACCTGGTGAGTTCGCCTTCCGCCGGTGCAATGCAGTTCCACATGATGTACCACGCGAGTTCCGTAGTTTCCCGATATTTCTCCGAAACACGAGGCATTTTTTGCATCCATTCGTCAATTTCTTTTTTCATCGAAGCAGCTGAAGCTTTGACATCCAGTTCAAACTCTTCCCATTTGTCTCCAAAACGGTTAAACCGGATAGCACCGGTAGTCTTCTCCTTGCCCAGGAATGAAAGCGTGTATGGTTTATCGGTATGTTCACCCGCGTATCCTGTAGAAGTAAGCGATTCATAACAACTTAAAGTTGTGCCTGTGCCTGCCCGATGTTGGTGATGACAATTCCCCGAATAATCTAAAAGCACCACATCACCATTTCTGTCCACCAATTTCCAGCAAAATGCTTTGCACGGTATGAAACGAACTTCCAATCCATCCGCCTCAAACACAAAAGTCTGGGCATCTGCAAAAGTAAAACTCGCATTCCCCTCTGGCGAATTTAAATCTAGCTGCCATGGATATTCAACCGCCTTGTATTTTACTTCTTTCTCCTCTTTAAACAAAGCGACCTCATAAAAATCATGACCATAATATTTGGCATTGTGTTCTTCATAAATTAATTTTGAAGAAGTGCAGATTTGAACCCTTCCGCTCTCACTAGCACAAAAAGCTTGGATTTTCAAAAATGAATTTGCCTTACTAAACGGTATTTCTTCGTGGTTTAAATTAAACATAAAATCCTCCTATAGTCAATTAATAAATTTTCATGTTTAGTATAAATGCTTTATCTAGAGTTTACCATCAAAAAACAACAAAGTGCAAATTCAATTGTGCTTTAATTCGCAATTGCATATAATAAACCCATCAAATGAATGAGGTGAGTATATGAACATATTATTTATCGGAGGCACGGGCCTCATCAGCACCGCATCCTCGGCGTTGGCCGTGGAAAAGGGCTACAATCTGTACCTACTAAACCGCGGGAACCGCAATGAATTCACACCTGCTGGCGCAAACGTCATCCAGGCGGACATCAATGACATCGCCGCGGTCCGTGGCGCGATCAAAGACCTGATGTTTGACGCAGTCGTCAACTGGATTGCATTTACACCTGCTGAAATTGAACGGGACATCAAACTTTTTGCTGGAAAGACGAAGCAGTACATTTTCATCAGCTCGGCATCGGCGTATCAAAAGCCGGCGCTCAACTACTTGATTGACGAGTCTACGCCGCTCGCGAACCCGCACTGGGAGTACTCGCGCAACAAAGCCGCTTGCGAAGATCGTCTGATGCAAGAGTACCGCGCAAACGGCTTCCCGTTTACGACCGTGAGACCGTCTTTGACGTATGGCGATGTGTTGATACCGGGGGCGTTTACCAGTTGGAACAATCCGTGGTCGCTCGTCGATCGCATGCGAAAAGGCAAGAAAATCATCGTACATGGCGACGGCACCTCGCTCTGGTCCATGACCCACAACTCGGATTTTGCGAAAGGTTTGGTTGGACTGCTCGGGAATTCACAGTCCATCGGACATTCCTTCCATATCACGACGGATGAGGTGTTGTCCTGGGATCAGATTTACAAGACCATCGGCGCCGCTGCTGGCGTGACGCCGGATATCATCCATATTCCGACGGAATTCCTGATGCTGTTTGATGCGAGCGAGGAAGGCAATTTGCTGGGCGACAAAGCCCCGAGCGCGGTGTTTGACAACACCAAAATTAAAAAGTTTGTCCCGGGATTCGTGGCAACGGTTTCGTTTGCCGCAGGCGTGAGACAGACGATTGCTTGGTTTGAATCGGAGCCATCGCGTTGCGTCGTGGACGAGGACTGGAATGCATTGTGTGACCGGATTATCGCAGCTTACGAAGTGGGCGTTGCGGCAGCGAAAGGAGCAAAAAAATGAAAACATATAATTTAGGCATCATCGGATGCGGGGATTTTTTGAGATGGCAGGCGGACAGT
>JBAXOJ010000115.1:0-6507 GCA_037133315.1 Clostridia bacterium
ATCAAAACGATCCAGATAGTGGATTGATGCAACTACTCAGTGTCTCTGATTCTACTTACTCTTCTGGTAATATTTTGCTTCCAAGACCAGGGACCGCTTGGGCGCGCAACATGGTTTTGGACTACATGAAAGTCTATGATGTATCTACTACATCCACTATTTATAACGAGCAATATACCGTTTCATTTAAAGATTGGGACAATTCTACCATTAGCACGCAACAGGTTATGAAAAATGCTGGTGCAACGGCCCCAGCTGACCCAATTAGAGGCGGATATATTTTCAATGGTTGGGACGTGGCATACAACAATATTACTGCTAATCTAATCGTTACAGCAACATACAGGGCTGCGGCAGTGACTTACACTGTTATATTTAAGAATTGGGACAATTCCACTTTAAAGACCCAGGTTGTTGAGCAAAGTACGGATGCAACTGCACCTTCTAATCCAAGCAGGACTGGATACACATTCACTGGTTGGGATACCGCATTCACAAATGTGCAATCTGATTTGACAGTGACTGCACAATACACAATCAACACGTTCACCGTAACGTTTAAAGATTGGGATGGAACCACATTGAAGACGCAGTCTGTAGACTATGGAAATGGCGCAACGGCGCCAGCAGATCCGACGAAAGTTGGTTGGGCATTTACAGGATGGGATGTCGCATTTAACAGCATTAGTTCAAATTTGACTGTAACCGCACAATTTACTTACGTCCTTATTACTAAGAATTTGACCAATCTCATCCGAAACGGCAATTTTGAATCTGGTTCGGCAGCGTGGAGTTTAGGCACTAATAATCCACTCTTTTCTTCTATTGGAACTGGGTACGGATTGGATGGCAGCGGCGGCTTAAAGATTAAAAGTTGTTGGACTGAAGGTGACGCAATGCAGACATTAACTGGATTGCAACCAAACTCTTCTTATGTTCTTGAATACTCGGTAAAAGGACCAAATCAAGGCTACTTCTCCTTCGACAATAAGCTTGTAAAAGTGGATGGCGGTTCTACCTTTACTAACTATAATCAAATTCAGGATTCAAATTTATATACTAATAATAATTGGATCATGAGAAGACATATTTTCTATACCTCCGATATCGTGCCAAACGTATTAAGAGTCTGTAATTATGGTGGGACGGGAGCATCCGATTTCAGTTACATCGACAACATTGCAATCTATACGTATAACCCTGCAGATCCTATTTTCAGCCATACAAATCAAAATATTTCTACCAATCCTGGCTTCGAAAACGGCTTGACAGACTATTACTACAATCCAGCAAATACGCCACTCCCAACAATTTCTCCAGTTGGGGTAGGGGGCACTAATGCATTTGTTATAAACAGCGCTTCAAGTGATGGATTGAAAAAGTATTTTTCTGGATTACTGCCGAATACACAGTACAAGTTGTCGTTTGATTTCCAAGGGCCAGCTCGTTATGACTTTGCTGGTTTGGTTGCAAATACCTCGGCAGGCCCAACGGTTACAATCGGTGGTCCAGATTGGAGCCATTTAGAATACACTTTCACATCTGCTGCTAATGTCTGGTCAATTAATTCCTTAAGTATTAATATTTTTGGAGTTAGTGTGATTGACAATGTTAAAATGGTTCCTCTCAATGTTTACTACACAGGCACATTAGACAATCCACCTGTTGCAACCCCGACACCAACGCCTACTCCGACCCCAACTCCAACACCTACTCCGACCCCTACACCAACTCCAACGCCGACACCAGTGCCAGGTTACCAAGTTTCCTTGGGTTGCTTATCGGCTGCCGATTTGATGAATACGGGCGATACTGTTTATGATGCTTACATGAATGCAGCTGGTGTGACGAATGTTACAATCCGGACATCCTATCTTGCGCCAACATTCCTTGGCACGACGACGGTTAGTCCAACCCTAAAGACGGCCTCGTTCCCAGTGATTGCGAACGGCAGTTATGTTGTGACTGTCTCAAGAAATGGTTATATGATCAGAGACATTGGACTTACCATTTCGGGCGCTGCGTTGGATCTTGGTGACAAATCCTTGCTAGCAGGTGATGTATTCCCAGATGAAATCATTGACGGATCTGACTCAGAAGCACTCTTTAGTTCCATTGGATTTGGATATGGAGATATGGACTATGTAATCATGAATGACTTAAATCTGGACGGCATCATCGATGGCACGGACTCGGAATTGTTGATGTCTAATCTAGGATACGATGTAGGGATTTATGGCGAGATTTTAAATTATTATAACTAATCCGTTCTTTCCAACAATTGAAGAAAGAGGAGCTCCTTTTGGGGCTCTTCTTTTTTTGGGAGGCTTCTTTCCATGACAAAAAGACAGTATTTCGTGCAAAACAGTATTTGAAAGTCCATGGAATAAATATCGCCATTATCTTATACTTATAGTAAGTGAATATGATTCATATCAATTTGGGAGGAATTTTTTGTGAAAAAGTTGTTTTGTGTCGTAATGGCAGTTGTTTTTGCGTTTCAGTTAATACCAATGGGTGATCGCACTTCTGTTGCAGTGCAAGCGGCGTCAAATGTGAATACGCCAGCAGATTTTTTAATACCGGGAACTGTGCAGACAACTGGAGTA
Organism: Clostridia bacterium; assembly: GCA_037133315.1. Classification (GTDB taxonomy): domain Bacteria; phylum Bacillota; class Clostridia; order JBAXOJ01; family JBAXOJ01; genus JBAXOJ01. The sequence goes on from JBAXOJ010000115.1 coordinate 2,610, forward strand.
GAACCGCTCGGTGCAAATCTTGGTACCATATCAGGTGCGAACAACTTCGCAATCAACAACGAAGTTGACGGGTCAGGCTTTGAACCAATAGTGATTCGAAACTTAGAAAGAGTCGACCATTTTGGGACAAACTGGTTTGCTTGGGACGGTCATGGCGGCATGAGTATGTACGCCCAAAAATGGACGGGGTATCTGAATGGTGCAGAAGTCCGTTTTTACAGACTCGTCAATCCAAGCGGAAGTCCATTGCCCTACAGTAATGGCAACATCGATGTCACAAATGCAAACAACGTTTCCTATATCGGAAAAGCCAGTATTCCGACTCCTTGCACCCAGTTCCCGAATGGCGGGTTCATTTCTAACATGTATACGAATCCTGGGAATGTGGGGCATGTAAAGTATAATACCAGATACACAGACAAGACGAACATGACAAATGGGCGCACATTTTATTACGTCGTAAAGGCAGTTGACGCAAAAGGAAATCAGTCCGTTGTTTCTAACGAGGCTTCGGTGGCTCCCTCGGCTAGCGCCAACACAGGACCTCATATCTACGGATTAACCACAACGTTGCAAAACGCAGTTGCAGCAACACAATATAACCACCAACTTACCGCAACAGGCGGTACGGCACCATATACATGGACAATTACGCAAGGCACTTTGCCTTCGACTTTGTCGCTCAACGCAAGTACCGGTGAGATTTCAGGTACTCCTGTGACGACTCCTGCGGAAACATCACTGACGATTAAAGTAACGGATGCGCTTGGTCTTTTTGAGACGCGAAATTACAAACTTAACCCAGTTGCCGATGTCGTGGATAACGGAGACATGACGGCGCCTAATGCGCCTACAAATCTTACGGCCACTGCAAGCAATGGAGCGATCACTTTGAACTGGACGGCAAGTACTTCTTCAGACACCGTCGGCTATCAAGTGTTGGTTTCTGATACACCTGCTTCGCAACAAATGGAAAGAGCCTATTTAGATACTTCTTCATTAAATCTTCAACAGGGTGACTATGCATTTATTTACAAGAAGACAAACACCATGGACCCGGAATCCGTTTCCATGAGAATGACGCGCAGCAATGCGGGAGGGGATGTATTTTCGTATGATAAAAATACAACGACACTCACTCGAGTGGCACACCCTGGCACAATTCCCCCTACGTTTACAGAAAAGGGAGAGACTTGCCTTGAAGTGGACGCAAAAGCAGGAAGCATTGGGCTCGGACAGTATAAGTACTTCCCCTTCATCCCTGGAAACGGGGAGTCACAGTGGTATTCCCAGTTAAGACCTGGCGCCCCTTACAAGGTTGAGGTTTGGATGCGGCAAGTCGGATTAGCGGATAGCGGGAAAGTCAAATTCGAATTTAACGGTGGAGACGGTGCTTACTCGGTCGCAAATCAAGTTACCCCTTGGAACGTGACAGGTACTTGGCAGAAATTCACCTATGAATTTACTGGACCTGCATACCCTACATCTGGCTGGCATATTTCATTTGGATTCAAATTTACAGGGCCTGGCAAGTTATATATGGATAACTTCCTGATGTATCGTAATGACGCAGTACATAATTATAAGCCGTTTACGCCTCAACAAGTCGGGTTCGATGAACTGATGGACAGCATGCCGTCTTCTGGAAAGAAGCCTTCTATCCGTTTCTATGGTTTGAGTTTCAACGATTCGACGATGGACGCGCAGACATCAAATTATGCAAGCAGTAACTATAACTTGGGATGGGCACCATCGATTGGTTCGGCCTCAAGAATGACCATCGCTCAAAGCATGGACTGGGCTTACAAGACGGGGAACAGTTCTGCTACTAGGGCGGTACCTTATTTCACGGTTCCAGTTGATTATTATGAAAACGAATGGAAAGGCCTAATTGAATACTTGGGCGTTCCATATGATCCGGGAACGGACACACCAGAATCAAAACCGTTTGCGTATAAACGTTACGTGCAACGAGGGAATAACGGGACTCCATGGACCTCAGAGTTTCGAGAAATCATGATTGAACTCGGCAACGAGACATGGCACAACGGCTGGATGGAGTCATGGGACGGATTCGGTCAGGCCAACGCAGTAACTGCAGGCGGAAAAGAATACGGGTTATTTGCGAAGTACATCTTCAATGATGTCATCGGCGGAATGCCGGCTTGGACTTCAAATAATTTGAACAGTAAAATCAAGTTCTCGCTTGGCGCATTTTATAACTGGCAGACTGACTCATACGGCGAACTTGCAACGCAACAAGGTGGTAATGTAAGTTATCTTGGGCATGCGAATTATGTCGGACCGAAGTGGGAGACTGGAGACACAGGCGAATCCGTCTTTAATGACCACGGTGTGCAGGAAAGTCTAGTTGGAATGGTAACTGGAGTGAAGGCGCAAATTGATGGAACTGCTGACACAAGAGATTTACTCAATTCTACTGCAGGCACAAATTACCAGCTCGAAGCATACGAAGGAGGACCTAGCGGGTACAGTATTTATGGAGTGTCAGAGACTTCCGAGAACTATGGAAAGTCTGAGGCAATGGGTCTTGCGGCGCTTGATACGTGGCTATACAGCAGTTACAGAGGATATAAATCACAGAATTATCTGGGGTATGGCAGCGGTTCCATGTGGTCGTCGCATACGATGCCTGAAGCAGGAGGATTTGTGCCACATGCTGGATGGTTGGCGTTGAAGATGAGAAACAAATACGCCACTGGCGACAACATGCTGCAGACTACCGAATACAGCAATCCTACCTATGATCGCGTGGGAACGGATGTGCCGTTGACAGGCGTTTATGCAATGAAAGATGATAGCAACAATTACTCTGTGTTTGTGTTAAACAGAAAGTTGGCAGGAGTGCATGACGGCACTGACTTTGGGACTGGCTTCACACCTGTCACATTGCGTTTGCCGTTTGTAAACCCCACAAGTATAAAAGTATATAAACTGTCGCATGCCGACGGTTCACCGGTCGATCCTGCTGAAAACAACAGGACAACTCAAAACGTGTTTATTACAGAGAAGACTATTAATCCTTCAAATTATTCGCAGATATTAAACCTGAACGCAAATACTGGTGCTTATGCACAAGGGATCGAGCCAGGCGGCGTATACTTGTATGTGTTTAGTGGAGGAACGCAAGCTACAGTTCCGCCAACACCGTCACCTACACCTTCACCGACGCCGACTCCAAATCCTGAGCCTGGTAATGTTTTGGCAAATGGATCTTTTGAAGAGGGGCTTGCTTCATGGACAAATCCTTCTAATATAGGCAGCATTATCAATGAGGGAGTCAAGGGATACCAATCGATTCGGATTGACAAGTCAATTTCAAATAAGATGTTCAAATCGAACGCTTTTACACTGGATCAAAATACGGAATACATTATGACTTATTATTCGAGAGGCGCAGCGGATGTGAGAGTCAGCATTCGTGATGGTGCAATCAATGGATTTACTAATGAGACAGCGCACTGGGTGATGAATAAAGTGTATTTTAATTCTGGTGTCAACACAAATTCATGGGTTTCTATCTATTCCGCAGGCGGAACGGGCACTGCAGATATCGACAGAATTTCAGTTTATAAAGCGGCTGATTTTAATGCCGCCGTTGCTGAGGTGAACATCACTGAAAACCTAGGACCGAATATTATGCGCAATGGTAACTTTGAAACAACGAGACCAGATGGCGTACCTGTTGACTGGGGCGACGCAGCGACGACTGGGACAGCAGTAGGAGTTGGCGGGTCCGTAGGATTGCGTGTGCGTCAAGCAGGCGGATATGTGCAACAATACCCGCAAACCGTAATACCTGCACAGTATATCGGGAAGACAATGCGCGTTTCATTTAAGGTCAAAGCGCTGGTGAGACAGGAAAGTGGAAGACCGC
>JBAXOJ010000116.1:0-6271 GCA_037133315.1 Clostridia bacterium
GAAAAGGGTTAAAATAGAAAGAAAACGACCCCGAAAGAGGTCGTTTTCATATGAAATTTATAAGTTTCGCGAGATATTTTGTTGAAAAGGTTAAAAGAGCAGGCATGCGCCTCCCTTTCCAGCCTCCGCGCTAGCCCACGCCTGCCCGCATCAGCCCGCGCAACGCCGCCCAGCGCTTTTATTCTTCCACGGTCACCTTTGCGATCGTCTGCGGTTCAATCGGCTTGTCGCGGTTATCGCATGCGACCGCAGCGATGGCGTCCGCCACTTCCATGCCTTCGATGACCCTGCCGAATGCAGCGTAGGAGCCGTCAAGATGGGTGCTATCTTCCACCATGATGAAGAATTGAGAGCCGGCCGAGTCAGGCTGCGTCGCGCGCGCCATCGAAAGGACGCCTTTGTCGTGCTTGATGTTGTTTTCGACGCCGTTCTTCGAAAACTCCCCTATGATCGTATGCCCCGGGCCCTTTGTGCCGATGCCTTCTGGGCATCCGCCTTGAATCATGAAGCCGGCGATGACTCTATGAAAGATTAATCCGTCATAAAATCCTTTCTTCGCTAGCATAATAAAATTTTCAACTGTGATTGGTGCAACTTCCGGGTACAATTCCAGTACCATTTTTCCGCCATTTTCCATTTCAATCGTGACCAATGGATTTCCCATTCAAAAACACATCCTCGTTTTTTTATTTATATGATAGCACACCGTTGGTGCTGGCGCAATCGCAATTCTATGATATAATGGATGCATCAATTCCCGAGGAGCGTTGACATGGCAAAGGTGCAAATTTCGAATCATCTCATAGGCAAATCATATTTTCAGGTGCGCGAATTCAACAATCTGCGCGAAATGCTCAAGCAAAGTACCGCGCGTTTTGCGGATGAATATGCATTTAAGTACAGGATTCATCCCGATGCACCGATTCGTTCGAAGACATATAGTGACTTCGACATGGACGTTGACGCAGTCGGTACGGCTCTTTGCGCACTGGGTTTCAAGGACAAACGCATCGCTATCATCGGCGACAACAGTTATCACTGGGCGGTGACCTACATGGCGGTCGTCAATGGCGCAGGAACCGTCGTGCCGTTGGACAAACTTCTGCCCGAAAACGAAATCCTCGGTCTATTGGATCGCAGCAAAGTAAGTGCCGTCTTTTATCACCCGAATTTCCAGAGCACCATGGATAATTATATGAAGACCGAGCCGCGTATCGAGAAATTTGTTTCGATGAGCTTTGACGAGGAAAAGATTTCGACCGAAAACTTGTTTACCAACATGAGTGCAGTGATGCAGTACGGCTATGACCTGCTCGCGCAAAACATAAGAACCTTTGTTGATGCGCCCATTGACCCTGAGACGGCGAACATCCTCCTGTATACATCCGGAACTACAAGCCAGTCAAAAGCGGTCATGCTCTGTCACAGAAACATCTGCACCGACTTGCGCGGCTTTAATTCCTTCATCACGTTGGGGCCTGGAGATATTCTGCTTTCTATTTTGCCTTTGCACCATACGTTTGAGAACACGTGCGGTCTGTTGACACCCCTTCTCTCAGGAGCATGTGTCGCGTACTGCGATGGCCTCCGCTACATCACAAAGAATTTGAAAGAGTACGGCATCAGTTACATCATCGGTGTGCCGATGCTTTATGAAAACATATATGACAAAATCATTGAAACCGTCAAAAAGACCAAAAAATATATCCCTTTCCGCATTGCCTTGGTGCTTTCCAAGGTCCTTCGGTTCTTCGGTATTGATATGAGACGCAAGTTGTTTGCCGGCATTCTAGAACCGCTTGGCGGCAAACTACGCACCTTCATCAGCGGGGCGGCGCCACTCAGCGATCGCGTTGCGAAGGGATTCGAAGGCATTGGTATCAATGTGTTTCAGGGCTATGGACTCACGGAGACTTCCCCAGTGATTGCAGGATGCAATGAACATGTGTTGGTCCATGGGACCTGTGGCCATCCGATTGGAGGGGTTGAGGTCATCGTTGATTCCGAACGACCTGGCATTCCTGGAGAAATCCTCGTCAAAGGGCCTATTGTCATGCTCGGGTATTTAGATAACCAAGAGGCAACCGATGAAGCAATTGTCGATGGCTGGTTCTATACGGGCGATTTGGGCGTGATTGAAAAACACGGGCTCCTTAAAATTACGGGACGACTCAAATCCATGATCGTGCTCAACAGTGGCAAGAAAATCTTTCCGGAGGAAATCGAGGCATTAATCAACAAACTCCCCTTCATTAAAGAAAGCATGGTGTTTGCGGAGCCAAAAACGGACGGTGACGCTGAAGTGTATGTGCGCCTTGTGTTGAACAAAGACGTAGTGGAAAAGGATATCAGCAAAGCATTCGACGACAAGATTGTTTCTGAGATACTCGGCATTGAAATCAAATCCATCAACAAACAAATGCCCGCCTTCAAAAGCATCAAAGGCTTCTTGTTCGGCTACGAGGAAATGCCAAAAACCACGACCTTGAAAATTAAGCGACACATCGAAATGGAAGACATCAAAAAAACGCTCTCACACGCAACCTTTACAGTCAAAGGGGCCGCGGGCAAGAACATCGACACGATTAAGAAGATGCTAGAGGAACGAAAAAAACAAAACAAAAAGAAATAAATCTATTTGACGAACTCTTTTAGAATGGATGTAGTTGGGATAATCTCAGGTGAAACCGGGCTGAAGTAGGATAAAATATGCTTCAGTCTTTTTGCTTCAGGTGCAAACTTGCCGTAGTTGCGGTGTTCTTTTAAAATATCATCGGTAAAGGTCTTGAGCACGCACGTTTCATATGGAAGCCATGTGTTGAAAGAAATATCGGCGCTGTCCGCGTAGGGGAAAATGTGTTCTTCCTCCCCTTCTCTGACAGAAGGCCAGCGTTTCAAAGTTTCTAGCGCATCGGTGCAGCGATGAAAATGATCCCGCACCATCCGCCGCACAAGCCGCAGGTCTGGCGCGTCAAACAATAATTCTCCTTTGCGCGTGATTTGCCCCATCGCGTTGACGAAGATTTTAAAGCGCGAAATATCGTTGCAGTTTTCAGCAATCACAGGATTCAACGCATGGATGCCTTCCACAATGATCGCTTTGCATTCCCCCGCACGAATGAGCCTGCCGACCGCCTCTCGTTGGACTTTTTCAAAATTAAAAAGAGGCAACTCGACAGTAATGCCATGCGTCAGCTGATAAATCTGTTCATTAAACAACGCGATATCGATGGCCTCTGGCGACTCATAATCGCTCTCGCCAAATTCATTGACCGAATAATATTCTTTCCCTCGATAATAATCATCCAGTGAAATCATCACAGGATTATAGTCGTTTTCGCACAGGTGCAGAAAAATATTTTGTGCTAGTGTCGTTTTACCAGAAGAAGACGGACCCGCGATTTGAATGATTTTCATATCGCAGCCGTCTTCTAATTTATTAAATATTTCCTGCATTGCAGTTTCATGATAGCGTTCGCAAACTTTCACTCCTTCAGCCTGGTAACCAGACCACATCATGGCATTGATTTTATCCACTTCAAGGAAAGGATACTGCTTTTTCCCCATGTGTATGATTTCAGCGCCATACCCAAGTAAAAGTTTTTTCATACCTAAATCTTGTCGCTTCCCGTAGGCTTATCCGACAATACTTCAAGCATGCCCGCAATATCGCCAATGGTGTTGACCATTTCTTCATTGTGGTTCGTCTTTTGTTCGTCTTTTTCGCCACGTTCCGCTGCTCGCGAAGAACGCTTGACCGCCTGATCTGCCTGTGCTGCTTCTCGCTCTGCCAGTCGCTTCGCACGTTCGGCATCTCTTTCGTCACGCTCTTTTTGACGCGCTTCCGCTTCTGCAACTCTTGCAGGTGGATTGATTGGTTCGATTTCTTTGATGCTCAAACTAATCTTTTGCGTCGGAATGTCCACTTCGATAATTTTGCAAGTCACTTCGTCCCCAACTTTGAGGGCTTCTTCGACTTTCGTCAGTCTGTAGTCAGAAATCTGAGAAATATGCACAAGTCCATCGACGCCATCCGACAATACGACAAACGCGCCAAACGGTACGATTCTTGCAACCGTTCCTGTCACAGTTGCGCCAACCTCAAATTTCGCTTCCGCACCAAACCAAGGGTTTTCCTCAGCTTTCTTGCATGTCAACGAAATTCTTCTCGTCTCTTTGTCCGCATCCAGAACCCGCACTTCAACCGTCTGACCGATGGTCAACGCTTCGGAAGGATGCTTAATTCTGCTCCAAGAGATTTCAGAGATATGAATGCTGCCGTCGATACCACCAAGATCAATAAACGCTCTGTAATCGGTAAAGTTTTTCACAGTACCTGTCATCGTCTCGCCAACCACAATTTTTTCCCAGATAGAAGCTTGTGCTGCCATTTTCTGCGCCATCGCATGCTCTTTCGCCGATGCCTTGACACTTCTTCTCTTTTCATCTACTGAGATGATTTTGACTTTGACCGTCTTGCCCACATACTCATCTGCTTGCTCTACATACTTATCAGCGAGCAATGGCAACGGAATAAATACATCGCCGACTCTTGTCTTTGCAATTGCGCCACCTTTGACCGCTTTTTCAATTTTCGCGTCGAGGGTCTCGCCTGCTTCCATGATTTCTGTAAACTCTTTCAACATCTTAGTAAAGCGATCGACTCCTTTTGAAAGGTGAATCGCATTGTCTTTTTCGCTCACGCGGTTGACGCGCACATCAATTAATGTGCCAATCGCGGGCACTTCTTCGCCTTCAAATTGAGCGGCAGGGAGTTCACCCTCAAATTTTCCGCCTAAATCGACATATATTTTATCAGTGGTAATTCGACTAACCGTACCCTTCATAATCTTCCCAGAACGAATTTCGCCGCTGTATTGATCGAGCATTTGCTCAAACGTCTCAGGCGCCGCAGGCGTCTCGACTTTCGGCTCCGCAGCAACAGGTTCTTCTGCCACCTCTGGTACTTCTGGTTCTTCTTCCGCAACCACTTCTGATACTTCTGGTACTTCTGGTACTTCTGGCACTTCTGGTACTTCTGGCACTTCTGGCACTTCTGGTACTTCTGGCACTTCTACTTCTGCAACAGGTTCTGTGGCTTGCACTTCTTCTGTCGTTTCGATCGTCTCAGTTGTTTCAACAGTCTCGATCACATCGTTTTTCTCGTTAATCTCGCTCATTTTGCTAATTACCTCCTTGATTACTCTGTCAGGCGTCGATGCACCTGCGGTAACCCCAATCGTATTAATATATTTAAATAGTTTAGGAGCCAAATCTTGCGCGCCTTCAATTAAATATGTCTTCTCACAAATCCCGGCACAAACCTCTACTAACTTTAAAGTATTTGAGCTAGAACGACTGCCAATCACAATCATCATGTCAACCTGCTTTGCAAGTTCCATTGCTTCTGATTGACGTTTCAAAGTTGCATTACATATTGTATCAAATTTTATGACATTTTCAAACTGATTTCGTGCAATTTCATAAACTTTCTCCCATTTTTCTGTCGTAAGGGTCGTTTGGGACACAAAACACAGTCCTTTCGACGATAAATACGCATCGCGCAACGCGGGATCCTCCAGATCTTCTGGTTGCATCACCACAAATTTCGGGCCTGCAATCCAACCGCAAATCCCGATCACCTCTGGATGATTTTTATCACCCACAATCACGATGACATAGCCTTCTTCGCTTTTTTGCTTCACCAACGCCTGAATCTTCGCCACATAGGAACACGTCACATCACAGATTTCTGCGTCACGCTCTTTCAATTCCTCAAACACACGCTCGCCCACCCCATGTGCGCGAATCATGACGAGGTCCCCCGCATTCGCTTCCGCAGGGCTTTCTATGATTTTCACGCCTTCCTTAGCAAACTGTGAAATGACCGTTTCATTGTGAATGATCGGCCCAAGCGTCTTGATGACTTGGTTGGACCTGTTTTCATACACCAACCCCTCCGCTTTCTTCACTGCGTTGGCCACGCCATAACAAAACCCCGCTGACTTTGCCAATAAAATTTTCATGAAACGTCACCTTCTTCGTGTAGCGTCTGCCCGACCAATCCGTAGGCTTTGCGCATAATTTCTTTGCTAAACGTCACGTACTCGGCATGTGTGTAATCCACGTCACAACTGCCATCGAGATAATAGGGTTCCCCAAACACAATGCGCACCTTGCCAAAAATATGAGCGTTGCCCTCGATCCCAACAGGCACAACGGGTGTGCACGTCTTAATCGCCAACATCGCCGCGCCCGAATGAATCCGATA
>JBAXOJ010000117.1:0-6234 GCA_037133315.1 Clostridia bacterium
CTATTTCGGCTTCCGAAGTTAGCTGACGGGTTAGGGTAAATAGGCCCCCCTCCACTACGATAGTGGATTAACCCCAATTCTTGGTTCCTCCGTACTTTTCAAGAATATTTTGAAAAGACTCAGCCATTACAAAATAATTATACCGTCAAACTTTCTCTTTGTCAAACAGCTCTCCAACTATTCGAATTCCATAATATCCCATTTATTTATTATTTGCAAGCATTACTTTAAGATTTGACCCATTTTGCTTTCAACACTTTTTGCACAAACGTCTTACAAATCTTTTCATCAAACAACGTGCCTGATTGCGCGATCAACTCATAAACCGCCTCTTTCTCAGTCATCGCGTCCTTGTAACAACGGTCACTTGTCATCGCGTCATAAGAATCTGCAATGCCAAGAATTCTGCTAATCAACGGAATTTCATCGCCTTTTAGTCCCTTCGGATACCCCGATCCATCTAGTCTTTCATGATGCATGAGCACGTAATCTGCAACTTCAGACATTTCTGTCTTAGAACTTAAAATGCGATAGCCGATTTCTGAATGTCGTTTCATTTCTGTCGTTTCAATTTCATTTAATCTTCCCGGTTTGTTTAATATCTCTTCATGAATGGCGATCTTCCCTATGTCATGTACGAGCCCTATCGCGCGCAACTTGCTAACGATGTTATCCGGAAGTTCTAAAGCCGCGCCAATTAGCGAACATATTTCACTCACTCTTCTAGAATGTGCTTCTTCCCGCTCGTTTTTTTCATATAAAGTGTTTAACATAATATCAATGGTTTTCCCTCGAATAGAAGTCGTTTCGACCATTTTATGCTTGTACATGTAATCTTCCGCGATCTTCAATACAGCGTTCATATTTTCTTCAATCGTCGTCTTTGTTTCATATCCAAATGAGATTGAAACTGGGATAGAGTGCACTTGAACATTTGCACAAACCTCGTTTATTTTTGTCACAATGCGACCTGCCTCAACATAGTCCGTATTTGGCATCAAAACAATAAATTCATCGCCACCCCAACGTGCAATCACATCCGTTGGGCGACTCACTTCTTTGATAATTTCGGCGCAACGAATCAGAATTTCATCTCCAACGTTATGACCAAATGTGTCATTTGCTAGTTTTAAGCCATTCATATCACCGATGATGATTGAAATCGGCAAGTTTTCAAGCGTGTTTAATTTGCTCATTTCTTCATCCAAATATCTTCGATTGTATAAACCAGTAAGACTATCGTGATAACTACTAAAAAGGATTTTCCCTTCATACAGTTTCCGCTCGCTAATATCATGCATCGAGCCATAGATATAACACTCCTGCTCGTCTTTCACATAAATAAACTGGTCGGCGAACCAACGGTATTGCCCATCTTTACATAAGAAGCGATACTCCAAAGAAATCGATTCATTTTCATTGAAACAATCTGCGGTGTAGTGTTTTTGTACAATCGACAAATCTTCTTGATGAATTTTCCCGAGCAGTTGTTGTCGATTCAACTTTAAGATCTCTTTTGTCGTGTATCCTGTCAATTTTTCAAACACGGGGCTCACATAATCAAAGTTCTCTTCCTCTACATTCTTTCTGTAAAACGCATCTTGAGAAAACTCTACGACGCTTCTGAAATGTTCTTCACTTTCTTTCAATTTCATTTCAGAAAGTTTTCTTTGTGAAATATCTCGGAAACTCCAAACGCGACCTACAATTTCCCCATTCAAATATTGTGGAATGGAATAACGTTCAAACGTTCTGCCGTCAAACAGTTCAAATTCATCAAAACTTTTTGAATCTGAAGTATAATAAATCTCATTGATGACTTCTCCAAACAATTCTTGATTCCGCACCTTACTCTTTAAATACAAAACGGTATCATCATGATTCCATGATTCAATAATATCCTGTGGCATATCCCACATTTGGATGAATTTTTTATTGCAATAAGTAATTTTCGCATTTTTCCCAACGACTAGGATGCCGTCAGTTGTGGACTCTAATGTGGTCGTTAAAAGAGAAATGGACTCTTGCAGCTTTTCCTCATAAGATATTTTCTCAGAAATATCTTGGATCGTTCCGATTAATCGGACAATCTCACCAAACTCATTGTATTCAAATACCCCAAGCCCATGGACCCAAAGGACTTCCTCTGTGTCTTGTTTTACTATTCTGTATTTGTTATCAAACCCAGATTTTGTTTTGACAAGTTCAGCAAAATAAGCATTCATGCGCGCACGATCCATAGATGAAATGATTTTGAGCCAACCTTCAAAGTTTTTTTCATAAGCATCCGTAATGCCAAAAATCCGCATCAATTCAGGGGAAGCTGTCCAAATACCCGCAAGAAAATCAAAGACATAGCTTCCAATATGGGCAAATTTCTGCGATTCATGTAATAATCGATTTGCTTCTAAAATTTCATTCTTACTTTTCACAGAATAGGAAACGTCCTTCACTACTGCCAGCAGCATTTTCTTGCCGTCGACTTCGAACACGCTAGTCGATAATTCAATTGGAAAAGATGTGCCGTCTTTTCGGTTCTGTTCTCGCTTGCCTTTAAACATCTCAGAAAAGTCCAATTTGAGCAACTCTTCTTTGGTATATCCATATAAAACAAGCGAAGAATCGTTTGCATCAACAATTTTTTGGGTTGCAAGGTCAACCACGAGCAATCCGTCCGTCACCGCTGCAAACACACCACGATATTTTTCTTCGTTTTCAATTAGCGTCTCTAAAACTTTTTTATGCTCCGTGATGTCATGATAATTCATGAGTATTCCTTTGATATTTGGATCGTCGATTAAATTCATAGCGGTCAGACGAACCATCTTAAAGGTACCGTCCTTACATTGGAATCGAAATTCTACAGTCTTTGTAGCACCTACCTTTTTCAAGAGGATTGTGAAATCCTGCTGGATTCGTTTCCGATCTTCTTGATGAACAATCCCCCAAACGCTGGTTTGTTCCATATCTTCAGCTCTCCATCCAAACCATCTCTCACAGTTTGGGCTCAAATAGGTCGCAATGCCTTTCGCATCGACGATGCCTATGACATCTGAGATGTTGGCTATCATGGCGCGTTGTTTTGCCTCATTAGATAACAATGCTTGCTGTGCTTTTTTCAAGTCAGTGATGTCCCGCAAAACACCAACCACTTTGAGTTGTTGATTGTTTTGATCGCATTCAACCGCTGCCTGAGAAAGAATCATACGCGTCTCGTGGTCAATGTCTCGAATGATTTCAAATTCAACAAAGTATGGTTTGTTTTCTTTTATTAGTGCAGACAGTGCTTCGTCAAGCAGTTTTCTATATGCTGGGACGACCGCATTTTGCACATCTTGCAACAAAAGAGGTTTTTCTGAAACCGCTAATCCATAAATCCGATAAGCCTCTGGGGACGCCCACATTTCGTTTGTGCGCAAATCCAGTTCCCAATTCCCTACATTTGCAATTGCCTGGGTGGAGAACAGTCGCTTTTCGTTCTCGATTAATTGAAGTTCTTTTTGTTTATGTGCAGACACGTCTCGTGAAACACAAATCAACTCAGAAATTTTCTTGGAATTGATTTCAGCAACCGCTTTCATTCGTGTTTCGATCCAGATATAGGATCCGTCCTGCTTTTTAATTCTATATTCTAAAACACACGTCTTTTTACTATCCAATAAAATACACTGCTCATGATTAATCCGAGCAAGATCATCTGGATGCGCCAGCGCAAAAAAGTTTTTACCAATTAGATCGACTTGATCATATCCTAATACTTCTTTACACGCGGGTGAAACAAATGTAAAACTGCCATCAGGCGAATGAATTGATAACAAATCCGCAGAATAATTCATAATCATTCTGTGCTTCCGTTCACTCTCACTAAATCTCAGAAAAGACAAGTCGCTCATTTACTAATCCTCATGATTTTCTATTCTTGAAACATTTTTTTAATTATATCATACTTAATTTGTAATTTCACAAATTTATTTGTGATTTCGGGTTGATTTAGAGAATAATTTATGCTAACATTTGACTTGTGTTTGGGGATGTGATGGAACTGGCAGACGTAACGGACTCAAAATCCGTCGATAGTGATATCGTGTGGGTTCGACTCCCACCATCCCCACCAAAAAAGCCCCCGCAACGCGGAGGCTTTTTTTCATTTTAAGGATTAAATGGTTTCAAAGAAGATATCGCCATAGGTCGGGAATGGCCAGAATTCTTCATCTACATAAAGTTCTAAACGATCTGCAATCTCTCTCACTTCTAACATTGCTGGGCAAACCAGATCTCTGAATTTCGCGGCGTGTTTAAAGGAATCAGAATGATCCGCGTCCGCTTTTTCAATTGCTGCTTCCAGTTTCGTCAATGATTTATCTAGAAGGTCAACATCTTTCGTCAACTGATCAAAAAGTTTCGTTGCAGTTAAAGTTGATGTAGATTTCTTGATATCATTCATTGCAGAAATATTTCCTGCGAGGCTTCCCTGGAAGGAAAGAACGGACGGTAGAATTTGTTTTCTACCCATATCAAGCGCTGTCATTGCTTCAATCATGATGGTTTTCGAGTATTGCTCGAGTAGAATTTCAAATCTAGATTCACACTCGTTCTGATCTAAAACACCGTGTTTTTTCAATACATCAACATTTTTCTTGCTGATGATGGCTTTGGTTGAATCAACCATGTTGGTGATGTTTGGTAGTCCTCTGCGCGCTGCTTCTGCAATCCATTCATCCGTGTATCCGTTGCCATTGTAAATCACTCTTTTGTGCTTAGAATAGAGCTCTGCTACAAGTTTCATAGCCTCTTTATTCAAATCTTTTGCTTTTGTAAGTTTATCCGCAATTTGAGTGATTGTTTCTGCAACGATCGTGTTCAGTACAAAACAAGAACCTGCAATGGAAGCCGAAGAAGGCACCATTCTAAATTCGAATTTGTTTCCAGTAAATGCAAAGGAAGAAGTTCTGTTGCGGTCAGTCGTGTCTTTTGCTAATAACGGAAGTGTCTTCACGCCAACTGAAATCTCTGACTTTCTTGAGGATGGCCCTAGAATCGTGCTTGATTCAATGCTATCTAGGATTTCCACAAGATGCTCTCCTAAGAAAATCGAAATGATTGCAGGAGGAGCTTCGTTTGCGCCGAGACGATGGTCATTTCCTGGGTTTGCAGCGGAAAGTCTCAATAAGTCAGCATATTCATCAACCGCAGCAATGACAGCACTCAAGAACAGCAAGAAAGACACGTTGTCCTCAGGCTTTTTGCCTGGGTCGAGAAGATTGTTGCCATCGTTCGTAGCCAAAGACCAGTTATTGTGTTTTCCAGAACCGTTGATTCCTGCAAATGGCTTTTCGTGGAGCAAGCAAACAAAATCATGCCGCAACGCAACTTTTTTCAACGTTTCCATAACAAGTTGGTTGTGGTCCGTTGCAATATTCGCCGTAGTGAATACAGGCGCAATTTCATATTGAGAAGGTGCCACTTCATTATGCTTTGTCTTCGCAGCAACGCCAACTTTCCAAAGCTCAGTATCCAGTTCTTTCATAAAATCAACCACGCGCTCTTTAATGCTTCCGAAGTAGTGATCTTCCATCTCTTGCCCTTTAGGAGTCCGCGCACCAAATAACGTGCGCCCCGTAAATCTTAAATCTTTGCGTTGTAAATAATCGCTTTTATTGATTAGAAAGTATTCTTGCTCAGGCCCACTCGTAGTGACCACGCGAAGTGTCGTCGTGTCGCCAAGCACTTTCAGTAATTTTAATGCTGCTACATTCATTGCTTCCATAGAACGGAGAACTGGCGTCTTTTTATCAAGTGCCTCTCCCGTGTAGGAACAGAATGCGGTCGGAATGTACAATGTCTCACTAATCAAAAATGCTGGTGATGTGCAATCCCATGCTGTGTATCCACGCGCTTCAAACGTCGCTCTCAAGCCGCCTGATGGAAATGAAGATGCGTCTGGCTCGCCTTTTACGAGTTCCTTACCTGAAAACTCTAATATAACCTTACCATCATCGGTAGGATTGATAAAAGAATCATGCTTGCCGGCAGCAGCGCCGGTCATCGGTTGGAACCAGTGTGCAAAGTGGGTTGCGCCTTTTTCAATGGCCCAATCCTTCATTGCGTTTGCAACTACTTCTGCAGTCGCTGGGTTAAGGTTTTCACCTTGTTCGATTGTTTTGCGAATCTCTTTGTAGGTCGCTTTCGGTAATCTTTCCTTCATAACAGCGTCGTTAAAAACGTTAGATCCGA
>JBAXOJ010000118.1:0-6196 GCA_037133315.1 Clostridia bacterium
ATCGTACTCGTATTCATCAATTGATTTCTCCATGTTTAAGGCTTCTTCTATGTCGTAATCCACAATTTTGTTGCTTTTCATACCGACGATGCGATTGATTTTTCCTTCTTTCAACAGTTCAACTGCACGTGTGCCCATTTTGCTGGCGACTACACGATCGACGACCGATGGACTGCCTCCGCGTTGTACATGTCCTAGAATGGTGGCTCTGGTTTCTATCCCTGTCTTTTCTTCGATTTTACTTGCAATTTCCATCGCCCCGCCAACGCCTTCCGCGACAATGACAACAAAATGACTTTTCCCACGATTCTTTGCTGCAAAAATTGGTTTAATGACGTCTTTATTCATGTCATACGGTTTTTCTGGCAGAAGCGCCACTTCAGCACCGCCTGCGATCGCAACGTTTAAAGCGATATATCCAGCCCTACGTCCCATTACTTCAAACACACTGCAGCGATCATGAGAAGATGCAGTATCTTTGATCTTGTCTAACGCATCCAAGGCCGTATTCATCGCAGTATCATAACCAATGGTATACTCCGTGCATGCGATATCGTTATCGATGGTACCCGGCAGCCCAATCACAGGCATTCCCAGTTGACACATTTCTAGTGCCCCACGGTACGAACCGTCTCCGCCAATCACGACAATCGCATCAATATCAAACACTTGCGCCATTTTAATGCCTTTTAATATGCCTTCTTCTTCCATGAATTCAGCACAACGTGCAGTCTGAAGAACGGTTCCGCCACTTTTCATAATGTCCGAAACACTTCTCAAATCCATTTCAAAAATCTCACCATTGATGAGACCATTATATCCTTTTTTTATTCCCATGACCTTGAATCCGTGATAGATTCCTGCCCGTACAACAGCACGAATCGCTGCATTCATGCCAGGTGCATCTCCACCACTTGTAAGAACTCCAATTGTTTTCATCTTGTCCACCTTATAGTCCACTTTCGATGATTAGACGATGAGCCTGCTCGCTTTCGGTTTCAGGCACAATCACTTCGACATACCCATCTGGATTGTCAAGAGAACCCTCTACCGCCCTAAGCTTTACAAGTAAACTACCCTCTGTCAGTATTCGTTCCACTTCAGAAGCAATATTCATATTTTGAGCTAAATACACCACTACCCACATTATAATTTCTCCTCGCAGTCGAAACTTCACGCATTATCTTAATATAATTTTTGGAATAAATCAAGTTTATCAATTCTTCACCTTTACATTATCCTCGCCCAGAAGCGCAATCAATGCTTCTTGCAAATCTGGATTCAGTGCCACCCACAGTTCCTTTTCGAGCACTTTCGCGCTCTTCTCGTGCGCAAACATGGTGTAGACTGGTATCGTGCCACTGTGCCCACGGAGCACGTCTTTTGCCGTCTCAACCAAATCTGGGGACGCCTCAGTTGGGAAACGCAAGTACAGACGCTGTGTGTTTGCGGGAGCAGCCTTTGCAGTATGGACATGCAATTGAAGCGGACTGACCACTTCAGCAATCATCTTCACATCTTCATCCGCGCGCACACTGAGGTTGCCCTCCACTTGGACCAACCCCTCCAACTCCAGCATACCACCGTACTTATCCAAAATTGCAGGAAAGACAAGGAGTTCAATGGGGCCGTAGAGATCCTCGATTGTGACAAAGGCCATGAGGTTGTTGCTACGGGTGACTTTATTTTTGCGCGCCGTTACGATGCCGGCAACCTTCACTTTTGTCCCGTCCGAAAACTCGCCAGCGCTCGCACCTGCCGTTTTTTCTTCTTCTAAGATTTCGAGAATTCGAGCACTTGAAGTGAAATCGGCTCCGGATATGGCCGCTTGATATTCCTGCAGCGGGTGCCCCGACACGTAGATGCCAAGCATTTCTTTTTCCATTGCCAACATCAGTTTCTTTGGGTATTCTTTAATGTCAGGATAGGATTGCTCGGAGACGTCTTCGACATCAAGCGCGTCGAATAAAGAAAACTGCCCTTCTGCCTGACTGCGTTTCGAGCGGGAGATGCCGTCGAGTAGTTTCTCGTATGTGGAGCAAAGTTGGGATCGGAAGACGCCCTCAAAATCAAACGCACCACTCTTAATCAGACTTTCAATGCATTTTTTATTGACATCCTTGTCGCCGATGCGTTCACAAAAATTTCTGAAGTTGGTATAATTTCCATTCTGCGTGCGTTCGAGAATCATTTGCGCGGCGGCGGTTTCGCCAACATTTTTCACGGCGGCGAGACCAAATCGAATCCTACCGTTCTTCACCGTGAATCCACGCCCACTTTCGTTGATGTCTGGCGGCAACACCGCAATTCCCATCGCTTTCGCGTCCGCAACATAAATCGAGATGCGCTCCGCACTGCCTAAGAAACTGTTTAGCATTGCTGCCATGAATTCACTTGGATAATAATGCTTGAGCCATGCTGTCTGGTAGGAAATCACTGCATAAGCTGCCGCATGCGATTTGTTGAAGGCGTAACTCGCGAAGTTCATCATCTCATCGAATAATTTGATTGCCGTCGACTCCGAGACTCCGCGGCGCAAACAACCATCCACTTCTACCGTGCCATCTTCAAGCGTAATGCCATAGATGAAATTTCTGCGTTCCATTTCCATGATATCGTGCTTTTTCTTTGACATGTATCGCCGCATCATATCCGAGCGTCCATAGGAAAAACCGGCCAGATCACGCACAATTTGCATGACCTGTTCTTGATAAATGATGACCGCGTGCGTCACATCTAATATGGCTTCCAACTGCGGTGTATCGTACTTCACCTTTGAAGGATTGCGTTTGTTTTCAATGTAAGTCGGTATTTTCTCCATCGGACCAGGTCGATACAACGAAATCCCGGCGATGATATCTTCTAAAGAATTTGGTTGAAGTTCCTTCATGAAATTGGTCATGCCCGAACTTTCCAGTTGAAACAGCCCAGAGGTCTTGCCTTCACTGATCATTTGATACACTGCTGCGTCCGTGAGGTCGATTGTGTCGATGTCGATCGCCACTCCAAAGTTTTCCTGCACCATCGCAATTGCATCCCGAATCACGGTCAGGGTGCGCAGCCCCAAAAAGTCCATTTTCAAAAGCCCAAGTTCGTCTAATAAATTCATATTGAACTGCGTGGTCACGTTATTATCTTGCTTGGAAACTGGCACATAGTCCGTGACCGGCTTCGCTGTGATCACAACACCCGCCGCATGGGTCGAAGAATGCCGAGGCATCCCCTCGAATTTCATGGCCGTATCCATCAGGTTATGAATTTGCGCATCCGTTTCGTAGCGCCCTTTCAACTCCGGACTGCGTTCCAGTGCTTTTTCAAGGGTAATCTTCAGTTCCATCGGAATGAGCTTGGAAATCTGATCCACATCCGCATATGGCACAGCCAACGCACGACCTGTGTCTTTTATGGCTGCCCGTGGCGCCAACGTCCCAAACGTGATAATCTGCGCGACGCGATCTTCCCCATACAACGAAATCACATAGTCGATGACTTCCTGCCGGCGTTCGTAGCAAAAGTCGATATCGATATCGGGCATGGTGACGCGTTCTGGATTCAGAAACCGCTCAAAGAGCAAATTGTATTTTAGTGGATCTATTCCGGTAATCCCAAGACAATAGGCGACCATGCTCCCTGCCGCTGACCCTCTGCCTGGGCCTACCATGATGCCGTTGGCTTTTGAAAACGCAATGAAATCATGCACAATTAAGAAATAGTCCACAAAATCCATCTGACGAATCATATTCGTTTCAAATTTTAAGCGGTCTATTTCTTCTTGTGTTGGCGAATCGCCATAACGTTTTTTGAAACCTTCCTCACATAACTGCTCGAAATATTCATATGCTTCGCGCCCTTCCGGCAACTGAAACACAGGCAGGTGTCTCTCGCCAAACACAAAATCATATTCGCAACGCGCCGCAATTTTGACCGTGTTCTCAATTGCCTCGGGCACATGTGCGAACAACTTCTTCATCTCTTTGGCGGACTTTAAGTAAAACTCGTCTGTCTCGAACCGCATGCGGTCTTCGTCGTTGATGGTCTTGCCAGTCTGGATGCAAAGCAACACTTCGTGCGCCTTGGCGTCGGCTTTGTTCATATAGTGGGCGTCGTTTGTCGCGACAAGTGGAATGCCCGTCTCTTCAGAAAGCGCTATCAACTTGGCATTGACCAAACGCTGGTCTGGAATGCCGTGATCTTGCAACTCCAAATAAAAATTGTCTTCCCCAAACACCTGCGCATACTTCAGCGCTATGGCTTTCGCGCCGGCGTCATCGTTTGCAAGAATTCTGGATGGAATTTCTCCGCCGAGGCACGCACTCAATGCAATGAGTCCTTCGGCATGGGCCACAATGGTTTCCAGATCGACACGCGGTTTATAATAAAACCCGTCTGTAAATCCAATGGAAACAAGTTTGATGAGGTTATGATAGCCAATTTCGTTTTTTGCAAGTAAAATGAGGTGACCTTGCGCCGCATCCGCCTTTCCCTCTTTGTCAAAACGACTTCTTGGCGCCACATAAACCTCACAACCGATAATCGGCTTGACCCCTGCTGCTTTCAACGCCTTATAGAAATCAACGACGCCGTACATGGCGCCATGGTCCGTAATTGCAATGCTTGTCATGCCTAACTCTTTGACTTTCTCGGCGATTTTCTGTATCCGGTTCGCCCCGTCCAGTAAACTAAATTCCGTATGCACGTGCAGATGAACAAATTCGTTCATAGATGAACTCCTCCAACTTCCTCAATCACTCAAATATATTATATCACACCGTTTTGCCAATGGCATTTTAATCGAAAAAAAAGTTTTTTTGCAATTTTTCAATTTAATACTTGCATTTTGGAAAAAAATCTGTTACAAATGATATAGTAAAAAAAAATAACAGTGATGTTATTAATAAATTAATTCTCGACGAGGAGGAAACAGTAATGAAAATTTTAGCACCAGTTCTTGAGAGTGTTCTCAAGAGAAATCCAGGACAACCAGAATTTCATCAAGCAGTAGTAGAAGTACTCGAATCACTCGAGCCAGTCGCAGCAAAACATCCAGAATGGGTTGCAGCAGGGATCTTCGATCGTATCGTTGAGCCTGAAAGACAAATCATGTTCCGCGTGGCATGGGTAGACGATGCCGGCAAAGTGCAAGTCAACCGAGGCTTCCGAGTCCAATTCAACAGCGCCATCGGCCCTTACAAAGGCGGTTTGAGACTTCACCCAACCGTGAATCTTTCCATCGTGAAATTCTTAGGGTTCGAACAAATCTTCAAGAATTCACTCACCACATTGCCAATCGGCGGTGGCAAAGGTGGATCCGACTTCGATCCAAAAGGCAAATCAGACATGGAAATCATGAAATTCTGCCAAAGCTTTATGACTGAGTTGTCAAAGCACATCGGCGAAGACACGGACGTACCGGCTGGCGACATCGGCGTAGGCGGACGTGAAATCGGTTACATGTATGGACAGTACAAGAGACTCAAGAATAATTTTGTTGGCGTGCTCACAGGAAAAGGCCTCACTTGGGGCGGGTCCCTTGCAAGAACAGAAGCAACTGGTTATGGTCTCTGCTACTTCACAGAAGAAATGTTGAATGCGAAGAAGAATTCATTCAAAGGCAAGACCGTTGTCATTTCTGGTTCCGGAAACGTAGCAATCTATGCGACTGAAAAAGCAACTCAACTCGGCGCTAAAGTTGTCGCATTGAGCGACTCCAACGGATACATCCATGATCCAGAAGGAATTGACTTGGCTCTCGTACAACAACTCAAAGAAGTGGAAAGAAAGAGAATCAGCGAATACGTGAAATCTCATCCAAAAGCAACTTACACAGAAGGATGCGCAGGCATCTGGTCCATCAAGTGCGATATCGCACTCCCAAGCGCAACGCAAAACGAAATCGACGAGGCTTCGGCGAAGTTGCTCGTGAAAAACGGCTGTATCGCAGTTGCTGAGGGCGCAAACATGCCTTCGACTCCAGAAGCGGTTGAAGTTTTCTTGAAAAACGGCGTGCTCTTCGGGCCTGCGAAAGCAGCAAACGCAGGTGGCGTTGCGACTTCCGCGCTTGAAATGTGCCAGAACAGCGAACGCGATTCTTGGACCTTCGAAAAAGTAGATGCTAGACTCAAAGAAATCATGATTTCGATTTACCATAATTCAAGTAACGCAGCAAAAGAATACGGCTTTGGCGACAACCTCGTGG
>JBAXOJ010000119.1:0-6092 GCA_037133315.1 Clostridia bacterium
TGACCCATCGCCCGTTGCGGTTGCCCCTGCCATATCTGCGTTTACCTTTTCACTCATCCCTTCGCCCATGGTGACTGTCCCTTCGCCCGCGGCGCCGCATTCCGCGGTAATTGCCGCGCCCGTCCCAGCGGGAACCTTTACCCAAACACCCGTGTACTTCTGGTCTTCGCGGGTCGCGGCGATGCCGTATTCCTCCGAAAGGAGGCGAATGAAGACCTCTTCGAGGTTCCAGATGAAGCGTTTGATGTCGTTTTCAACGCAGGAGAGGTTCATGATGGGGTAGCCCACGATTTGGCCGGGGCCGTGGTAGGTGACGTCGCCGCCGCGATTGACTTCAAAGATTTCGATGCCGTTTTGGGCGAGGTGCTCGGGTGATGCGAGGATGTTGGCCCGTTGGCCGCGGGTGCCGAGCGTCAAGGTCGCAGGGTGTTCTACGAGGAGCAGCGTATCGCCGATTTCGTTGGCCTGGCGGCGCGCCAAAAGACGCTCTTGGATGACAAGGGCCTCGCGATAGTTCATTTTTCCTAAGTCAACGATATGAATGGACATAATTATTCTCCTACGATGTGGACCTTCAAAATGTTTGTGGTACCGCTGACGCCCATGGGTGCTCCGGCTGTGATGGCAACGATGTCGCCGCAGACGACAAAGCCTTCTTCGAGGGCACGGTTTACCGCATGGCGAAACAACTCGTCCGTTGTGTTTTTGAGTTCCGATTTAATGGGGTAAACGCCCCAGCTCAAAGCAAGCTGCAGGCGGGTCTTTTCGATGAGGGTCGCGCAGACGATGGGTTTGTCGGGGCGGAACTTCGAGATGGTGCGTGCCGTGTGTCCCGAGCTCGAGACCGTCAAAATCGCCGTCACATCCAGGTCAAACGCGGTCATGCAGGTTGCATGGCCGATGGCGTTTGTGATGGTGTTTTCCATCTTGACGGTGGAGGCATGGAAACGGGTGCGATAATGGATGTTGTCCTCCGTCTTTTCTGCAATGCGCACCATCATTTCAAGCGCCTCGACAGGATAGTCCCCGATTGCCGTTTCGCCAGAAAGCATGATGGCGCTGGTGCCGTCGTAGATTGCGTTTGCGACGTCGGTCGCCTCGGCACGCGTCGGCCGTGGATTGCGAATCATGGAATCCAGCATCTGGGTCGCTGTGATGCTGATTTTGCCGGCGCTAAAGCACTTTTTGATCAACTTTTTCTGGATGGATGGCAAGTCTTCAATCGGCACTTCCACGCCCATGTCGCCGCGCGCAATCATGAGTCCGTCGCAGACTTTGAGAATCTCGTCGACGTTTTCGATGCCTTTGCTGTTTTCAATTTTTGCGATAATATGGATGTCCTTGCCGCCGTTATCGTCGAGGATTTCGCGAATCTTCAAGGCATCGTGTTTGCTGCGCATGAAGGAAGCTGCCACAAAATCGATGTCATTCTTAATGCCAAACAGCAAATCATCGCGGTCTTTTTTACTGACGTAGGGCATATTGATGTGTACATTTGGGATGTTGATGCTCTTGCGATTGCCGAGTTCGCCGTCGTTCATGACCGTACAGAGGATGTCGTGACCCTCCACGCTCTTCACAATCAATTCGATGAGTCCGTCGGAAATCAGGACGCGCATCCCAGGCTTCAGCTCTTCGTGCAAGGTCTTCACGGAGACGGATACA
Organism: Clostridia bacterium; assembly: GCA_037133315.1. Taxonomy (GTDB): domain Bacteria; phylum Bacillota; class Clostridia; order JBAXOJ01; family JBAXOJ01; genus JBAXOJ01. Next base: position 1,666 of record JBAXOJ010000119.1, read on the forward strand.
TGGGACGAGTTTCCCATTACATCGTCGGTGGTTAGCGTGAATTCCTGCCCTTCGACGAGTTCCACTTTGCCCGCTTCAAAATCACGAATTCGAATCTCGGGTCCTTTGGTGTCGAGTAGGATGGCAATTGGTATTTGCAAGCGTTCACGCAACGCCTTGATTTGGTCAATTCTGCTCTGGTGTTCGGCGTATTCGCCGTGGGAAAAGTTCAGACGTGCGACATTCATTCCGTTTCGCATCAATTCTTCTAATACTTCTGGCGCGTCCGTAGCGGGGCCGACCGTACAAATTATTTTCGTTTTCTTCATCTGCAATCACCCTTCAAAATTCAATTCCGATGCGCGCCTTGATGCCCTTGTCGAGTGGGTGTTTCAAGGCATTGATTTCGGATACATAGTCTGCTCGGTCGATGAGTTCGCGTGGTGCATTCCGTCCCGTCAACACAATTTCCAATTCACTCGGTTTGTCGTCAATCAGTTGACACAACGCCGTCAGCGACACGCCTTTGTTTGCCAACGCACCCATCGCTTCGTCCACGACAATCATATCCCAACGTCCACTCTTTGCTTCAAACACGACCTCGCTGAGTAACTTCGCACAAGCGTCTTGAACCTCTTGGCATTCTTCTTTGGTCATTTGCCATGTGAACTTTTTCACCTCACACATGCGGATTACGCGAATTCCGAGTTTCGTCATGACATCCACTTCAGAGGATTCACAGCCTTTCAAGAACTGTGCAAACAAGATGCGTTGCCCAGCGCCCAGCGCGCGAATCGCGAGACCAATTGCGCAAGTTGTTTTTCCTTTGCCGTTTCCAGTATATATATGAACGAGCCCTTTTTTTGTAGCACTTGTCTCTGTCATGGCTTCACCGCCGGAGGCACGTATCCTGATGCGTGCACAAAACGCGCATTGACGCCGTCCGTCCATACTTTGATGCCCGTCTGCCAAATAATCGCGCGCTCTACAATGGTACCACTGTTAGCCGCGTAGATATTCAAATTCTTCAGGATTCCCTTCGAAATGTTTTCGGTTGCGGTGACAAAGTAGTTTTTCCCCGCAATCTTGACAAACGCACTGGTTGACAGCTTCTCAAACTGTCCCATGTTGCCTGGGAATTCGCAAAACAAGAATTTCCCCGTATCGTCCTTTTTCATAATGGAAAAACTCATCAAATGGTCATCGCGACCCGCGTACTTATAAGAGGCAATTTCATCCTGTCCATCGTTATCAATATCGACTAACATCACGACGGAAACCTCACTAATTTCTGGCTTTTTGAGTATGGTATCGAGAAACTCGGATTCATCCGCACCTAAAACATAGGTGCCTTTGGTATCGGCGGTGATTGGTGTGCCAACCTGATTGTTTAAAAATAAATCATCGGTCTTTTTTTGTATGAACAGGTTCTTCAACGTCGTGATCGATTCATTGGACAGATATTGGTTTCCATAAAGGTACGGACTTTTTGTCGGCGCAGCGGTAGGGGCTGCCGTCGGTTTTGGGGTCGGTTTGCCAGGCTTTGAAGTGTTCTTCGGCCCGCTTGTCGGAATCGCCGTTGGGATCGCCGTTGGGATCGCCGTTGGGTTTGCAACGCCCAGAGGGGCCTTGCCTACATTTGTCCACATCACCAAAAAAATGACCAATAGTAAAATCAACGCGATAATGATGATGGCAGCGGTCTTTTTATTCATATCGTGTTTGCCAAAAAATTGCTTCGTGAATATGCGATGCACGGCATCCATTACTTTTTTCATAGGTTCCTCCCTTGCTTTCGGAAAGTCTCGATTTCTTCATGCTTTAAATCTTCACTTATTTTATACTATTTTCCGACAAAGAAAAAGACTTATTTGTGATAAGTTTCATTATTTAGTATCTTAAAAGCCCGATAAACCTGCTCCAAAAGCATCATCCGCGCAAACTGGTGCGGAAACGTCATGTCCGACATAGAGACTCGCAGGTCCACTTGCTTCAAAAAATCCGCATCGAACCCCAGCGATCCGCCAATGACAAAGGTAATGGCAGATTTCCCAGAGGTCATCACGTCCTGCGCGACTTGCGCAAACGCGGGCGAACTGAACTTTTTTCCGCCCACGTCCAGGGCTATGACGTATCCCCCTGGCTTGATTTTGCTCTGCAGCCGCATGGCCTCTTTTGCCAACGCCTGACGTGCCATGCCCGCCGTCAACGGCTCAGGCAGTTTTTCATCGTCCACTTCAATGATGGAAAGCGTACAAAACTTGCGCAACCGCTTCGCGTACTCCGCAATCCCGTCTTGGAAAAATTGTTCTTTGATTTTGCCGACTGCCACAATAGATAATTTCATACTTTTAACAACCTGCCCACACTGTCTCGGCAAGCAATTTCGACGATGATGTCTTTGCCGATGACAAGATTTTTGGTCTGGAGTTTATTTTGCATGGTGAGATACGCGAGCTCCGGGAAATTGTTTTCTTTGCTCAAATGGCCGAGGATGAAGCGACAGGTGCCGCGTTCCGCCAGAAATACGACGATTTCGCTCGCGGTGTCGTTGGACAAATGCCCGTGTTTGCCTTCAATGCGGCGTTTCAGATAATAGGGATAGGGCCCGATGCGAAGCATTTCCAAGTCGTGATTGGATTCCAAAAGGATGAGGTCACTCCCATCGACATGCCCAAGAATCTCGTCGTTGACGTGGCCGATGTCCGTCGCGATGGTCAATTTTTTGCCATTGGCAAAGAAATTGAACCCGACTGGCTCTGCGGCGTCATGTGGGATGGAGAACGGATGGATTTTGATGCCACCGTGTTGCAGATGCTCCCCCGTCTTGAAAATCATGATGTTTTCGGGAGAAACGCTACCGACAAGCGGAATCATCCTGGCCCAGGTGTTTTCGTTTGCGAAAATGGGGATATTGAGTTTGCGGGAAATGATGCCCGCTCCGCGCACGTGGTCGATGTGTTCGTGGGAAATAAAAATGGCACTGATATCCGTCGGATTTTCGCCGATGGAATCAAGTGCAGAGAAAATTCTTTTGCAACTCAGCCCTGCGTCGACCAGGATTTTAGTCCCGCCCGCAGAGACAAACAGCGCATTTCCGCTACTACCACTATACAAACTGCAAAAATGCATCATGCGCGTTTCACTTCCTCATTCGTTGATCGTGACGCGTGCAATATCCGCACCAAGCGCGAGCAATTTTTCCACAAAATGCTGATAACCACGGTCAATATCCTTCACATTGAATACTTCCGTCCGCCCTTCCGCGGCCAGTCCAGCAATCACCATCGCAGCACCTGCACGCAAATCATGGGCCCGAATCGGTGCGCCTGACAAGCTCTTCACCCCTTCGATCACGGCCGTCCTGCCATTGACCTCGATTTTTGCGCCCATGCGTTTGAGCTCATCCACGTATTGAAACCGGGATTCCCACACGCCTTCATTGACTGTGCTGATGCCTTCTGCAAAGCATAGAAGCGTCGCAATCAGCGGTTGCAGGTCAGTCGGAAAACCAGGATGCGGCAACGTCTTGACGGTTGCCCGATGAAACGGTTTATCTACCCAAACGCGAATCGCGTCGTCGTGTTCTTCGATATTGACTCCGATATCAATCAGTTTTGACACGAGAGATTCCATATGCGTCGGGATGACATTCTTCACGAGGACATCGCCTCCCGTCGTCGCCGCAGCGATCATATAGGTCCCAGCCTCAATTTGGTCAGGAATGATGGTGTGTTTGTAGCCACCTTTGAGGATTTCGACGCCCTTAATGCGGATGACGTCGGTCCCGGCGCCCTTGATATTGGCGCCCATGGAGTTCAGAAAGTTCGCGACATCGACGATGTGCGGTTCTTTGGCTGCGTTTTCGATGACAGTCGTGCCCTCTGCCTTCACCGCCGCAAACATAATATTGATGGTCGCCCCCACACTCACAATGTCCAGATAGATGTGTGCGCCATGCAGTTCCGGCGCCTCCAGTAAATCCGCGCCATGCTTCAAGGTATGCTTCGCACCCATGAGTTCAAATCCTTTGATGTGCTGGTCAATCGGTCGCACACCAAAATTACAGCCACCCGACGGTGCCACAAAGGCAATTTTCTGGCTTCCCAGCAACGCGCCCAACAAATAGCATGAAGCCCGAATGCGGCTCGCCATTTCATAGGTCGCCGTATAAGAATTGATGGTCGAGGTATCAATGCGCACGTCATCCTGAGACAGCCATTCCACCTTCGCACCCAATTGCACCAGCAGTTCAATCATGGTTTTGACATCGTCAATATTGGGTACACAATGAATCTCGCACGGTCCTCCTACAAGGATTGTCGCAGGGATAATCGCGAGTGCAGCGTTCTTAGAACCGCTAATCTCGACTTCCCCTTTCAATTTCTTCTGCCCGTTGATCACAAATTTATACAAAGATATCGCTCTCTTTCAAAATAATTATTAAA
>JBAXOJ010000120.1:0-6090 GCA_037133315.1 Clostridia bacterium
TGCCCCTTCGGGAAACGGTAACCTGCTCGGCGAAATTGTTGGCGACAGCAAAGTGCTTGTTGCGATGAACGCGAGCGGGTACAACATGATTGCAAGAGATGTATGCGCAGGACTGGCGATTTACAATTATGAAATCCGAAACATGGGGAAATCGACGTGGCATCAGATTGTCGGCATGGATGCAAACAACACATTAAAGGTTGGAACGTATTCGGGTACACAAATTCGCACGGCAAAGTTTCGGTGGGCGGTTGAGTTTGGGCCGGTGTTGATTGTGAACGGTAAGTCAACAGACCTCACCAAGTACGCTGGCGGTTTTGCGCCTCGAACGGCAATTGGGCAAACTCAAGAAGGCAAGATTCTGATGTTGGTCATTGATGGCAGACAGCTGCGAAGCATCGGCGCGACGTTTAAAGATGTGCAAGAAATCCTGCGCAGTCGCGGCGCGATCAATGCATGTAATCTCGATGGCGGGAAGTCATCCGCGATGTATTATCAAGGGAGAACGATTAACTCTCCGTCGGAAGTGAACCGCAGACACAATTTGCCGAACGCTCTTATTGTAAAATGACCATTTTCAGATTGCAAATTGCAAATTGCCATGGTATTATTTCCCTGTAATCTATACATTTTATCATTATGTTTTGGAGGTGAGGTATGTGAAAAAAATTATAAGTATTCTTATGGTTGTTTTTATGGTTCTCAGCATCTTAGGTACGTCTGTTTGGGCGGATAGCCCTTCGAATGGAATAGACATTTGGGATGGAACCGTTGCGACAGCATTTGCGGGTGGCGATGGCTCTGCGCAAAACCCGTTTCTGATTTCATCAGGCGCGCAACTGGCTCATTTAAATGATATTATTGGCGAGTCTTTTTTTGAGGGAAAAGCATTTAAAATCACAAAAGACATAGATTTGAACAACCTTGTCTGGACTCCAATCGGTGACCAGGTTACATACTATTATGATGAAGAATTTAATTCTTATTCAACTGGAGGATATTTGGTTTCCGTCACAATTGATGGGGATTATCATAAAATCACAAACTTAAATGTGGAACCAACAAAAGAATCAGCGGGCCTATTTGGAACGATTTATGGTTCAACACTTAAAAACATTACGATTGAAAATGCAACGATTGTTGGTAAAAAACTCACGGGTGGGCTTGTTGGCTGGGCCGGTATAACGAATGTGATCAACTGCAGTGTGGAAAATGCTACAGTAACAGGCCTTGGGGAAACTGGTGGACTGATTGGCTGGGCGTACTATAAATGTAATATTGGGAATTGTCATGCAAATGCGCAAGTTACGGGCAAGTCAGATGTTGGCGGACTGATTGGTAAAATATCCAATAATGTTCAAATCAAGAGCTGTTATTCAGAAGGTTCCGTTGTTGGCGATTCTTTTACGGGAGGATTGATTGGTGTCAGTAACTATGATACACAGATCATCAACGGGTCCTATTCATTATCAACGGTTACGGGTAACATTGGAATGAATTATATTGGCGGGTTTATTGGAGGGATTACAAATGATCCAATATATATAAAAAACTCGTATAGTGCTGGGACCGTGATGGGCGGTGCGGGAGCGACAATTGTCGGAGCGTTTGCCGGAAGAACATGTGCAACGACATACTTGACGAATTGTTTTGTTGATAACAAAAACACACCGCTTCTGCCAATCGGACAACAACTTTCAACGAGCACGGTTACTGCTATGACTACTGCCGCTATGCAAGATGGAATTTGGGCGCCAACAAATGATGGTGTTTGGCAAACAAGTGCTGGGAATTATCCAACGCTTACTTTTATGGATGTCACTTTTGAAACGCCAACGCCAACGCCGACACCGACGCCGACTCCAACACCTATCCCGACACCGACACCAATATTCTACACAGTAACTTTTGTTGGACCGGAAGGGACGATTAGTTCTCAATTAGTAGAATCCAATCACAATGCGATTCCGCCATACACGATGGCCGGTCAGTGGTATGGTCTGCATTATATTTTCCAAGGTTGGGTTGAGTCATATGATAATATTACGCAGGATACTGTGATTCATGGGATCTTTTTTGACATGACACCAGGAACACCGGTAATTAGTGGCGCTAACGGTTATGTGAGAATATTCTCTTCATCTGGTGGTTTTATTACTTATACACTAGACAATGGCCAAGACCCGAGTGCGTATGCGAGTGACAAAGTCATCACAAATTCAAATGATGTTACTGTTTTTGTCGGTTATGGGCACCATCTGATTAGGGCAGTAAACAGATTAGATGGGTTGAGCAGCAGAGTAGTTGATTATGAATGTAATTTTTCTACCCCAACCCCACCACCAAATTCAGTTAGGATAACTTGCAACTCAGCTATTGATAGGATGAATAGCGGAGATGCCGTTTATGATGAATATATGAACACTGCAGCACAAACGAGAGTCATTGTGAAGTCGTCATATTTGTCTAGTGAAGTATTAAGAAATGTTGAAATAAATCCGAATACGAAGACAGCGCAAATCACGGATCTCCCAAATGGAGAATATTACTTTGAAATTTCAAGAGCTGGATTCATTACTAGAGACTTTATAATTACTTTGGCGGGGAATAATATAGTTTTAGATGATAAACCACTGCTTGCAGGAGACGTTTTTAATGATGGGATTATCGACGGCTCAGATTCAGAATTAATGTTCAGTGAAATTGGAACTTCATATGAGGATCCATCGTTTGACGTAATATTGGACATCAGTTTCGATGGGTTTATTGATGGAACGGATACTGAAATGCTGTTTGCAAACATAGGGCTTGATGTTGGTGAGTACGGCGAATACTGGGGGGCCGGCGGATACTGGTAGTGAGCAGCTGAGAACCGGAACCGGCTGCTCACCGAGCGTTGGCCACTTGCCACGCCCGGCCCTTTGTTGTAGAATTGTTGTATTATGAATTTTGGAGGAATACACAATGAACAACATTAGAATAGGTACGTTGGTGGGCGCGCCAGACGCAGTGAGAGTGCTGCCACAACTGATTCCGCACGGCTTTGAAAGCTTTAGTTTGACGAACTGGAAGACGATTGAGGGACTTGACATTGAAGAGACGGCAAAAAAGGTATTGGAGATTACAAAACCAAATGGCGTCGTCATTTCTACCGTTGGGATTTTTGGGAATCCGTTGGTGGATGAAACGTGCCATAAAGCTTGGGAGACATTAATTGATACGGCGCATCTATTTGAGACGGATATTGTTTCCGGCTTTGCCGGGAGGATTGTGGATCGTCCGATTGAGGAGTCGATGCCGCGTTTTAAAGAGGTGTTTGGGCCGCTGGCAAAACGTGCGGCCGACAAGGGCGTGCGCCTCGCGTTTGAAAACTGCGATATGGGTGGCGATTGGGCAAAAGGCGACTGGAATATTGCGCAAAATCCGACCGCGTGGGAAATGATGTTTAACGAAGTGCCGATGGATAATATCGGCTTGGAATGGGAGCCGTGCCACCAGATGGTGAGCCTGATTGATCCGCTGCCGCAGCTGCGTAAGTGGGTTGGGAAGGTGTTTCATGTGCATGGAAAAGACGCGACCATCGCGTGGGATGTCATCAAAGAATTTGGGAAGGACGGCCCGAAGCCGTTTGTTTGGCACAGGACGCCTGGGTTTGGGGATACCAACTGGACGGACCTGATTTCCATTTTGCGTATGGGCGGCTACCAGGGCAACATCGACATCGAGGGCTGGCATGATCCAGTTTACAAAGATGAGCTCGAGATGACGGGGCAGGTCAGAGGCCTGAACTATTTGAAGGAATGTCGCGGGGGTAGCTTCGTGAAAAATCCGGACTAGGCGGATGCGCGCAGGCGTTTGGGGGAGCAACCAATGAAATTTGGATATTTTGACGACGCAAGGAAAGAGTATGTGATTACGACGCCGAAGACGCCGTACCCATGGATTAATTACCTCGGGACGGAGGACTTTTTCGGTCTGATTTCAAACACCGCGGGCGGGTACTGTTTCTACAAAGACGCGCGACTGCGGCGGTTGCTGCGTTACCGTTATAATAATGTGCCGGTCGATTTGGGCGGCCGTTATTTCTACATCAAAGACGGCGCGGATGCCTGGACGCCGAGTTGGATGCCCATGAAAAAGGAGCTGTCCCACTACGAATGTCGGCACGGGCTGGGATACACGTCGATTACAGCCGAGCGCAATGGCGTTTCCGTGGCCGAAACGTTTTTCATTCCACTCAATGAGAACGCCGAAATTCATAGCGTCACGCTGAAGAACAACACCGCGGCGACGAAGGAGTTGAAGCTCCTTTCGTATGTCGAATTTTGTCTCTGGAACGCCTACGACGACATGACCAACTTCCAACGCAACTTCAGCACGGGCGAAGTCGAAATCGCTGGCAGTGCGATTTACCACAAGACGGAGTATCGCGAACGCAGAAATCACTACGCCTTCTATTCGGTCAATGCGCCGTTGGATGGGTTCGATACGGACCGGGACGCGTTTCTTGGCTGCGCCAACGGACCAGATGCTCCGCAAGTTTTGGCGGATGGGGTAGCGCGGAATTCCGTCGCGAGCGGCTGGTCGCCGATTGCCTCCCATTGCCTCGCGGTTACGCTAGCACCTGGCGAGGAAAAGAACTTTATTTTCGTGCTTGGATACATCGAAAATCCAGACGCGGAAAAGTGGGAATCCCCTGGCGTCATCAACAAAAAAAGAAGCAACGAAATGATTGCGCGTTATGCGACACAGGCGCAAGTTGCGCAGGCGCGCGAAGAGCTGCGCGTGTACTGGGAAAACCTATTGTCGAAATATGTCCTGCATTCGGGGGACGAAAAGCTCGACCGAATGGTCAACATCTGGAATCCGTACCAGTGCATGGTGACGTTTAACATGTCGCGCAGCGCCTCGTACTTTGAGTCGGGCATCGGCCGTGGTATGGGCTTTCGGGATTCGAACCAGGATTTGCTTGGCTTTGTGCACCAGATTCCTCACCGCGCGAAGGAGCGGATTTTGGACATCGCCGCCACGCAGTTCGAGGACGGCGGGGCGTATCACCAGTACCAGCCACTCACGAAAATGGGCAACAGCGAAATCGGCGGTGGCTTCAACGACGACCCGCTTTGGCTCATCGCGGGTGTTGCGGCGTACATGAAGGAGACGGGCGACCGCGCGATTCTGCAGGAGCAGGTGCCGTTCAATTGCGATCCAAATACGACGGGCACGTTGTTTTCACATCTAAAAGCATCTTTCTATCACGTCGTGAACAACCGCGGGCCGCATGGGCTCCCGCTCATTGGGCGCGCCGACTGGAACGACTGCTTGAATTTAAACTGCTTTTCCACCGAACCGAACGAATCCTTCCAGACGTCAGGAGAGCCTGACGGCAGGGTCGCGGAGTCGGTTCTGATTGCCGGGATGTTTGTCATGATGGGCAAGGACTTTGTCGAAATTTGTCGCCGAGAAGGCCTCGCACAAGAGGCGGAGACGGCGCAAGCATACGTCGATGAGATGGTTGCGACGGTCTTGGAACACGGCTACGACGGGGAATGGTTTTTGCGCGCGTACGATGCGTTTGGCGAAAAAATCGGGAGCAAGGAAAATGCAGAAGGTCAAATTTTCATTGAATCACAGGGATTTTGCGTCATGGCAGGGATCGGCGTCGACAATGGCTTCGCGGTCAAGGCACTAGACTCTGTGAAGGAGCGGCTGGATACGAAGTACGGGATTGTGTTGCAAAATCCTCCGTACAGCAAGTATTACCTGAATCTCGGGGAAATTTCGTCCTACCCGCCCGGCTATAAAGAAAACGCGGGCATTTTCTGCCACAACAATCCTTGGATTATGGCGGCGGAGACCGTCGTCGGCAACGGGGACCGCGCGTTTGAATACTACGCGAAAATCGCCCCCGCATTTATTGAAGACATCAGCGAAATCCACAAAACCGAACCGTATGTGTATTCGCAGATGATTGCGGGCAAAGACGCGGTGCGCGAGGGCGAGGCGAAAAACTCCTGGTTGACGGGGACTGCAGCCTGGAACTTCATTGTCATTTCGCAGTCGATTCTCGGCATCAAGCCGACGTTTGAC
>JBAXOJ010000121.1:0-6074 GCA_037133315.1 Clostridia bacterium
AAATCACATGAATGGAACAAGAAATCACTCAAAAATCGAGTGATTTCTTTCATTTCTTCCATTTGTTGGTCATTTTTCGCTTTTTTTTGTGAAAAATTACGAAAAATCGAAGACGAGTTGTCATATTATGCTCCTCACAGAGAAAGGAGATAACGCGTTATCTCTTTTTTCTGTAGGGGCGCAAATATTCTAAAAAAACGCACTGTGGACCGCGCGCATTGTGCGCACCACTTGAAAAAGTTTGAATTTGGCATATAATGAAAACAGTAAAAATACTGCAGACATATCAGTGGAGGCTAAATGAACAAGCAATCGGTGCAAAAGGGTTTTGCAATCCTTTCGGTTTCAGGGGTAATCATTAAATTTATTTCACTTTTATATATTCCTTTGCTCCTTTCCATCATTGGGGAGGTGGGCAACGGCTTCTATCAGGCGGCGGCGCAGGTGTTTGTGTTTGCGTATGTGCTGACCAATTCCGGCACTCTCAACGCCATTACCAAGATGACGTCCGAGTATGTCGCGCGTGGCGAAAAGAAGGACGGGGTGGCTCAAGGTAGGCTGCTCGCAAACACCGACGCGCTGCAAGCATTCAAGATTTCGCGCTTGGCGTTGGCCGCCATCGGTGGCATCATAACGGTCTTGATGATCCTATTTGCACAACCAATTGCAAACGCGATTCGCTTTCCGGAAATTGCGCTGTCGATTATGGTTATCGCGCCGTCGGCATTCATTACCGCAGTGGTTTCGAGTTATCGCGGGTATTATCAGGGGCTCAATAATTTCAAGCCGCGCGCGGTTTCGCAAGTGCTCGAGCAGACGGTCAACCTCGTGGCGTCGATTGCGCTGGCGTTGTTGGCGATTCTTGTGTTTGGCAATGGAAGAGAGGGCATCCTCATTGCAGTTGCTGGCGCAAACGCAGGCACGACCATCGCGGCTTTGGCGTCACTCGTCTATTTGGTGCGTTATGCGAAAAAAAACCAAACACTCATCGAAGTGCAGACCACCTGCGGACCAGATGGCCCTGACGGTGCAGTCCGGTCAGGGGAGTCGACGCTTCGCAACGCCACACTGGCATCTTCCCGGGCGCGCGTCGTGAATTCCGCAGATGCACAACGGATCGTGCTACGCGAACGAAAATTCCGCGCGCATGCGCTCCGCACATTTTTTCAATACAGCATTCCCATTACGATGGCGGCAGGGCTGCAATACGCAGGCAGTATCGTGGACATGTGGAACACCAAGTCGCGCCTCCTCGCAGCGGGGTTCGCGCCGGACGTGGCCACGCAGATGTTTGGCTATTTGGCCAAATACCAACAGTTGATTTACGTGCCGCTCATCATTATTATTGGACTAGCCTCCACCATTTTGCCCAATCTTTCTGGCGCACATGCAATCGATGATGCGCATAAGTTTCGGTCGTCGTTGGCGTACGCCTATCGTTGGTGTTTTATCATTTCAATCCCGGCCGCGATCTTGATGGCGGTCCTTTATTCACAGATCTATCAGACAATCAAGCTGGGGCTCGGGGCGGAGCTGCTGCTGCTTGGGTCGGTGGTGACGGTGCTCATGGCAATCACGCAAATTCAGTCCGCTGTCTTGCAGGGGCTCAGTAAGATGTACCTACTCGCGAGTTTTTTGTTGGCGGGCATTGTGGTGAAAATCTTGGTGAATTATTGGCTGATTGCAATCCCGTTTTTCAACATCAACGGCGCCATCATCGGCAGCATCCTGTGCTACATTATTCCGGTCTGTCTCAACGAAATCTATATTCGTAAGCAATTGAGGAAAAAAATGACGAATCCATTGCGCATTTTGCCGTTTGTGTACAAACCCTTCTCTTCGTCGATGGTGATGGGGTTTGTCACCTTTTTTTCGTATTTGTTGTTTCATGCTGCCGCAAACGCACTGCTCGGCGCGACAGGCCTAGGCGGCTATTTTGCAGTTGCGCTGCCGTTTGTCCTTTCGGCGCTGCTGGGCGGCGTGGCGTTTATTGCCGCTATGCTATACATGAAGGGCTTCAAAAAGATCGATCTTGAAATGTTGCCGGCACGGCTGAGACGCTTTGTCCCGAAAAAAGTGCAGAATTCGCTTCGCTGAGTGGCATACGCGGGCGATTGATGGTAGAATAGAAAAAGTTGAATCGGGGATAGATGGGGGCAGTTTGCATGGATGAAATGAAGAATTTAACGATAGAATATCAGGGCGTGCGCTACGAGCGCATTCCGGTGAAGACCAAGGTGGTTGTGACGGGTGACGACATCGCGGCGGTGGTTGCGGAGTACGTGGCGGGGAAACTGGTTGCGGGTGACGTGGTCTTTATCAGTGAAAAGGCGGTTGCCTGTTCGCAGGGACGATCCATTCCGCTGACGGACATCAAGCCGGGCTTCTGGGCGAAGTTGCTGTCGAAGTATGTGACGAAGACGCCGCATGGCATCGGTCTTGGCATGCCAGAAACAATGGAAATGGCCATCAAAGAATGCGGTTTACCAAGGATTTTGCTTGCTTCATGCGTGGGTGCGGTCGGGAAACTGTTTCGACGCAAAGGCGATTTTTACCGCGTGGCGGGAGATATGGCGGCATCGATTGATGGGCCGACCCCTTACACCATTGCGCCATACAACAAATGCGTGACGCTCGGACCGAAGAATCCAGATGAAGTGTCGCGGACCATTGCAGCAAAAATTGGCGCGCCAGTTGCCATCGTAGACATCAACGACCTCGGCGGAAAAGTGCTCGGGTGTTCGTCGGCCGATATGGATCGGGCAACCATCGTTGGAGTTTTAAAAGACAATCCGTTGGGACAGGGTTCCCAACAGACGCCAGTCGGTATCATTCGAAAGATTTAATCGAGCGCTGTGAGGAATTGCGCGGGCTCGGTGAGGTCCGGCAGGATGATGTTGGCGCCAGCCGCCACGAGCGCTTCTTTTGTGTGGAACCCATTTGCGACGCAAATACACTGGAAGCCCAACTTCTGCGCACTTTCGACATCGCGGGTGGTATCCCCAATCACATAGACATCGTCAAACGCGGCCCCCCATAAGGCGGTCGCGTTTTTGTATGCTTGGTCGACAATTTGCCATCTTTCCTCAAGCCCGTCGGCGTAACCGCCACACTTGAAGTACTTGGAAAGGCCCGTGTTTTGAAGTTTGAGTCGGGCACCAACTTGGATGTTACCCGTCCCGATGGCGTGACAAAAACGTGGGTCAAAGCCAATCTGTGCAAACAACGTTTGCACCCCAGGGAGCAACACTTGGTCACCGAGCTGCTTGAGCTTCTCTTCCAAATAGATGGCGTACTGATCGAAGAACTGGTGAAGCCGATCCGCTTCATTGGCATTGATGCCGTGCTGCGACATGGCATCGCGCACAATCACGCTATCCATACCGCCGCCGAAATTGATGTGTGTAAACGCATCGGCGACCCCAAACAACTCCTGAAAGGTGCGGTTGAGCGACGCGCGCCCAACCCCCTTACAGTGCATCAAAGTGCCATCAATATCCCAAATTAATAATTTGCTCATGTGCTCCGATTGCCTCGCTTTCGGATTCATTTTATCACAAATCCTCGATATCTTTCACCCAATCTTCGCGCATGATCCCGTTTTGTTTGAATTCAGACACATGGAGTGCCATCGTCTCAAACATAGCGCCCGTATCTGCTTTGTTGTAAGTGACACGATTGCACATTTTGATTCCCATACGATCGGCATCTTCCGTACTTCCTAAGTCGGCACCGAGGAAGAGGAATTCCCACTTGTGCTCGCTTTCCTGCAATGCGATGAGGTCTCTGATCGAAGAATAGGTGTACTTTGTGCTCGCGTTTTCGTATCCGTCAGTGATGATCACGAAAATGACGTTGTCAGGCTGCTCGCTTTTTCTCTGCGCGAGAATTCGTTTCTTCGCCGTGATGATCGTCTTGCCGATGGCATCGAGCAGAGCGGTCGAACCGCGCACAAAATACTCTTCACTTGTGATATTTGTGACTTCCCTAATGTCGCACACACTGTGCAACACTTCATACTTGTCATCAAAGAGCACTGTCGTGATGGATGTCGCCATGCCATCCTTGCGTTGCTTCTCCAAAAACGTGTTGTACCCGCCAATGGTGTCGCTTTCGATCCCGGACATTGAGCCACTGCGATCGAGGATAAAAAATACTTCGTTTTTCATAATACTCGCCTCCGTTATTTTTTTGAGTTTCACAACTCTTATGCCTTCATTCTAAAGGATGGTCAATTTCTCCGTGTCAATTTGAAATTGACAAATTCATTTGCGCGAATGGCGCGGATCGCGGGGCGAGTTGCGCCGCGGGCAGGCGGCAATGCGGGAGGGCAGCTGCGCCGCGAGTAGGCGTAATTTTGGAATATTTGCGTCCCTACAAGAAAAGGAGATAACGCGTTATCTCTTTTTTCTGTGGAACGCGTTATATGACAACTCGCCTTCGATTTATCGGAATTTTTCGCAAAAAAAGGCGAAAAATAACCAACAAATGGAAGAAATGAAAGAAATCGAACTGAATTTACGCGATTTCTTGTTCAATTCAGAAGAATTTGTCTGAGCAAGGGCAGAATTTTAGAATATTTACACCCCTACAGGGAAAGGAGATAACGCGTTATCTCCAAAATTATTAATGAGGCCTTAGGGATAACGAATTGGTAAAAATAGTCAAATTGATGTCGCATAATCAATTCGATGCGGCGAGTGACAACAAAAACTGATATAATAGTGAACACGAGACGAATACGCAAGCAAACTTGGAGGTGGGGAATTTGATGTTGGAAACGTTCTATACATTTGTCGATGGGAAGAAAGTCATTGACTACGCAAGGCATGTCATGGAGGGAGTGTTCCCGGAGAAATTGTTTGGCGGACGCCATACTATTTTGAAGCGCAACATCAAGAACCAAAATCACGTCAATTATTTTGACTTAGAGGCGGAGTATCTTGATAAAGAAGTGAGTTCTGCTTGCTTTACGCCGATATTGGCGGATCACATGATCGAGGCATCAAGCGCGCCGCGAGACGTGCTGGCCGCATACAAGCCAGATGACTTCCAGCGCAATCTGTTCGCCTATTTGCGGGAGAAGGGCTTTGAAGTGCCCGCGTTTTACAACAAGGCGGGTATCAGTCGGCAGCTCTTTTCGAATATTCTGACATATGACCGAGAATATACCCCTACCAAGGAAACGTTGTTCAAAATCATTTTCACCCTGGAACTCAATTATCAAGAGGCGCGTGACCTGCTCAGCAAGAAGGGCTATGCCATTTCAAATAGTTTGAGATTCGACGTGGTGATGGGGTATTGTCTTGAAAAGCATATTTATGACCAGGCGGAAATCGACAGAATCCTATTCGAAAACGCACAGACCACGCTATTTAGTGAGAGGTGATTGCCATGTACGCACCGATTTGCAAGGCATTGGCAGAACACACTGCGAAAAACTACATCAAATTTCATACGGGCTCGCGTGCGAGTATGACAGCAGGCGAAGGCTCAGGCGCAGAAACGTGCGCAGACACGGGCGCTGGCACAGGCGCAGGGCTTGGCGGCGGATTGCCAAACGACTTTCGTGCTTGGGACTTCACAGAGCTGCCGGGGCTGGATGATTTACATTGCCCGACGGGCGTGATCTTGGAAGCGCAGAACCTTGCGGCAGAGGCGTTTGGGGCGGATCGCACATTTTTTTCCGTCAATGGTTCGACGGCGGCCATTTTGGCGCTCGTGCTCGGCAGTTGTAAGCCGGGCGATACCTTGGTCGTAGATCGTGGCTCGCACAAGGCGGTTTGCAACGCACTGGTGTTGGCGGATGTGAAGGCGATGTTTGTGGATGTGGTTTGGGAAGATGACATCGCGGTGATGGCCGATGGGAAGGTATTTTTGGATGCCGCGATTGCCACGCATGCCGTTGGCGTCCTCGTGACGCGTCCCCATTATTATGGTTCGGCGGCCGACTTGACGGTGCTTGCGCAAGGGTTGCACGAGGTGGGCAAGTTTTTGCTGGTGGACGAGGCGCACGGCACACATTTTGGGTTTCATCCGTTGTTACCCCGGGCTGCCTTGCAATTTGGGGCAGA
>JBAXOJ010000122.1:0-5868 GCA_037133315.1 Clostridia bacterium
TCTCCACTGCATCCGCGCGTTCATGGATGACGCCCGAGGCAATCATGATTCCGCCGGTATCAAGCAACTTTCGCGCATCAGGGAGCAACAAAATCACGATGTCCGCGACGATGTTTGCGATAACTAGATCACAACGTGTGGCAACCCCTTTGAGCAGGTCGTTTTTCTTCACAGAAACACAATACGCTACGCCATTGATTTCCGCATTTTCCTTTGCGATGCGCACGCTGTTATCGTCGATGTCAAAGGCCGAAACTTCGGATGCGCCTAGCTTTGCAGCCGCGATGCCCAAAATCCCTGTGCCACACCCGACGTCAATGACTGTTTTGATTGTGTCATCCATATACTCGTCTAACAGTTTCAGGCACATTGCGGTGGTTTCATGTGTTCCCGTCCCAAAGGCCATGCCGGGGTCGAGTTCAATAATGATTTCCCCTTCGGCAGGTGTATACGCCTCCCAAGATGGCTTGATGACAATGCGTTCTGAGATTTTCAAAGGTTTATAATATTTTTTCCAAGACGTCGCCCAATCCTCTTCATCCACAGCGGAGATTGAAACTTCGCCTTTGCCAATATCCAAGAATTCGGAAATGACAGTTAATTGATTCCGAATGGAAGTTGCCAATCCGTCTAAATCCTCTGTGTTGCTATAATATGCCTTCACCACGACGTCGTCTCCCAAACTATCCAGAAACTCCTGTTCAAACCCGACGAAGTCAGGCGCTGGATTCAGTTGTGGATTGTCCTCAAGAAATCTGACCTCTGCAGGGTCAAGAATACTGACCCCTTTTGCACCTATTTCCGAAAGCCAATAACTGAGCGCATCGGATGCCTCTAGTGTAGTTAAAACTTTTATCTCATGCCAAATCATATTCCGATTTCCTTTCCATCGATTCTTGCTCAAATAACTTTTCTCGAAATTTTGCGTCATTTTTGTATATTTTCAGTCAATTCTAGGCTAAATATGCCGAGTTTAAGGCTCGAAATAACTTTTTCCCTAATATCTATTGGTTTTTGTATATCAAATGGGTGTTTTGATATACAAAAAACCTTTCAAACTGAAAGAAAAGTTATTTTGACGACTAAAATGAGTAATTTTGGGGCAAAATCCGTCGTTTTATATACAAAAAACCATGAAATAGTTTGAAAAAGTTATCTACCTAAAATAACTTTTTCATCTTTTCAAAGAAACTCTTCCTTTGTTGGTGCGAATCGCCAGAAGTCTTCTCGTCAAAGCGCTTCAAGATTTCCTTTTGCTCTTTGCTCAGTTTTGTCGGCACTTCGACGTTCACCGTAATGTACTCACTGCCGCGTCCTTTGCGATGTAAGAATGGAATTCCTTTGTCGGACAAACGAAACTTGCGTGCGGTTTGCGTTCCCTCGGGAATGGTGATTTTCACTTTGCCGTCGATGGTTGGTACCTCGATTTCTGCACCGAGCGTTGCCTGCACAAACGTGATGGGCACTTCGCAATAGACATCGGAGCCGACGCGTTTGAACATCGGGTGCGGATTGACCGCGATATGCACAATCAAATCGCCCTGTGGGCCGCCTTTTTCGCCGGGCATGCCTTCGCCAGACATGGAAATCGCTTGGCCGTCGTCGATGCCTGCTGGGATGTTGACGGGAATCGTGACATTCTTCATGACTTTACCTTTTCCACTACAGTCGCGGCACGCTTCCTTTATGATTTTCCCTCTGCCGTTGCAGGCGTCACAGTCTTTGACCTGGGTCATCTGACCGAAAATCGATTGTTGTTGAAAACGAATTTGCCCCGAGCCGTTGCACTTTTTACAAGTTTCTGCACTTGTGCCAGGCTTTGCGCCAGAACCGCTACAAACGGCGCAGTTCTCTTGCCGGCGGATGTTAATATCCTTTTTCACGCCAAACGCTGCTTCTTTAAAGTCAATGCGAATTTGCACTTCAACGTCCTGGCCTTTGCGCGGACCGTTTCGACGACCGCCACCAAAGCCTCCGCCGAAGATGTTTCCGAAGATGTCTCCGAGATCGCCCATGTCGAACCCGCCTTGGAATCCACCCGCGCCGCCACCGTAGCCTGCACTTTGGTCAAACGCCGCATGCCCCATCCGGTCGTACGCCGATTTCTTTTCAGAATCACTAAGAACCTGATACGCCTCGTTCGCTTCTTTGAACTTCGCCTCAGATTCTTTGTCATTTTGATTTTTATCCGGATGATACTTGTGCGCCGCTTTGCGATAGGCCTTCTTGATTTCTTCCTCTGTCGCGCCCTTTTCAACGCCCAAAACCTCGTAGTAGTCTCTCTTTTCCGCCATTTGCAAACTCCTCCACATAGGTTAAGAGGGTGGTTTCCCACCCCTTAATCTAACATTCATTTGTTTATTTATTTTCTTTGGTTTCGTCTTCGTCCACTGGTTTGTACTCAGCGTCTTGGACGTCTTCTTGTGCAGCACCCTCACTACCTGGCTGCCCAGCTTGGCCAGCGGCTTGATGTTCAGCGGCAGCTTGAGAATAGACCTTTTCCGACACGGCGTAGAACGCTTTTTGCAACTCTTCCGTTGCAGTTTTGATCGCCTCTGAATCGGTGCCCTTCAATGCTTCCTTGACCTTCTCGATTTCCGCCTGGAGCGTCGTCTTGTCTTCCTCGCCGAGCTTGTCACCGAGATCTGCAATCGACTTTTCCGACTGGTACACGAGCGTATCTGCCTGGTTTCTCGTCTCTACTTCTTCTTTGCGCGCTTTGTCTTCGGCTGCGAACTTCTCCGCATCTTTGACCGCTTGCGCGATTTCTGCGTCCGTCAAGTTCGTCGAAGACGTGATCGTGACCTTTTGCTCATTGCCAGTGCCGAGGTCTTTCGCCGTCACGTGCACAATGCCGTTTGCGTCGATGTCGAACGTCACTTCAATCTGTGGCACGCCTCTTGGTGCAGACATGATGCCTGTCAGGTGGAAACGTCCGAGCGTCTTGTTGTCCTTTGCAAACTCTCTTTCGCCCTGCAAAACGTGGATTTCAACTTCTGTCTGCCCGTCTGCTGCGGTCGAGAATACTTGACTCTTTTTGGTAGGGATGGTGGTGTTTTTGTCGATCAACTTCGTTGAAACATTACCGAGCGTCTCGATTCCGAGCGACAACGGCGTAACGTCAAGCAACAATAAGTCTGTAACTTCACCAGTCAACACGCCAGCCTGGATTGCGGCACCAACGGCCACACACTCATCCGGGTTAATGCCTTTGAATGGCTCTTTGCCGAAGAACTTTTTCACGGCATCTTGCACCGCGATGATTCTTGTCGAACCGCCGACCAATAAAATCTTTTCAATCTTGTCGTTTGAAAGGCCAGAATCCTTCATCGCCTGCTCTGTGGGCCCCATGGTCTTAGCCACTAAATCTGCAGTAATTTCGTCGAATTTTGCTCTCGTGAGGGAAATGTTTAAGTGCTTCGGTCCAGTCGCGTCCGCCGTGATAAACGGAAGATTAATCTCCGAAGTCGGCACACCAGAAAGCTCGATTTTCGCCTTCTCCGCTGCTTCCTTGATTCTCTGCATAGCCATTTTGTCCTTTGAAAGGTCGATGCCCGATTCAGATTTGTAGGTGTCTACAATCCACTTCATGACCTTTTCGTCGAAGTCATCGCCACCGAGACGGTTGTTTCCGGCTGTCGCCAACACTTCAATGACGCCATCTCCGATTTCCAGAATGGACACGTCAAACGTACCGCCACCCAAATCGTACACCAAAATCTTTTGGCTCTTTTCTTTGTCAATGCCATACGCCAACGCTGCTGCAGTCGGCTCGTTGATGATTCTGAGCACTTCAAGTCCTGCAATCTTGCCCGCATCCTTGGTCGCCTGTCTTTGTGCATCGCTGAAATACGCTGGCACTGTGATGACCGCCTGGGTCACTTTTTCGCCGAGATACGCCTCTGCATCCGCCTTCAACTTGCCCAGGATCATGCCTGAAATCTCTTGCGGTGAGTAGTTCGTGCCATCGATGTTGTCTTTTCTGTCCGTACCCATATCCCTCTTAATTGAGGTGATGGTTCGGTCTGGGTTTGTGATCGCCTGGCGTTTTGCAATTTGCCCCACCAGTCGTTCCCCTGTCTTCGTGAACGCAACCACCGACGGTGTCGTTCTGTTGCCCTCTGGGTTCGCAATAACGGCTGGCTCTCCGCCTTCCATTACTGCCACACATGAGTTTGTCGTACCTAAGTCAATTCCAATTACTTTTCCCATTTTCTTTTCCTCCAATATTCTAAAATTTTAATATCCTAATTTGCTACTTTCACCATACTGTGTCGGATGACCTTGTCGTTCAATCGGTACCCTTTTTGAAACACTTCCGCAATCTCTTGTTCTCCGTACGCCTCGTCCTCGATGTGCGACACGGCTTCATGCAGATTTGGATCAAACGTCACGCCGTCCGTCTCGATTTCCTTGACGCCAAGCTTCTGGAAAATTTCAAACATCTGCTTGAAAATCATCTCCACGCCGGCTTTGAGGGCAATGCCTTCTTCGGTGCAAACCTCTGCATTGAGTGCGCGTTCGAAATTATCCACGAGCGGCAGAAGCACACTCACCATTTCTTGAATCGCGTCAGAATAGACATTCTGTTTCTCTTTTGCGGTGCGTTTTCTAAAGTTGTCAAACTCCGCCATCGTCCTGAGGTACAGGTCATGATTCTCTTTTGCTTTGTCTTGCGCTGCTTTCAACTTCGCTTCGTGTTCGTGTTCCTTGGCCTTGAGTTTCGCTTTCTTATCGCGCTTCGCTTCTGCTTCTGTCATTTGAATCACGTCGGCTGGTGCGCTCTCTTGTCCGCAATCGCATCCGCCGGAGCCGCATTTGCTCTCTTCACACGCTTCGTGTTTGTGTTTATCGCTCATATTTGTAACTCATCTCCTCACATTGTATTATTTACTTGCCGATCAATTGTTTGATTTCGTTATTTATCTTATTTCTAACATAGTTTAGGGACGTCGCAACCTTCGAATAGTTCATCCTCGTCGGCCCGATTACGCCAATGGTGCCAATGACCTCCTCTCCAAAACTGTACGATGCTGTCAACAGACTGCACCCACGCATTTCTTCGATATCGTTTTCCTCGCCGATCTTTATGATCAAGTCGGTCCCCATCGGTTCCGAGAAAACAATCTTTTTGAGCGTCTCCTGCTCTCCCACCGCATTGAGAAAACGCCGTGCCTTATTCACATCATGGAACTCCGGATGATTGAAGATGTTGACCGAGCCGTCCAAATAGTACTCTGGCTTGTCAATTTGTGCAATACACTCGACGATCCCGTCCAACACAGGCGCCACAAGCTCAATCGGCACCCCGCGTTTGCGCTCAATTTCGAGCAAAAGTTCCGGAGAAATCTGGTTGATGGAAAGCCCCGCAAGCTGTGTGTTGAGCAAATTCGAGAATGAAATCAGGTACTCCGGCGTAATATTTGTAGGAATATCGACAAGCACATTTCTGACAACACTCGAGTTGGTCACCACAATGATGAGTGCCTTGCCAATTTCAACGGGCACGACCTGCACTGCCTTGAACACACTTTTCTTCATGGCCGACGTTACAGTAATCGATGGATAATTGGTAATCCGCGAAACAACCACCGATGCCTGCTTAATGAGTTGGTTCACTTCGTTGATCTTCATTTCAAGCCCGCGCGAAATCTCTGAAATCTCATTCTGCGACAACTCAATTTTGTCCATCAACTGATCCACATAAAGCCGATAGCCCTTTTCGGAAGGAACGCGTCCCGCCGAAGTATGCGGCTGCTCCAGGAATCCCATCTCCTCCAGGTCTGCCATTTCGTTGCGAATGGTGGCGGAGCTGAGTCCAATTTCAAGATTCTTCGAGATATGGCGCGACCCAATGGGCTCTGCCGA
>JBAXOJ010000123.1:0-5853 GCA_037133315.1 Clostridia bacterium
GCGGGTGGTGCGGGCGACGAGGGTGGCCGGTGCAGCTAGAAGGAGTGACGAGCATGCTGAATCTAGAACGATTACAAGACATTACAAAAGAGTTGCAAGAGAAAAAAGCGGTGACAGTAAAGGCATTGGCGGCAAAGTATTTCGCGAGTGAAGCGACCATCCGTCGCGACCTCGAAAGCCTCGCGAAGTCGGGGTTCGTGCGTCGCACCTATGGCGGTGCGATTCTGGTGGAGGATCCGTATGCTGAGATTCCGCTCAAGGTGCGCCACGGCGACCACAAGCGGCCCAAGGAAATCATCGCTCAACTCGCGGCACAGTTGGTGAGTGACAACAAAATTGTGTTTATTGATTCGAGTAGCACCGCACTGCACATGATCCCCTACCTCAAGGACAAAGCTGGGCTCACCATTATAACAAACGGTGCACGCACTGCTGTAGAATGCGGCGAGTCACTCAACGGAAAGATTTATTGCACAGGCGGCATTCTGCGAGAGAACTCGTTGTCCTTCATTGGCGAGGCCGCACGGCGCAATGTGGATCATTATTTTACCGACATCGCCTTCTTTTCCAACCGCGCCATTTCGCTCGAAAACGGCGTGACCGACTACAACGAAGCGGAATCCGAGCTCCGGCAGCAGATGATCCACAATACCAAAAAAGCCGTTCTGCTCATGGATAGTAGCAAGTTCGACCAGAATTCGTTTTGTAAAGTGTGTACACTCGAACAGGTCGACACGATTATCACAGACCGCGCACCGTCAGACGCGTGGATTGATAAATTAAAAAAAATTGGAACGGAGTTGATCTACCCTGTTAACAGCTAAAAAAGAAACCATGACCTCGCGCGAACGCGTGATCAAGAGCATCAACCATCAACCGATTGATCGCATGCCCATCGATCTTGGCATGCACAATTCAACTGGCATTTCGGCATTTGCCTATTGGAATTTGAGAGAGCACCTGGGACTTTCGACCGACGACATTAAAATCCCCGACATGGTGCAATTTCTTGCCCGTGTGGATGACGACATCTTGCAGCGATTTCACTGTGACTGCATGATGTTGCAGGCACCTTGGAGCCACGAAGCCAAATGGAATCCGAGGGGAAACTACAAATTCAAAATCCCCTCGACGGCGCAGCCGGTGTTGCGTAGCGATGGGAGTTGGGTTGTGGAAAAAAGTGGACAAACCATGAGGATGCCAAAAGACGGCTTTTTCTTTGATGGCGGCTGGCCTGGATTCAGTGAGTTGGACGAAGCGGCGCAGTTTCGAGCGACGGTCGCGGAGGCGGAGCGCATTTTTAAAGAAACCAATTATTTCACCACCTACATTGGGTATCATGCCTACTTTTGCTGCGACAATATGGACTGGCAGTGCAATATGATTGTCGATCCTGACCTCATCCTAGCGGAAAACGACAGAATTCACGAGGCACAGATTGCGAGCGTGTCCCAGGTTATAAACCAGATGGGCGGGTACGTGCAGGCGGTCGCGCTCAATTCAGACCTCGGGTCGCAACGCGGTCCCCTCGTCAACCCGGCGTTGTATCAAGATTTGTGTGCGCCTTACGTCAAGAAATTCTGCGACTTTGTGCACCAAAACTCCGATTTGAAAACCTTCTTGCATTGCTGTGGTTCGATGAAGCCGTTGATTCCGACATTGATTGATTGCGGGATCGACATCATCAATCCCGTGCAGATTTCTGCAGACAATATGAATCCCGCAGACCTCAAGCGCGAATTTGGAAAAGAAATCACGTTTTGGGGCGGCGGATGCGACACGCAAAACGTCCTATCCACGGGCTCCGTTGACGATGTCAAACAAAACGTCAAAGATTTGGTCTCCGTCTTCAAGCCTGGCGGAGGCTTTGTGTTTAATCAAGTGCACAATATCATGGGCAACGTCCCACCCGAAAACATCGTCGCGATGCTAGATACGGCGTACGAAGAAAGCTTTAAAGAACTTGATTAGCTCGTTCACCGTGAGCGGGATCAAAGAGAGCAGAATGACCAGCACCCAATTCCACGGGGATAGGGCGCTGACCTGGAAGGCGTTTGCCAGAAACGGCACGCTGATTACGATAACTTGCAACGACAACCCAAGCGCGATTGCGCCGATGAGGTATTTGTTGGTGAAAATACCGATTTTAAAGATGGACTTTATGGAGTTGCGCATCGTCAAAGAATAGAACAATTGCGTGGTGGCGATGACGACAAACGCCATCGTGCGGCCGTTTGTAATAACGGCGTCCGGGATGTTTGGCGAGAACGGGCTAAAGCCATATTCTGCGAGACCGATAAAAAAAGCAACAAGCGTCAGAGACCCGATCATGAAACCGCCTATGACGGCACGGATGCCTGCTCCCTGAGCGAAAAAGCTTTCTTTCGAGTGTCTTGGCTTGCGTTTCATGATATCGCGGTCGCCGCGTTCGACCCCAAGCGCGATGGCCGGAAAAGTGTCGGTCATTAAATTAATCCAAAGAATCTGTGTTGGCAGCAACGGAATGGGCCAGAAAAACAACACCGAAGCAAGCACGGCAAGCACTTCGCCGAGGTTACAGGCGAGTAGAAAAATCACTGCCTTTTTGATGTTGCTGTAAATCGTGCGCCCTTCTCGGATGGCGTTGACTATGGTGGTAAAGTTGTCGTCGGTCAAAATCATGTCGCTCGCGCCTTTGGAAACGTCGGTGCCCGTAATCCCCATCGCGACGCCGATGTCGGCCATTTTCAAGGATGGCGCATCATTCACGCCGTCCCCCGTCATGGACACAATATTCCCGTGCGCCTTAAACGCCTTCACAATCTTCACCTTGTGCTCTGGCGAGACGCGGGCAAAAATCACGTATTGATTAATCTTATTGTAAAATTCCTGTTCCGACATCGCATCAATCTCGGCGCCAGTAATGCTCTGCGCCTTTGAGGTAGCGATGCCAAGCTCTTTACCGATGGCCACGGCGGTGTTTTTGTGGTCGCCGGTAATCATCACGGTCGTGATGCCAGCCTTCTTCGCCTCCTCGATGAGTGCCTTGACTTCCGGGCGCGGCGGGTCAATCATGCCGACGAACCCGACCACGGTGAGCCCTTGTTCCATGTCCTCGGGCGCAATCTCTGTTTGGCAGTCTTTGTAAGCGACCCCAAGGACGCGCAAAGCCTGATCGGACAACGCTTCCGCAACCTTCAAAAATTCCAACTTCATTTGTTCCGTGACCGGAACGACTTTTCCATCGACCAGGGCATGCGTCGATATCTTCAAAATATGGTCGATGGCACCTTTTGTATGTACGCGGAATTGATGCCCTTCTTGGTTCAACGTGGACATGAGTTTGCGGTCCGAGTCAAAGGGGTTCTCAGCGATGCGAGGAAATTCAGTGCGCAAACGCGTACTTTCAAACCCTGCGCGTTGTCCCAACACCACCAGCGCGACTTCGGTCGGATCGCCGGTCGTTTGCCCGTTTTCGGCGGTGGCATCTGAACAAAGCACAAACGAGCGCATGAGTTCTGCCTCGTCTGGGCTTGGCTGCAGCGTTTTGCTGCCGCTTGGAACGTCGATTAATTTTTGGAACGTATAAAGTTTGACGACAGTCATTTTGTTTTGCGTGAGCGTGCCGGTCTTGTCGGAAGCTATGATGTTGACGGAGCCAAGGGTTTCAACGGCTGGAAGGCGCTTGACGATGGCGTTGATTTTGGACATGCGGGTGACTCCAAGAGCGAGTACGATGGCCACAATGGCTGGAAGCCCTTCTGGGATGGCAGCTACCGCCAAACTGATTGCGGTGAGGAAGGTCTCAAATAAGTCTCTGCTTTGGAAGATGGAGATGATGGAAATGAGGACGCAGATGCCAATCGCTAGAAACCCGAGGGTCTTGCCGAGTTCGTGCAGCCGCTTCTGGAGCGGGGTCACTTCGTCGAGGTCCTGGTCGAGAATTTTCGCGATTTTGCCGATTTCGGTCTTCATGCCCGTCGCGACCACGATGCCCACGCCGCGCCCGTAAGTGGTGTGCGTCGACATAAACGCCATGTTGGACCGGTCTCCAATCGGGGTCTTTGGATTTTCGCTGCAGAAGGTGGCATCCTTTTCCGATGGCACTGACTCGCCAGTGAGCGCCGATTCTTCAATCTGCAGATTGACCGTCTCGATGAGCCGCAGATCCGCGGGGATATAACGCCCCGCATCGATGATGATGATGTCTCCCGGCACGATTTCTTCCGAATTGATTTCTCGTACTTCGCCGTCGCGTCGCACAAGCGATTTCGACGTCGTCATTTTTTTGAGTGCAGCAATGGCTTTCTCGGCTTTGTAACCCTGCACGACGCCGATGATGGCGTTGAGCAGCACAACCAAAAGGATGATGATCGCATCTGCATACTCCTGAATCACGAGTGTAATCACGGCCGCACCCAACAACACAAAAATCAACATGTCATTGAGTTGCGCAAAAAAGAGGGCAAGCAAACTTTTCTTTGCTTTTTCCTCGAGCCGATTCAGCCCATGTTTTTCGACGCGACGGGCCACCTCTTCTGATGAGAGTCCGCGTTCGATTGCAACTTCATAATGCTCGATTGCTTCTTGCGCAGTCTTTGAAAACCACATATTGTTGCCTCATTTTTATTCCGATTTTATAGTGTTTTTCTCCATGCCGCGAGAGAAATCAGTTCTCCAGATACGACGTCTTCTACCATGATTTTATCCATCGTCGCGTTCACATAAAACGAATACCATCTGGTGACATGATCGCCTAGGTCTTCGCCCACATAAATCTGAAAGTATTTTGCGAATTCGTCAGAGCTGGTTTCATCTGGCGTGCCGTCAAGTCTCATAATGAGCTTACCGCCCTTGTTTCTGATAAGGGATTCTCCGTATGCGGCGATTTCTGGGACGTTCGCGTCAAGATAGGCGAACACCGTATCTTCAACTGAAGCAGCCGTTGGCGCAGCCGTTGGTGGATGAGATGGAATCGGATCGACCGGCACGTGCGTTGGTTCCGCGGTCGGCACGCCCGTAGGTGCAAGCATTGGCGCAGCCGTAGGAGTCGGGGTCTGTCCTGGCAGCAAATTGCAACCAGCAAACACCACAATTGAAATCATAATCACGAGTAAAAATGAAACAGTTCTTAATCTTGACTTAAGCATTCTCAAAACCTCCTCAATATTATTATAAAATTGATGAAATCCGTCGGATTGCTTCGGCGGTGCTTTCTTTGCTACCGAAGCCAGTCAGTCTGAAATAGCCTTCGCCGTTGTCACCAAAGCCTGAGCCTGGCGTGCCGGCGACATTGCATTTTTCTAATAAGAAGTCGAAGAACTCCCAAGATGTCATGTTGTTTGGCGTCTTGAGCCAAACATAAGGCGCATTGATTCCGCCGAACACTTGAAATCCCTTGTCTTCGAAACATTTTCTGATTGCTTTTGCATTTTCCATGTAATAGCCCACAAGGGAAGCAACTTGTGCCTGCCCCGCCTCGGTATACAGCGCCTCGGTCGCCTTCTGAATCACATATGGCACACCGTTGAACTTGGTACTCTGGCGGCGATTCCACATGGCGTGGAGATTGGCGGGCGCCCCATCCGCAAACGTTGCTTTGATGTCCTTTGGCACCACTGTGTAAGAGCAGCGGGTGCCAGTAAAACCGGCGGTCTTCGAGTAGGATCGAAACTCGACCGCCACCTCGCGCGCGCCGTCGATCTCGTATATGCTATGTGGTATTCCAGGTTCCGTGATATAAGCCTCGTATGCGGAATCAAACAGTATGATCGCTTGATGCGCGCGTGCGTACGCAACCCACGCTGCGAGTTGTTCCTTGTTCAGCGTGCTGCCCGTCGGGTTGTTTGGCGAGCAAAGGTAGATGATGTCCAT
>JBAXOJ010000124.1:0-5827 GCA_037133315.1 Clostridia bacterium
ATTCGGCAAGAAATGAACAAAAAAGTTTGTTATATCGTCAACTTTTTATTATAATGGCACTATATGATTTTTTATGAAAAGAATATAAATATCAGAAAAGAGGAATTGAAATGGACCAAGAGAAGGATAAGTTGAACCAAGAGCAAGAGATAGAAATCACTGAGGAAGTAGAAAAAGACCCCGAAGGGTCTGAAGAATTAGTCGAAACCGACATAAGTCAGTCCGCTATGGCAGTGGATGCAGTCAGTCCTGAAAAAAGAACATTAAATAAAACTTTAATCATTGTAGGTGCGATTGTGTTAATCGCGGTCATCGCGATGGCGTTCTTTATGATTAAGGATTATGTCTTTAAGCCTGGGGCGCCTACGAATGAGGCGGCATTTATTGTGCCAGTGGGCACGATTAGCCCAGACGGCGCGTATAACGCGGGGGAAACCATCAAAATTGACTCGAATTTCTATAAAATTTATTTGAATGCGACCAAGCAACAAGCGGAATACAGCAACGGCTTGACGACCGCAGCGAAGAAAAATGCGTACTGGGCGGATGCAAAGAATCTCGACCTCATCAAAAAGCAAGCATTGGATCAAATAGCGCAAGGCGAGCTCTTGGCCATGAAGGCAAAAACCGATGGATTGACTCTGACGGCGGCTGAAATCGAAACCGCAAAGAGCCAAATTACGGACAAGGCGATTCAAAGTTTTAAGACGCTTGATAAGGTAGATTCCGAAATCATGAAAATTTATGGCGTCAACTTTGAAGAGTTTAAGAGATTTATCGTATACCAGACGTTAATCAGCAAAGAAAATACAGAGTGGAAGGCCCAAATACAAAAGACGATTACGGACAAAGTGGCAAAGGCCTATTATCAAAAAAACATCAAGACATACCAGTTTACGAAAATTAGACATATCCTCTTTACGACAACCACAACGATGAAACCTGCGCAAGTAGCCGCAGCAAAAAAGAAGGCACAAGCTATGCTGAAGAGAGTCCGCGCTGGAGAAAACATGGCAGCGCTCGCGGTGAAGTTTTCGCAAGACCCTTCCGCAAAGGACAGTGCACAGGCGAAAGGCAACAAGGGCATCATTGAAGTGCAAGCGACTTCGCAACTGGTGAAAGAATTTTTGGATTGGTCGCTGAAAAGCAAAAAAGGCGCGACTGGCATAGTGAAGTCACAGTTTGGCTTCCATGTGATGAAGAATGAAGGTCCTGGCGTAAAGACTTACAAGGCTACAAAAGCAGAAATCATGACGAAACTAGTCGACGATGCTTTAAAAGCTGCGATGGATAAGTTTTTTGCAACTGCACCGAAGAACTATAGCAATTTGACAGATTTTGACCGCGTCACGCTAGCACAGGCGTTTGATGATCCGACACCTGAACCAGGTGCAGGGGTTCCACAACAATAATCAATTAAGGAGAGATTTTTTATGGCTGAGAAAAATAGGAATGACAGAAGAAGGCAGACAAGCAGGACTGCCGTAGTAAAGAAGAAGAGCAAGAAGAAAATTGACAAGGTCACGATTATCGGATTTGTGGTGTTGGCGCTCGTTCTTGGAATTATCTTTGGGATTTATCAGTTTCAACAAATGGAAAAGCAGAAAGAAGCGGATCTCACTCAGCAAATCTTGGCGGGTGCGTTCCCGGAAGGCACCATCGCGACGGTTGGCGATCTGAAGATTGAGACCAGCGCATTTGCGATTAAGTATTTTTCAAACAAACTACAAAAAGAGCAGGAAAAGAATATGACGGATCCTGCCGCAATCAAAGATTTCTGGAGAACAGGGACGATTGAGAGCACCTCCGCAAACCAAGGTGCGATGGAATGGCTCAAAAACACTTCGCTCGAGCAAACGAGGCAGTTTGTCCTTTATTTAAACTTTATTCAAAAACAAGGATTTAAAATGACCGAAGCGGACAACAAGGCGTTTGAAACGAAGTTTGCGAGCGATTTGGAAACCAATTTTGGAAAAGGTGCCGACGTGAAAAGCATTCTGAACCGGATGTTCCACGTATCGTTGGAAGACTATAAGAAATATGAACAAAAGAGTTATACCATTCAAAAATATCAGGAATTGAAGCTTGCAGAAGAGACCAAAGCCGTGACAGACAAGCAGGCAACTGATTATTATAAAAAGAACAAGAAGGATTACACGAATAAATATACCGTGCAACACATTTTGTTTTTGACAAAAGATCCGAACACAAACAAAGCGTATTCGAAGAGTCAGATCGCTGCGGCCGAGAAAAAAGCAAAATCCGTTCTGTTAGAAGTCAATAAACCGAATGCGGACATGACGGCGCTTGTGCAGAAATACTCGGAGGATCCAGCAAAAACACAAAATAACGGGATTTATGAAGTCACTAAGGCCGATACGAAACTGGACAAGAGTTTCAAAAACTGGGCTCTTACACATAAAGCAGGCGATACTGGAATATTAAAATCTTCATTTGGATTTCACATCATGAAGCAACTCGTCAGCGGCACCAACCCATACAGCAATGCGAAAAGTAGCATCGTGAACATTTTAGCGCAAACGAAGTTAAACGATTTGTTGCAAAAAGACTTTAACGCTGCGCCTGCTGCGAAATTGGACAACGACGTGTACTCGATGGTCGCCAACGTGTTGCTTGCGGCGTCATAAAATAAAATCGATTTGAAGCTGATTGCATCGGCTAAAAAATATATTAAAATGGAGGTTGAGCAGTATGGTTGATTTATTGTTTTCTATTGTCCCTATTTTGGTTATTTTAGCATTGCTCTTGATTTGGCGACAACCTGCCGATATTACAGGAGTGATTGGGTGGGCTGCGGTGGCCCTGGTGGCGTTGTTCGCCTTCAACACCTCAATCGAAGTCATCACGCGGTCGACGGCATCCGGACTGATTAAGTCGCTTCCCGTCTCGCTAATTGTGGCAACCTCGTTGCTGCAAATGGCATTGCTGCAAACGACAGGCGCGTTAAAGCGCATCATTGTCTTCATCAAATCCATCTCTTCCGAAAATCGTTCGGTACAAATCATGATGATCAGCATTGGGTTTGGCACCTTGATGGTTGCGGTCGGCGCGACCCCTGTATCCATACTACCGCCAATCCTGTTGGCACTCGGTTACTCCGCATACACATCCATCGCGCTCCCTGCGATTGGGTACGACGCATTGTGCACCTACGCACTATTGGGCGCACCCGTAGTTGTATTCGTGGATACGGTAAACAAAGTGTTTAACAAAGTGGGACCTGAGGCATACACGCTTTCACAAGTTGGTAGTATTTTCTGGCTCTTCATTCCTGTCGTATCGACCTTGATTGGGTTCTGCATGCTTTGGCTTGTGGGACGTTGGAAAGGCGTTAAAGACGGATTTGTACCTTGTATTACAACGGGTGTCGTCATTTCGGTGGTTTCGTATTTCACGAACAAAGTCGATAATTTGGTACCTTTGACGGGTGTCATTTGTGGCGTCGCAGTCATCGTGACGATGGCCCTCTATTTGAAAATCACAGGCAAGAAAATCTTCGAACGTCAACACCTCACCCCAGATGACATAGCTTGCGAAAAGACAATGCCTCTGTGGAAATCATTGATGCCTTGGGGATTGTTGATTGCCATCGTGCTTATCCTCAACCTGCCACAAGATATCTTCAAAATTCTATACAGAGATTTATTGTTTCCGATCAAAGGGTTGGCCGTTGGGCCGGAAACCACACCCGTTGCAAACGACATCAATACCCGCTGGCTATGGAATGCGTATACGTGGATTTTTGTCAGCACCATCCTTGCCATTCCGTTTATCGTGACCAAAAAGAGTCAAATTACTGACGCAGTGAAAGTATGGCTCAAACGCGCGCCGCGTCCTGTGTTTGCGGCAGCAATCTTCTTTGCAATTGGCGAAATCATGGGCACATCAGGATTCGATATGGCTACAAAAACATTCGTGAAACCATCCATGGTAGAAATCTTAGCGACCAATTCGGCAAACTTCTTTGGCAGTTTATATAGCTTGGTTGCGCCGTTTATCGGGTTGCTTGGTGGATTCATCACGGGTAGTGAGGCATCGACGATCGGAATGTTTGGTAAGTATGCGTTAAAGACTGCAAGCAATCTGGCTTTTTCGCCAAACATCATCATCCTCATCGCAGCGACCGTTGCATTTGGGGGCGGTCTCGCCAGCGTCATTTCGCCAGCGAAACTCCAAAACGCAGCCGCGTCCATCGATAAAATGGGCGAGGAAAACAAGGTCATTCGCGTCGCATTCGTGTTCTCGATTATCTTGACCGTCGTGACTGCGCTCTTTGCGTTTGCTTATGTCACATTAAAGGTCGTGTAACCGTTTATGATGAAAGACCGATACAACTTTGACGATCTCGTAAAAATCATGCAACAGCTCCGCGGACCTGGCGGTTGCCCATGGGATGCGGAGCAGACCAATAAAAGCCTACGGCGCTACCTCATCGAGGAAACATACGAAGTCCTCGATGCGATGGACAGCGGAGATGACGCGCATTTTTATGACGAGCTCGGGGATCTTTTGCTGCAAATTGTGTTTCATGCCCAAATCGCGCAGGACGAGGGGCGTTTTGAGATTGGCGATGTGACCACTGCAATCTGTAAGAAAATGATTTCGCGCCACGCGCATGTGTTTGGCGATGTCGTCGCCGAAACACCAGAAGCGGTCCTTGACAGCTGGGAACAGATTAAGAAGAAGGAAAAGGGCTTAGAGAGCCATACAGAGATTATGCGGGACATCCCTGCGAGCCTGCCGGCGCTCATGCGGGCCTACAAGGTCCAACACAAGGCCGCGAAGGCCGGGTTTGACTGGGATGACATCCAGGACGTGTACGCGAAGGTGCACGAGGAACTGGCGGAAGTGCAACAAGCCATCGAACAAAAGAACCCTACGGAAATTGAAGACGAAATTGGGGACCTCCTTTTTGCCGCCGTGAACTTGGCGCGATTTGTGAAGGTGCAGCCCGAGCTGGCGTTGGCTGGCACGACAGAGAAGTTCATGCGACGCTTTGAATTTGTGGAGCAGGGCGCAACCGCACAGGGGAGGCGCCTCGAAGATATGACATTGGCCGAGATGGACGTTTTGTGGGAACAAGCGAAAGAGGTTGAACATGAGAATTGATAAGTATTTGAAGGTTTCACGCATCATCAAACGGCGCACACTCGCAAACGAAGCGTGTGAAAAGGGCCGCGTCACGATCAACGGCAAGTTAGCAAAGCCGGGCACGGACATCGACGTCGGGGACGAAATCGAGATTCGTTTCGGCAACGGGACGACCCGCGCCAAGGTGCTCAGCGTCACAGAACACGTGCGCAAGGAAGAGGCAAAAGAAATGTACGAGCTGATTTAAGTAAGCGAATGTCAAGGTCTTGCAATTTTTGTGTAAATATTGTATTCTAATAATCAAGTAAGCGTTCATTTTCAGTGCTTGCGAGTTTTCTACTTAGGATAAATGGAAAGTTGGCTACGATGATGAAATTCTTTAAGCTTTTGGGAGTCACAGTTTGCATATTGGCGTTGTTGTTTGTGGTGGTTGCGTTTGTGACGCAAGAGCCTGAACTTGCAGCGAAAAATGCCGAGTTGAATTCAGTGAAAAACGACATCGCCAAAGTCCAACAAGAAAATGCGCAACTTGCGCAAGAGAAGAAACGGGTCGGATCCAAAGAATATATCGAGGAAAAGGCGCGAAAGAATTTAGGGCTTGTCAAAAACAACGAAATCATCTTTTTTGATGTTGACAAATGAGCCCCGTGTGCTATAATGGCACTTGCCGCAAAAAAATGCCAGAGTGGCGGAATCGGCAGACGCACAGGACTTA
>JBAXOJ010000125.1:0-5813 GCA_037133315.1 Clostridia bacterium
AACTGAGGGTTGTTTTCGTCTATCTGTATATGTGATTGATTATCGACCGCTTACCTATGACGTCTGATTCGCACTCATTTTTATACACTTTTTGCTTCAGAAAATTTTATTTGTAAAAATGCCGCCTCAATCAGCTGTTTCGGCGAGATTTCGGGGCGGAATTTATACACTTTTTGCTTCAGAAAAAAATATTAGTAAATTCATGCGCCCACGCAGCGCAGCTGCGCAGCTGTGAAGCATCGCCGCGCGCCAAACGCGGACCGCGACACATTTATTTTTTTGTATTGTATTTTTCGGCGAATATGATAGCATATTATCCGTACGCTAATTGGAATTGCGAGGGATGTATTGTGAGTAAAAAATATTCGATCGGAATTGATTTTGGGACCTTGTCCGGCCGCGCGGTCGTTGTCGATGTGGCGACGGGCGAGGAGCTTGGGGTGAGTGTGTTTGATTATCCGCATGCGGTGATGGATACGGTGTTGCCCGATGGGGGGCGGCGTTTGCCGCCAGACTATGCGCTGCAGCATCCGCAAGACTACTTGGATGTGCTGGAATTCGTGGTCCCTGATGTTTTAGAGAAGACGCACGTCAAAGCGGAAGACGTCATCGGCGTGGGGATTGATTTCACGGCGTGTACGATTATGCCGACGTTGCAGGACGGGACGCCGCTTTGTTTTCTGGATGAGTTGAAGCAAGAGCCGCACGCATACATCAAACTTTGGAAGCATCACGCCGCGCAGGACAAGGCGAACCGCCTCAACGAGATGGCGGATAAGCGGCAGGAGCCATGGCTTTCGCGCTACGGGGGTAAAATTTCCTCGGAGTGGGCGATCCCGAAGATATGGCAGGTGCTCGATGAAGCGCCTGCGATTTATGCGCGCGCCGATCGATTTGTAGAAGCGGCTGACTGGGTAATTTGGCAGTTGACGGGCAATGAGACCAGAAATGCCTGCACCGCTGGCTATAAGGCGATTTGGCATAAGCAAGACGGGTATCCGTCGCCGGCGTTTTTTAAGGCGCTCGATCCGCGGCTGGAGCATGTGGTCGCCGAAAAGTTGTCGACTGACATCGCGTCACTTGGGGCGAAGGCGGGCGAGATTACGGCGGAGGCTTCGCGTTTGACGGGTCTCAAGGTGGGCACGGCGGTTGCTGTCGCAAACGTGGATGCACACGTCACGGTGCCCGCTGTGAACATGAGTCGGGCAGGGCAAATGCTCATGATTATGGGCACGTCAACATGCCACATTCTGCTTGGCGAGGACGAAAAAATCGTGCCGGGCATGTGCGGGGTTGTGGAAGACGGCGTGTTGCCTGGCTTCTTTGGATACGAGGCGGGGCAGTCGTGCGTCGGCGACCATTTTGCGTGGTTTGTCGAGCAGTGTGTCCCGGCAGCGACGATGCAAGAGGCAAAAGAAAAGGGAATGAACATCTTTCAATTATTAAATCAAAAGGCCGCGGCGCTTCGTCCAGGAGAAAGCGGTCTGGTTGCGCTGGATTGGTGGAACGGGAATCGTTCCATCCTTGTTGATGTTGATTTGACTGGGATGATCGTAGGGATGACGTTGCTCACGAAGCCAGAAGAGATTTATCGCGCATTAATTGAAGCGACCGCGTACGGCACGCGCATGATTGTGGAGACGTTTTTCAAAAACGGGGTGGAGATTGAAGAAATTTTCGCCGCTGGCGGGATTGCGGAAAAGGATCCGTTTACCATGCAGATTTACGCCGACGCGACCAAGATGCCAATCAAGATTTCTGGCTCCGCTCAGGCGCCGGCCCTAGGCAGTGCGATTTTCGGCGCGGTGGCGGCGGGTCAAGCATGCGGTGGGTATGATACGGTATTTGAAGCGGCAGAGCGCATGGGAAAAATTAAGGACGTAATTTATGCGCCAAATGTTGAAAACGGCAAAGTTTATGATAAACTATATTCGGAATACGCGCAGCTTCATGACTACTTTGGCAAAGGCGGCAACGACGTGATGAAGCGGTTGAAACAGCTAAAAGCGGATAGCAGACGAATAGAGAAGGAATGATGAAGGATGCTCGAGCAGTTGAAGAAAGATGTTTATGAAGCAAATATGTTGTTGAAAGAATATGATTTGGTGCATTTGACTTGGGGGAATGTGAGTGGCATTGACCGGGAGAAGGGGCTGGTTGTCATCAAACCGTCCGGCGTGGCATATGAAGACCTCACGCTCGAGGATATGGTGGTCGTGGACCTCAATCTGCAGGTGGTCGAAGGCAAGTACAAGCCGTCTTCGGACACGGCGACGCACATCGCGCTGTATCAAGCGTTTGCGGACATCAAGGGAATCGCCCACACGCATTCTCATTGGGCGACTGTTTACGCGCAAGCGGGAAAGGGCATTATCGCATTTGGTACCACACATGCGGATTATTTCGACGGGGAAGTGCAAATTACGCGCGAACTGAAAAGGCAAGAAATTGACAATGAATATGAAAAGCATACGGGTCTCGTCATCGCCGAAACATTCGAAGAACACGATTATAGGAGGGTTCCCGCTGTGTTGGTCAACGCGCACGGGCCGTTCACTTGGGGGAAAGACGCGAAGGAAGCGGTGGAGCACGCGCTCGTGCTGGAAAACGTTGCCGCGCTGGCGTACCACACCACGATGCTCATGAACACGCGCCCAATGCACCACATGCCGACGCGTTTGTTGCGCAAGCATTTTGACAGGAAAAACGGCGCTGCTGCGTATTATGGGCAAAAAAAATAGAGTATAAATTTGGAGGAACATTTATGAAGACAGAAATTCAAGTAATTCGAGATCTTGCGCGCCAATACAAGGAAATGGCGGCGGATCCAGTCAATCAACAACGGATGGATCTTTACCGCGGAGTCAATGATTTGAAGATGATTCGGCCCGTCGTGTTAATCGACGAGTTGCCGTGGAACGAAATGAATTTTAATGGGGAACTGACGTGTGTTTCGCAAGATCCAGAACTGCGTGGGATGGAATGGTTTTTGCGCTCCAAGGTATTTCAATGGAAGTACTTTCAATGCGACATGGTGGTTTCGCCGTATTTTCCAGTTGTGAAAAGAATTTTGACGACGGGGAATGGCGTGGGAGTGGTAGAAAAGACGTTGGCGACGGACGCCACAAACGGGATTGTATCGCATGAATACGAAGACCAGTTGAAGACCGAGGAAGACCTAGAAAAGCTGGTGACACCTGTCATCACTTACGATGAAGACGCGACAAAAAAGAATTTTGCTTTCATCAGTGAAGTGCTTGGTGATACACTACCGGCAAAACTGGTTGGCACCCATATCGGGACGGGTACGTGGGATGATATTGCGGTTTATAGGGGCGTGACGAATTTACTGTTTGATTTGATTGAACGGCCAGAATTCACGCACCGGATGGTTGACAAGTTGACGGAGATCAAGCGCAGCATGTTTCAGCAATATGAGGATTTGAATTTGTTTGCGGCAGAAATGAACACCGTGCATTGTACGCCGGCGCTCTCTGCGAGCCTGCCATCGAAGGACTTTGATGGGGAACACGTCAAAATGAAAGACACCTGGGGACGCGCGGTCGCGCAGATTTTTGCCTCGGTTTCGCCAGATATGCATGATGAGTTTGACATTGAATATGTCAAAGGGTTGATGGAACCGTTTGGGCTGGCGTACTACGGCTGCTGCGAGCCATTGGACCGAAAAATCGACATCATTGAGAAAATACCAAATTTGCGCAAGATATCGATCACGCCATGGGCGGATGTGGATGTGGCAGCGGAGCGCATTGGGACGAAGTACGTCCTTTCCTCAAAGCCAAATCCTGCCTCCGTCGCGGTTTCCAACCTTGACGAAACAAGCGTCCGTGCCGAGTTGAAAAAGATTCTCGATGCCTGCAAACGCAATGGTTGCGCATGTGACATGGTGTTGAAAGACATCAGTTCCGTGGGAAACAATGCAGAGAATCTGTTTCAGTGGGAACGCATCGCAATGGATTTAGTGAAAAATTATTAAACCTGAAAGCCAAGAAACAGACAATGTTGCGAAATGTTGTCTGTTTTTTTATATTTCGACCGTTGCCTTCGCCTTCTTTCTATGATATTATTTCCACATACTTATTTTTGATTTGGAATTATCTTTTCTGCAGTAAAATATATAATTTAGGGGGAGAGATGTATGAAGAATGTGATGAGAAAGTGGTTAAGTGTAGTACTTGCGGTTGTTTTTACGTTGGGGTTGATTGTGATTCCAAATCCAGGCACCACGACGGCAAACGCGGCAGGTGAGACGTACAAAGCAAAACTTGGCGTCAACATCGAGGGATTATGTGACTGGGCCCGCACAAACATGTTTGTCGATGTCATGAAGACGTCACGGGCGTGGGGCACTGCGGCGGCACCGTGGACGCCAATTACGACGGTCACAGCGGCAGGATGGCCGACCACCGATGCGGGGGTTGTCTTATTTGCAGACTGTATTTCTGGTGGCGTGACGTACAATGACATTACGGGTACTTACAAATTATCCTTCACCGGACAGGCAACCATTGCGCCGAGTGCGTGCAGCTTCACGGTAGCAAATCAAGTTTATGCGAACGGCATCACGACAGCGGATATCATCGTGCCTTCCGGTCAGGGTCAAATGATGATGACATTTACTAACACAAGTGGTGGTGTCTCAAATGTAAAATTGATTCGCCCAGGCTACCCAGCCAACACAACCCAGGTCTTTACGAATGAGTTTTTAGCGTCGCTGGATTCTTTTAGCACGATTCGTTTTATGGACTATTTGGCGACCAACAATCAAGAGGAGACTGGGATTTTGACCTCGCAGGAATGGGCAACCAGAAGACTGCCAACTGATGCGAGTCAAGCCGGAACGTTGCGCGGCCAAACCGGGGGTTGCTATGAACACCTTGTACAACTCGCAAATGTCACAGGCAAAGACGTATGGGTCGACGTTCCGTCAAACGCCTCCGATGACTACGTCATACAGATGGCAACCTTTCTGAAGAACAATTTAAACACGGGCATCAAGGTTTATGTGGAATATAGCAATGAGGTCTGGAACTGGCAGTTCTCGCAAGCCCAAAACAACCTTGCGCGCGCCAGCGCAGATCCAGATGCCAATGGAAGTTATTCGAAGATGTATGCAAAGCGGACCTACCAGATTAGTCAATTGTTTAAGCAAGTGTATGGTGCTCCAGCAATGAATACTACGGTACGCGTCACGTTGGCTTGGCAGTTTGGCTGGTCACCACCAGACTACTATCCAAATGAAATGTTGACTTTCTTGAATACCAAGTATGGCGCACCAAGTGCCTATATTTACAGCCTTTCTATCGCGCCTTATTTTGCAGAACCGTTGGCGGTAGACTGCACAAGCGTTGCAGCGGTGCATTCGTACATGACGCAATCTTCCAATAACTCCGTCGCCGCTAAGAACTTGTTTTTATGGCTTGCACGCGACTTCAATTTGGTCGGCGGCGTAAACTGCTATGAAGGCGGTCCGCATCACCAGGGTCAAGTGACCACGAATCTTGACATCAGAAACGCGGCGCACAGAGACGCAGGCATGACAGCCATTCTCACAAATGAACTCAAGAATAATTGGTTTGACTTGGGTGGCGGTTTATTCATGTACTTCACTCTATGTGGGGGCTATTCACAATACGGCGCTTGGGGATTGACGGAGCAGATGACGAATACAAATACCGCTAAGTTTACGGCAATCAAGAATCTATCCGCGATGGCAGACAATCTGGCGACACCAATTCCTCGCCCAACCGCAACGCCAACTGCAACCCCGACCCCAACCCCAACGCCGACTC
>JBAXOJ010000126.1:0-5692 GCA_037133315.1 Clostridia bacterium
AGATAACTTGGCGAGTCCTCTCCCCACTGTCCTTTTGCCAAATAAATGATTGAACCGCTTCCATTCGCAGTAGTCCCGCCTCGCACGTAGTATGTCAATACATAGGTGCCTCCACCCACAAGCTCGTAATCCTGGCTACACATAGTATCTGAAATTTGTCCGCCAGGAACGAGTAATACATTTTGACCGTCTTTTGCAGAAAACCCAAGATTCTGAAGTTCTGGATTCACTACATAGCATAGATCCCGCCAATTTCCCCAGTATTCCATTCCATTATTGGCCGTAGATTCAAAACTATTATTCTCAACGCCTGAAGGGTCAGGAGTAGGAATCGGCGGCAATACAACATCGTTATAATTGTTGTACAAGGCCAAAATCGCTTTATATTTCGGTGTGTTTAAGTCGGTAGGGTCTTCCGTCAAGCCCCATGCACCGTAAATTGAATAACCACCAGAAACGGTGAAGTAGCAGAAAAGCCCTGCGCCCAAATCCATCCAGTTGTTTTTCAAGTCGCGAATCAAAATGTCAGTCATCCCAGCATCACGATGCGCCGCAAGACGAATGTCTAAGTTCGTAGCAACCTGGCCCTGGTGATGAGGTCCGCCTTCATAAGCTACGAGCCCACCTTTCAAGTTAAAGGTCATCATCATTTTCATCATTGCTTTTTTCCAAGCAACAGACTTATCCGAATTCTTAATAAATTCATCTTGAATGACTTTGATTGAGGTGCAATTTTCAGGCAATGGTTCTTGAAAATAAGGTGCAACTGCAACCGCATAAATCAGCTCATTGACATTGCCGTATTTGGTCTTAATCAGTTTCAGCATTTCCTGCACTTGAGAAGTTGAGGCTGTTTGCCATGCCAACACGACGCGCACATTGTTGTTCATGTCCGCCTGTCCGTATACGTCTCTGAAAATGGAAGCAACCATCGAAGACTGCTTTGCATATTTTAAAAAATAGGAGTTCGCTTCTGCGTCCTGTCCGGCTAATGCGTTGTTGAATTGCGCCTGTGCAAACTGCCAGTTCCAGACTTCATTGCTGAGTTCGACATATAAATTGATTCCTGGGTTCAGGTTAGTCTTAAATAATGCAGCTAGTTTCTGAATATAGTCTTGCGAAGCCCCATACGGAACATTGATCCACGCATCTTTTCCAGTGAGATTGCTCAACGCGATGATGTATTCATAAGCGCCCCCCATCGCTCGCCCAAAAGTTGCAGCTTGTGAGGCATGATTTGGCAGTTTGCGATCAGTCCATTCTATAGGCGTCGCATTATAATAAGGAGCAACTCCAGAAGCTTCCTGCCCGTTTGTCGAAAGAAAATCCATGTAGCGCAAAGTAGAAAATGGTTGGATGAGAGTTAAAAATTCTTTTGTAAACAAGTCAAGTTCTGTATACCCTGGTCGCAATAATTTCACATTGCGCACGCCACCATTTGTGTTCGTAAATGACATCATCATCGAAGTGGATTCCGGAAATATGAGATCTGCCGTAACGATCCCGTCGATGTAGGTGCGATTCGCCAACGTAAACGAGCATGCAACTGGAGAAACAACAACAGCCGCATTAGCACATGCGAAACTCAGTTTATAGGTTCCTGCCGTGTTTTTTTGACTAGACATCAACACAATCGCGCTATCCTGCGTTGGCCAACCCAGACTATCCACCGCGGCATTCTCATTCCACGGGGATGCTACAGGGCCCCACTTACGAGAGGTTTTAAATACATCCGCAAACATCTTTGCGCTGGCCCAGTCTGCAAGCCCTTCAATATTTCCGCCAAGGTTTGATGCAACGGTTCGTAAGTTTGATGTCGCTAAGACATGTGAACTTTGGACGTTGTACAATCCAATCGAAAATGCCAAAACCATGATGACTGCAATCGTTTTTTTAAGAATAGCTTTATAGTTCATTGAAAATACCTCCATTGATATCGATAACAATACTTTCTTTCAAATTAATTTTATCAGAAGAAATGACAAAAAACAAAGTAATTACTATGAAATCGGACAAGATGAGCAATGTTTTTGAGCAATAAATGCGTAGTATAATTTCACAAATCGACTTATAATATAGTGGTAATTTCGAGTTTTTCGAAAGTACTTACGAATGACTGGAGGAGTTTACATGAAATATTCTGTATTTACCGTCTCAATGCCAGAATTTGATTTTGAGCAAACAACCAAGCTATTGTCGTCACTCGGCTATGATGGCGTCGAATGGCGCGTCGGGAAAGCCGCAGGTGCGCAAGAGCCAGAGGATTATACCTTTGAAAACAGATATTGGACGCACAATCACGCGACCCTTGCGTTGGACGATGTTGCGCTTGAGGCACAGAAAGCGAAAGCCCTCTGTGATCAGTA
The DNA here is from genome assembly GCA_037133315.1 of Clostridia bacterium. Taxonomy (GTDB): domain Bacteria; phylum Bacillota; class Clostridia; order JBAXOJ01; family JBAXOJ01; genus JBAXOJ01. Next base: position 2,367 of record JBAXOJ010000126.1, read on the forward strand.
TGGCTTGGCTTTTGTTTCGATTTCATCGAATTTGAACGTCTCGCAATATGCAGAAATTGAATCGGTCGCAAAGGCGGCAGCATCCATTGGCTGTCCACTCGTCAGGATTTGGGCTCCGGCCTATGACGGCTCAATAAACTACAATGAAGTATTGGCTCAGTGCATCGAAGATACCAAAAAAATCTTACCTTTGGCGCAGAAATATCATGTGAAATTCTTGTTTGAAATCCACATGGGGTTGATTATTCCAAGTGCGAGTGCGGCCTATCGACTGGTTTCAAACTTCGACCCAGCGCTCGTAGGCGTCATCTATGATCCAGGCAACAACGTGTATGAAGGATTGGAAAACATGAAAATGGGAATCGAAATCCTTGGGCCCTATTTGGCACACGTGCACGTCAAAAATGGCAAGTGGGCACAAGATGCATCAGAACCAGATGGGACTGCGCACTTCTCCCCCACTCTTGCTGAATTAGACCAAGGATATTTTGATCTCAAGAAACTCCTTGCAACATTGAAAGAAAAGGACTATCAAGGCTTTTTGTCTGTGGAAGATTTTACGAACCGGATGACAACCGAAGAAAAGATGACCCACGCGATCGAATTTATGAGGAGAGTGAATTAAATGGCAAACTTTATTTACACTGGATTTGCAGATGAAATTTCCAGCGATTTAACTGTGCAATTAGAAAACTTGCGCAGGAACAACATGCGTTTTATCGAAATGAGAGCAGTGAACGACAAATCAATTCTTGACCATTCCATCGCTGAGGTGAAGGAAATCAAGCAACAACTCGACGCGTACGGAGTCAAACTTTCGGCCGTCGGTTCCTATCTGGGGAAACAACCAATCAATGAACCGTTTACCCATGCGGAAAAATTCAAGTACACTTTGGAAATTGCTGATATCTTAGAAGCAAAAAACATTCGTATCTTCAGTTTCTACATTCCGAAAGGCGAAGCCCCTGCCGATTACAAAGATGAAGTCATGAGCCGCCTTTCCTATTTCGCCGAGAATATCAAAGACACAGGAATCAAATTGTTGCATGAAAACGAAGCCGGTATTTATGGAGATTCCGCAGAACGTTGCCTCGAGATTGCGAAGGCGTTTTATAGCGACAGCTTCGCTCTCATTTTCGATCCTGCCAATTTTGTACATGATGATTTTGAACCGTTTCCACATGCGTGGAACCTTTTAAAGGAATATGTTGAATACATGCACATCAAAGACATGCTCTCTGAAAATCATGAAATGAGACCCGCTGGCTACGGTGACGGCAAGATTTTCGAAATCCTCTCTGATCTCAACCAACGTGATGCGGACGTCTTCCTATCCATCGAACCGCATCTGGCCAATTTCTCAGGATTTGCTTCACTCGAACGCAACCGCATTTCATTGCCAGCCGGCAACAACATTGAGAAGTTCGATTTGGCGAAAGCTTCGCTGGATGAGGTCCTTAAAAACGTCTCAAAAACATAAAACGGACTGACGCCCCAAATTTCCTACCACAAACCGGACTGACGCGGCATATTTCCTACCACTCTAGCTGTGAAACCTGATGACAAGTATATATTTTATACAAAATCGAAATTGAAAAGAAGTTTTAGTATAAAAACGACTATAATAAGCCTTATTTTTGACCATTCGAAGCCAATTTGAAGCAAAATGGTCTTTCTGTGGTAGGAAATACGTGCCGTCAGTCCGAAATGATCCCGAAAACTCTTTAGCGGGTTTTTAAGCGAAATTAAAGCTGATTGACCAGACTTTTAAAGACTTCGCCGCGCTCTTCAAAGTTCGTAAACATATCAAAGCTCGTGCTCGCTGGCGAAAGTATGACGATGTCGCCGGGTTCAGAGATTTTATTCGCTGTCTGCACGAGATCTTCGTAGGTGTTGCAGCGGAATATCTCAATTTCTTGCCCTTCGCCTGACTCATTGATGTATTGGTTCAGAGATTCATAAATTTTATCAGCCGTTGCGCCGACCAATACGACCTTCTTACAGCAGGACACAATGGTCTCTCCAAAGCCATCATAAGGAATGCCCTTGTCTTTCCCGCCGGCAAGCAAGATGACTTTCTGATGGAAGGAATGGAGTCCTGCAGCGGTACGGGATGGGCTGCTTGCGATGGAGTCGTTGTAATACTTCACACCGTTCAATTCTCTCACAAACTCGATACGGTGTTCTACCCCTTGGAATGTTTTTGCCACTTTAATTACGGATTCAACAGAAACATAACCTGCCGTTGCGGCAATCGCCGCCAAATAATTCTCAACATTGTGCACGCCAGGAATCGCAATATCGGATGCTTTCATGATGCGATACCCTTCATAGACGAGCCAGCCGTCTTCAAACCAGACGCCCTTGTCAATCTTGTTGACGCGCGCAAACCAAACAAGTTCGGTCATGGAGGTACTGATTTCATTCTTCATTTCCCGCGTATCTGGACAATCAAAATTCAGGACAATCCTGCATTTGTGGTTGCAGTCCGGGGTTTGATTTTGGAAGATGTTCTTCTTTGCTTCTACATATTCATTGTAAGATTTGTGATAATCTAAGTGGTTTGGCGAGATGTTGGTAATGACTGACACGCACGGACTTTTCTTCATAGTCATCAATTGAAAACTGCTCAGTTCAAGAATGACCTTGTCTTCAGGCGAAATTTGTTCGATTTTGTCGAGCAAAGGTGTGCCAATGTTGCCGCCCATCCAACACTTATAGCCTTCTGTTTCGAGCATTTTTGCGATTAGCGTTGTGGTAGTGGTTTTACCATCGCTACCAGTGACCCCAAATATTTGTGCTGGGCATAGTTTCATAAAGACTTCCATTTCAGAAGTCAAGATTGCGCCTTGGTCAACTGCCTCGACGAGTGCAGGCACATCTGGCCTCATGCCTGGGGTTCGAAAGATAAAATCAAATCCTTGTTGCAAGCCATCCAGATATTGTGGACCCGTGCAGAACTCAATTTCGATATCGTCAAATTCAGCAATTTTCTTCGCGATCTTTTCGCCTTCTGCCGCATCAAATACGGTAATCTTAGCTCCCATGCCGTAAAGGAATCGAACCAGCGGCGTATGACTGATGCCGATTCCCATGATTGCAATCGTGCACCCTCTTAAGTTATTGCGAAAATTCTCAAATTTCGTGTTTGTCACTGCTTTTGCCATCATGATCACTGCTTTCTTTATAAAATATAAAAATACAACACACCCGGTATATGTACCGAGTGTGTGTGTGGTGGTGCGAGAAAAGGGATTTGAACCCTCACGTCCTTGCGAACACTAGAACCTGAATCTAGCGCGTCTGCCATTCCGCCACCCTCGCAT
>JBAXOJ010000127.1:0-5630 GCA_037133315.1 Clostridia bacterium
ATTTCTGAACTGGTTGCTATGGGCATCGACGTCTACATGATTACCGGCGACAACTACCGCACAGCCCGCGCCATCGCAGCCCAAGTCGGCATCACAAACATCCTCGCCGAGGTCATGCCAGAGCACAAAGCCGACGAAGTCAAAAAACTCATGGCGCAAGGAAAAGTGGTCGCAATGGTCGGCGACGGCATCAACGACGCCCCCGCACTCACCATGGCAGACATCGGAATGGCTATCGGCACCGGTACGGACATCGCGATCGAAGCGGCAGACATCACCTTGATGCGAGGCGACTTGCGCACCATCCCCGCGGCGATCCGCCTGTCGAAAAAGACCATCCGCAAAATCAAACAAAACTTGTTTTGGGCATTTATCTACAATATAATAGGCATACCAATTGCCGCACTCGGGTTCTTGAACCCCATCATCGCAGGCGGCGCCATGGCGTTTAGCTCGGTGTCGGTCGTCACGAACTCACTCAGCTTAAAGGGTTTCAACCCGAATAAGAAATAACCTCGAACCAACCACGAACCAACCAAAGGAGGAATTCAGATGCAAAAAGTAATTATCGCAGTAGAAGGCATGTCGTGCGGGCACTGCGTTGCCGCAGTTAACAAAGCCGTAGGCTCCCTAGCAGGCGTTGCAAACGTCGACGTCAGCTTGCAGGCGAAAACAGCCACCGTGGAATTTGACGCCGCCATCGTTTCGCTCGACGAAATCAAAGAGGCGATCGAAGACCAAGGCTACGACGTGAAATGAATCGCTAGGCTGCGGCCCGGGGACCCGGTGCCGCTTCATTTCCAAGGGGCGGAGGCATGCTTTTACTTTTTGCGGCCTCTTCTCAGTTTTTTGGTAAAAACTTGATCGAAAAAGAGCCTAAATGGCTCGCCATAAGCATGCAAAAGCCAAAAAACGAAGCTTTTTTGTGCTTTTTTTACCAAAAACCAGAAGAATTGCTTCGAAAAAGATAAAAGGAGCGAAAAATGAGGATGAAATTTTACCAAAAAATTAGAAAATTTCGTCTGACAGTAAACTGCAAGAAAAGCACTTAATGCTTGATCGCGCGGAGCCTCTTTTCCGCAAAGAAAACGAGCAGGAAGATGACCGCAAATTTCAGAATGAACGAAATTCCTGTGCTTATGAGATCAATGCCTGCGTTTGGCCAGATAAACAACTGGATTGTTGTAATCGCTGATGGAAGAACAGTGACTAGAAGGAGTAGGGCAACAACCATAAGGGCGAAGTAATTTTTTTGCGGATTCACAGAGCGCGGAATATCTTTTGTGACCATGAGGATAATGAGGCCAATGATGAAATGGATTACATTTGGCATCCGTTGTACGAGGACAACGCTTGCTGTAATTGAATCAGAACTTAACAACTGGGTTCCGAGAGAAGTGTTGAATAAAAAAAGGCCAGATACGAAATAATTTACGATTCCGAGGAAACTTAGCAAAGCAAAATACATTGCAACAATGCGAAGTTGATAGCGAAATGTGTCTTTGTCATTTTCCTGAGCGAAAGCGTCTTTCCTGAAAATGAAAAACAACGCAAAGCCAAAAAGCAGTTCAAAAAGAATTGTAAAGACGGAAAGGGAATTGGGCCGGAAATCCATAGCGGGTCTGTCTAAAAGATAAATGTTTTGTATCATATTTGATAGGAATACGAGAGAATCATAAAGTCCTTTGGCGAGCACGAAAAGACCTGCAAGTTTTAGCAAATCATTGATGTTTGCAAAACTTTTGTGCCGGTTCATAAATATTTTAAAGAAGATAAAAAACGCGAGGCAAGTAGCGATAAGAATCAGATTATAAAGATGCGTCACAAAAAAATCGCGCAAGATGAAGGGTAGGGCTTTTAAATTGTCGAACAAAATGGAATCCCGGCCAAACAAATAGTTGTTAAGGGAAAGCAAATAGGTAATGCCGAAATACAAGGCAACTACCAAAAGACTTTTTAGTATGAGCTCTTTTCTCTGCATAGGAATCTCCGTTCGCGTGCGAGTTTTCTAAAGTTTATCACATTTCGCCTAGTTGCATAACCTTATTTTAAAATAAACAATCAAAACTTATAAATTGAGGGCGAATCCGTTCAAAAACGTAGAGAATTCGCATTGATTTAACCTTTTGCGATTTACAGCCCGAGCATCTGGAGATAGGATTCCATCTCGCCTGCATCTAGGCCGCCGGAGCGTTGGCCGACGATGTTGCCCGCTTTGTCGATAAAGACGGAGACGGGGATATAGGTGGTGTCATAGCCCTTTTTGGTGACGTCGTTTTGGTCGAGGAGCACCTTGAAAGTCAGGCCGTTTTGGGTGACGAAGTCTTGGACGGTTGCATTGTCTTCTTTCAAGTCCACGGCGAGTACAACAAGGCCTTTGGATTTGTATTTTTGATACATTTTCTCAATGTCAGGCATTTCGGCGCGACAAGGTGGACACCAAGTGGCGAAGAAATTGACGTAGACAGGTTTGCCGATGAAATCGTGCAGAGAGACGTCGTTTCCTGCAAGGTCCTTGAGCGTGAAATCGGTCGCTTTCTCAAGTTGCGAGGTTTGCTGGTTGCCGGGCGTGGTAGGGGAACTGCTTTTGTTGCCTGGCTGGGTGCTTGTGACGACGATGGCCACGATGACGAGGGCGATTGCTAGGACCCAGATGATAATTGTTTTTTTCATAGTAATGCTCCATTCTAAAAATTAATAAAGTTCAGTGCACCGCTAATGCGGGAGAGGGTGTTTGTGAAAATCAGGATGCCCATGAGGATCATCAAAATACCGCTGACAATGGAAACGACGGGCAGGTATTTTGAAAACTTTTTGAAGCGGCTTGAAAAGCTGCCGATGGCAAGGGCGGTCAAAAGGAATGGGACTGCGAGGCCAAGGGAATAAACCAAAAGGAGGACGACGCCTTGTGTGATGGTGTTGAGGCTGCCGGCGTAGATTAAGATTGTGGAAAGGATTGGGCCGACGCAAGGGGTCCAGCCTGTTGCAAACGCCATGCCCACAAAGACCGCGCCGATGCCAGAGGCGCCTTTCGCGCCATCAACAGTTTGCGCGCCCGCAGCGTCCGGAGAGACCTTTTTGTCTCCGCCAAAGCGGAACAGACGCTTTTCGCCGTAGAGGGCTTTGATTTTGAGGAGCCCGGTGGTATGGATGCCAAACACGACAATCAGTGCGCCGCCGACCATGCGAAAGATGTCTTGGTTGTCTTTGAACAGTTTGCTGAGGGAGCTAATCGAGACGCCCATGATGAGAAACACAATCGTGAAGCCGAGGATGAACCCGACCGATTTGAATAATAAATTGCGCTTGGCTTTTTGGTTGTTGATGTCCGCAACCGCGGCGCCCGTCAGGTAACTCACGTAGGCGGGGACGAGGGGCAACACACAGGGCGACAGAAAGGACAGGATGCCTGCGGCAAAAGCGAAAAAAATTGATACGAGATCCAACGCCAGATCACCCCTTTCGAAAAGCCAAAATCATTGCACCTTCATTATACTACGAATTTGTTGTGGATTTGTGAAGAAGTTGTGTGGGACAGAGCAGAGAATATTTGGTACAATAGTCTTGTAAAAGGATGTGAGCACCGTGCTTGAGAAAATTCTCGTGGTGGATGACGAAGCGAATATTGTAGAAGTCGTGCAGGCGTACCTAGAGGCGGAGGGCTTTCGGGTGTTTTCTGCGGCGAACGGGCGCGAGGCGCTGGCGGTGTTTGCGGAAGTGGAACCGCACTTGGTGCTACTTGATTTGATGTTGCCAGATTTGTCGGGCGAGGACGTGTGCATCCAGCTGAGAAAGACGTCGCGCGTGCCGATTATCATGTTGACTGCGAAGGTGACCGAAGAAGCGGTGCTGCATGGGCTCGAAATCGGGGCGGATGATTATGTCACGAAGCCGTTTAGTCCAAGGCAGTTGATGGCGCGGGTGAAGGCGTTGCTGCGGCGTGCGGACGAGGAAAAAGGGCGTTTGGCGCATGTACTCGAGAGCGCGGATGGGGTGTTGCAGGTGGACCTGACAAAGCACCTAGTCAAGGCGGGCGACTTTGTCGCGAACGTAACCCCCAATGAATTTAACCTCTTAAGTCTTTTTATGCGCAACCCACAACGCGTGTTTACACGGGAAGAGTTGATAGAGAAGTGTTTCGGCGACGAGTACGAGGGGTTTGACCGCGTGATTGACACGCATATTAAAAATTTGAGACAAAAAATCGAACTGGATTCCAGAGATCCAAAGTATATCAAGACAGTCCACGGGGTGGGCTACACGTTTGGCGGAGGCAGTAATGAAGTATAGTTTGCGGACAAAATTATCGATTTCCTATGCGTTGGTGGCCGTGCTCCTGGTGGGCGCGATCAGCGTGTTTACGAACATTTTTTTGCACAGCCAGTTTCAGCAGTACGTCATCAGCCAGCAGGAGTCGAAAAATGCGCAGATGGCAAATTTGGTGTCTCAGCAAGTCGATGCGACCACGCAAGCGTGGAACGTCAAGTCCCTCGAAAACATCGGGATGAATGCACTGGAACAGGGACTGATTCTGAAAGTCTACGATGCCAAAGGGGCGGTGGTTTGGGATGCGACGGTGCACAACAACGGCGTCTGCAATCAAATGCTCGCAACCATGGCAAGCAACATGCAGAAAAACTATCCAAATGCGGCGGCGGGCTATATAGAAAAAACATATCCAATCAAAAACGGGAGTGTGAAGGTCGGATATTACGGGCCATTCTTCCTGAATGACAATGATCTTGCCTTTATCAACACGTTTAATCAGATGTTGATTATCGTGGGCGTGATTTCTCTGCTAGTAGCGCTTCTTCTTGGATTCATCATTGCACGGCGCATCAGCGATCCGATTCGCAAAGCGATTCTCGCGGCGGAGAAAATCTCGCGTGGGGATTATCGGAACCGCATCACCAGTCGGTCAAAGACCATCGAACTGGAAAAACTGATTTCTACCATTAATCAATTGGCCATTGCTCTCGAGTCGCGCGAGCAGATGCAAAAGCGACTGACTGCCGATGTGGCGCATGAGCTGCGCACCCCGCTAGCGACCTTGCAAAGCCATCTGGAGGCCATGATTGACGGCGTCTGGGAGGCGGATAAGGCGCGCTTGACTGGTTGCCATGGCGAAATCCTCCGCATCAACCGGTTGGTTGGAGACTTAGAGGAACTGGCAAAATACGACGGCGAAAATTTAAAGTTGCAAAAACGTTCCTTTGATCTAAAAGAAAGCGTAGAAAAAGTGGTAAAGAATTTTGCTGCTGAGATCAAAAAAAGCAAGGTTGCAGTAGAAGTCACGGGCGAGGCAGTCACCATCTTTGCAGATGAAGACAAAATCAGCCAAGTCATCATTAATTTATTGTCGAATGCGATCAAGTTTAGTGAAAAGGGAAACATTCGGATCAAGGTGGAGATGCGCGCCGGACAGGCAGCCCTTTCGGTCACAGACACAGGCATCGGCATTGCTGAGGCGGACCTACCTTTTGTATTCGAGCGTTTTTACCGCGCAGATGCGTCGCGTAACCGTGCGACGGGAGGCTCGGGCATTGGACTTGCGATTGTCAAAGGTATCGTGGAAGCGCATGGTGGCACGGTCTCGGTGGAGAGCGAAGAGGGAAAAGGCACGACATTTA
>JBAXOJ010000128.1:0-5596 GCA_037133315.1 Clostridia bacterium
GAGCGTTATGGTAGCAGTAAATTATACAACTTTGCGCGAAAAAATGAAGACCTATATGGATCGGGTCACGGATAATTATGAAACGATGATTATTACGAGAAAGGACAACAAAAACTTAGTTATGTTGTCGGAAGAAACATATAACAACATGCTTGAAAATATCCATGTTATGGGGAACAAAGCAAATTACGATTGGTTGATGGAGTCCAAAGCTCAGCTAGAAAAGGGTGATGGAACTTCGCGTAATCTGATTGAGGATGAGGCGGATGAATAAAATTTTTACCGTCAATGGGTGGCAGGACTATATCTATTGGCAGACGGAAGATAAAAAGACTTTAAAAAAAATCAATCAACTAATTGAAGATATTTCGCGAAACGGCAATATGGGAATCGGTAAGCCAGAAGCATTAAGTGGAGATTTGGCTGGGTTTTGGAGCAGAAGAATCAATGATAAAGATCGGCTTATTTATAAAATCGACGATAAAAATGTTTCCATAATAGCTTGTAGATATCATTATGAAGAATAAATCGACAATTGACAATCCTCTAATTTAGGAAGATACTATTCGTACAAGATCAGTTAAATAATAGAAGGAGTGATTTCCATGCCAAAAGTATTTCCAAACAATCAATACTGGTTACGAGGCGGACAAATGAACCAGAAACGTCATTTTGAGTTGACGCCCGCAGAGAAAGAAAAAGTTGAAAGTTGCAGAGGTATCAAGGAAGAACACCCTTGTAAAAATCCCGTGTTTCGTTGTTCGAAATGTGGCTACTATGGCTGTGATCAAGAATTTGTCGACAAATGTTCAGAGCAAGGCTTCAAGAATGATAAATGTTTGAATTGTGGTTCAACGGATACCCGGATTCCAATCATGAAAGAGGACTTTGCAAAATTCGTAGCGGAGTGGGCGGAAGAAATTCCTGTTGTGAAAGATTGAAATCAAGGAGGATTTTCTATGTTAAATGGAACTGGAACAAAAGATTCTCCGTGGTTATTAAAGACCCCGTCGTTATCATCTGAATACACAATATACAAAGATATGAAAGATGATAAAGAAATTCTGGTATGTACAGTAGGAAAGACGGTTCTGTATTATGATGCTCGTTGCCTTATGGATCTACAAGAAATGTTGAAAAGCAAAGGCGATTGGATGGAGCTTGGCAGTGCAGACGAACAAAAGGAAGCAAAGGAATCGACTGTGGAAGCATGGGCGCGTTCTGAGAATAATCCGATTGGCGGTTGGTACGGGTTGAAAAAAGGACTGCGTGGGCGATTTGCAATGTATATACCGCCTTTAATGGAATTGCTCGGATATGCCGAACTGACCCATGAGGCAAAGGGAAATAAAATGAGGTGCCGTTGAGGAAAGAGGGAACTCATGAAAAAAATAGTAATCATTGTTGTAATTGTTTTTTTGACGATTCTAGGGTCAGCGTGTTCAAAAAATGCGAGTACGACTCCAGATGTGCAATCGCAAGCGACCAAAGACCGTTTTAGAGCAGGAGAGGTGAAGGAATACAAAGGGAAATTGTTGAGTCCAGCGATTGGGCCGAGAGACAATTCGATTTCAGGCGTCCAACACATTGATATTGGCGAATACTCGCTTAAAATTGAAGGGCTTGTTGAGACCCCTATTGAAATGAAATATGAGGATGTCTTGAAAATGACTGCGTATGAGCGCCTCATTACGCTGCATTGTGTAGAGGGTTGGAGTGCAACGATGCTTTGGAAAGGCGTCCTGCTAGAGGATTTGATTTCGAAGGCAGCCCCAAACCCGGATGCGGTTACTGTGATTTTTCACTCGCAGGATGGGTATACCACCTCGTTACCGTTGAGTACAATAAAAGAAAAGCAATTAATTCTTGCATACAATGCCAACAGAATTGCGTTACCACCAGAAATGGGGTATCCGTTTATTGTGGTAGCAGAGGATAAGCTTGGATATAAGTGGGCGCGTTGGGTGACGCGGATCGAACTTTCGAATGATGCCAATTACAAAGGATATTGGGAACAAAGAGGCTATGACAATACTGCAGACGTCAAAACTCCTTAAATAGCGCAAACAACCTTTGATAGTGTATAATTATTTTGAAAGAAGGGTTGTTTGTATATGAAAACTTTAACTAGGATTTTGGTAGCAATATTTACGTTTGTGACACTCGTATCCTCATTGACGCTGGCAACGACAGTCAACGCCTACAGTCCACCAGGGATGACAAAGCAGACGAATGATGCGGGTGGTCACGGCGGCGGGTTTACCGACGGTGGTATCAAGGGCGAGTATTTCGCAAACGAAACGCTGACGGGTACGCCGTCGTTTACGCGTAGCGATGTGCGCATTGATTTTGACTGGGGCAACAGCCTGCCGGGCGGCTCGATTACGAATGAATTCAAGGCGGTCCCGGCGGATCATTTTTCTGTCCGTTGGACAGGGCAAGTGATTCCAGCGTTTTCGGAGCAATATACATTCACGCTGAATTCGGACGAAGGCGTGCGTTTGTTTATCAAAAAAAAGACCGACGCGGACTGGACGACGTTGATTGACCACTGGACTAGTCATGGGGCCGGGGAGGATTACGGCTATCAGCAGATGACGGCGGGTGAAACCTACGACATCAAGGTGGAATACCGCGAGGGCACAGGGCTCGCGAATATTAGCTTGAAGTGGCAGAGCGAGAGCGTTTGGCCGGAAATCATCGACCCCATCAATGGCATGGGGATTAATTGTACCGACTGGGGCACCACGTTTACTGATATCGCGAAATGTTCCAGAAGCTCATTCAATGCAAATGGGAGCAGTCCGCTGCCGTCCATGGATCCGGATGGTTGGCCGATGGGGAATTGCAGTTATGTGTTTCAGGAATCCCTCAATCAAGGGCTCGGGCTGGACCCGTTAATGCGCGGGAAAATTAGTTTTAGTTTTAAGGGGAAGGCAACGGTGTCGTTGTTTGGCAACTGTGGCAATCTCACATACAGCTATGATGCTGCCGCAAACAAGACGACCGGGTCGTTCAATGGGATCGACAAAAATATTAATGCGTCGTCCGTCATTTTTTCAAACACCTCACGCGACGGTACCGTTGGCGGGCCAGGCGGATTTACGGATTTTAAACTGATGCGCCCAACGGCGCCCGATGCGGCGACAAGCTATGCGGAGGATACGTTGTATATTTCGCAGATGAAACAAGCGCTTTCCCACTTTACGCTGCTGCGCGTGAATTTGAATAACGGCAATCAGGAAAGAAACTGGAGCGACCGCACGCTTCCGTCGTTTTTCAACCAAAATGGCGGAAAATGGACGGCGCGTTCTTACTCACCAGAGTCTTACGGACACAAGTCGAACGGCGCGTCGTGGGAACACAAGGTGATGTTGTGCAACGAAACGGGGAAGGATTTATTCATCAATATTCCTTTGATGGCAACGGGGCGCACCCCTGCAGATACGCAGAGCTATGTGGTGCAGTTGGCAAACCTGATTAAGTACGGTAGCGACGGCGTGAATCCGTATACGAGTGCGCAGGCAAACCCTGTCTATCCTGGCTTGAACCCGAATTTGCGCGTGTACATCGAACTGAGCAACGAGGTCTGGAATTGGGGCAGCGATGCGTTTCGGCAGTTTTGGGATTTGACTGAGATTGCAAAAGAAGATGTCGTGGCCAACAATGAAGACTTTGCTATTTTAAATTTTGATAATTTATCCTTAGATTTGAATACAGATGGTACATATAAGAATATGAATACCTGGAGAATAAGAAAGATGATGCTCCGCGTGATTCAAATCAGCAATATTTTTAGAGGCGTTTATGGCGATAGCCAGATGATGACAAAGGTGCGACCGATTTTTGAGTGGCAATATAATAATGCCAACAACACCGCTACGACGCCGCTATATTTCGCGGACAATTATTTCAATAACGGAGATGGCCTCATGCATGTGGCCAATCCCAAGCCAATCAACTACTATCTCTGGGGTGGCGGTGGCGCGACCTATTACGGAACAGGAAACAAAAATGGAACGACGAATATTATGCCGGACAGCAGCTTTGAAGCTCCTGTCGTGACGGACTATCAGCCAAATCCGACCGCTTCGGCATGGACGTTTGAAGGCACAGCAGGGATTGCGGCAGCGGGAAGCACATTGAACAACCCCTCTCCGTCCCCGGGCATGGGCACGCAGAGCGCCTATATCCAAGGAGTCAACGGGGTCAACGGCTCTATGAGCATTAATATTACCTTCCCGGCAACGCAGACATCCGATGTCTATGCGATTTGCTACAAGGCGGTCAACCGCGTGAAGGCAGGCACAACCACTGCGGATACGCAACGACTTTATGCCTACTGGGATGGCACGAGTATTTCAGCCAGGACGTACAGCAACGGTTTGGGCGTTCAGCCGCCGGCATACGATAGTACGGCCCCGTGGAAGTCCAGAAACGTGGCATGGACATGGTCGGATTATTATTTTACAAAGATTGTGCGCGCGGCGCCGGGCAGTACGCATACATTCAAACTTGCAGGCGTGAGCACAACAGGAGACCAGATGGCGTTCGTCGATGACGTGAAAGTCACAAGTGTGGATGCAATTTATGCAAGCGGAGTCCCTGACGGCGGACAGGCCGCGGGGCAAGTGAATTCGGTCTCCTACCAATACGGGCTCAACGGCCAGGCGATGTGGGCAAAAAGCTTCGGGTTGAACTATATCACCTATGAAGGTGGCTGGTCTCTCGGCGGAGATGATGGCGGTTCTCCTCTGCAGAATTTCGCAAAATACGGCGACAGCCGAACGGGTACATCCAACGCGGATGTCATTGATGATTTCTATGAGTCTGGCGGAAACCTAAACGTATTTGGCACGTATTCACAATGGCCAAGTTGGTCGGATACGTTCGCAGAGCAGGGGCTTGTGGATGTCACAAAATATCCTTTGATTCAAGGCATGGATAACAGGTCAAATCAGCTTCGCGCTACTGTCACAAACGGGACTGTCGTGCCGGCCACGATGGATGGCTCGAACTGCTTTGAAAAAACGTATGCGGCTGGGATTTTTAATTATTTCAGGGTCAACACGACTGCGTCCTATAGTTTTAACGCTGCGCATGCGGGCTATTACAAAGTGATTCTGAAGATGTCTACAAAAAATAACGTGACGACCATTCGTACGATTGTCAACGGCGGGCAAAATCTCATGACGACGGTGGCAAAAAACCCACCAGGCCAGGCAGCCGACGGATATTCGCTCATTCCAATCAATGTGGAATTAGAAAAAGGGTTGAATGTATTTCGTGTCATCGGGAAGGGCACGACCGACAGTAATATCTTGACGTTAAGCGTAGCGGAAGATTTGACAAGACCAACCCCGACGGCAATTCCTGTCCCAACGCCGACGCCGACCCCAACTCCGACACCGACACCTCCGCCTGTCATCGCAGCAGACGCAACCATCGTATTGAACACACAACCAGCCGGCATGAAGACGGAAATTCAAGTCGAAGGAAACGGCTTGGTCTCGGTCTCGATGAAATTAATCGGGCAGATGAACATCAACAGTTTTACCTGGGCCGTCGGCTACGACAAAACCAAAGTCGTGCCAGT
>JBAXOJ010000129.1:0-5504 GCA_037133315.1 Clostridia bacterium
ACTCAGTGGTAGAGTGTCACCTTGCCAAGGTGAAAGTCGAGAGTTCGAATCTCTTCATCCGCTCCATCGAGAAAGAATGCTTCTAAATTAATTAGAGGCATTTTTTTATTTTTATTGATTATTTTCAAAAATCTGATAAAGTAGGAAGTAAGATTCTTACTAAATTGATATTCTATGAGGTGAACGGGATGGCGGACGCGTCGCAAATGCAACGGCAACATTTTTTATTATCCATTTTAGCGGATCGGAAGAGCGGATTTACTGCGAATGAATTGCTCAATTATGCCAGTCGTGCCGGTTACGATGTCAGTAAACGCACGATTTCTCGCGATATTGATGATTTGTCGAGTAGCTTCTTGATTTATGAAACAGAAGAAGCCAAAGAGGTGCGTTATTTCTTGGAAGATCGACTCCATGGTCTCGTGGAGCTGAATCTAGATGAAATGATTACCTTATATTATTTGAAGGAAATGGTAGACGCACACGCGAGTAGTGACCTTGCAACCAGTGCCAAAGCGTTTCTAAGCAAGTTGATTTCCAATCTGTCCAGTGACAAATCGACGTTCATCAGTAAGTTCAAAGACGCGATCCGCGTCGAACACGAGCAAGGCCAATCTGCGGATCAACTGGATGTCTCGATGTTGCAAAAACTGCGCGATGCCATCGCGGAACAACAAACCATTGAAATATGCTATTATGCACTCATCAACGATGAAATGACAACCAGAAAGGTGGATCCGTACTTTTTGGAGTTGAGCGAAGGCAATTATAAAATCGTCGGACACTGTCATTTGAGAGGGTGTCTGCGTGCGTTTAACGTGAGTCGCATCAAAACATTGAAACTGGAAAAAGCCAGTTTCAAAAAACCAGAGAACTTCTATGAAGAGTACGTCAAAGGACGCTTTGATAAATTGGCCGCGGATCAAAAAGAGAATTTGAAATTCAAGTTGTGGGGCAATGCGGCGAAACTGGTCAAAGAATATGAAAGTCGACGTGCCGATAAAATCACAAGTGTCGAACATGGTAAAATTATTTTTGAGCGCAAGGCTGCCATCACAGATGACGTGATCATGTGGGTGCTTTCTTATGGGGATGAAATCGAAGTCTTGGAACCACAGGCGTTAAAAGACAAGGTGTTGGAAAAAGCGCGCGGCATCGTCGCCGTCTATTTACCTTCATAAAGTGTGAGTGGACTCCATTTGGGAACAATCAGTGGAATCATGCTTTCGTCTAACGCAATGTCCACCTCGTTGTATAGGGCTGATTCTCCATCGATATTCACGATGAGGGTATTTGCTGAAGATATTTTAATTTTTGTCACTTTGTAAAAGGAGACTTCTTTTTCGTTTCCGTGTTTTCCAGAAATATATTTTGGTAATAAACTCAGCACGCGCAGTTTTGAAATAGCCGCGACCATGCAGACATCCAGGATATTGTCCGAAGGATGTGCGTTTGGGCTAGGCATGATGCCGCCACCGTAAAAACGCCCGTTTGAGATGGCGGCCAAGATGATTCTCTGTCGTGTGACGATCCCGTCCATCGTAATTTCGACATCCATATTTCTATCTTTGAGCAATGTCCCAAGCGCGGAAATGACATAGGCAACTTTTGCAGGAAGCCAAGGTAGCTTTTTGGTGGTGTTGTTCATGTTGTAGTTTGTGATTGCGTCAATGCCGAGGGAAGAGATGTTGATGAAATGTCTGTCGTTGATGCGTGCAGAATTAATGGGGCATGGAACCCCTTGGATGGTATCTTCAATTAATTGTTCTAAGGTATGATTTGAAAATTTGTGATCGCCCGTGATGGTTCTTGCGAAATCGTTTCCTGTACCGCCAGGAAGGACAGCAAATTCGACATTACTGTCAAGCATCCCATTCATGACTTCGTTTGCGGTGCCATCCCCGCCAACTGCATAAATGCGAATCACTTCCTGTGCAAGGCGTGCAGACTCGATATGCCATTCGGCAAACACGGTCGCATCCTTTGGCCCCGTTGTGACTTCTATGACATAGTCAAGTGAAAGGTTCTTTGCAATGGCTTCGATGATGTGAATCAGCTTTTTGCCCTTCCCACGACCTGCATTCGGATTTATGATAAAAATGTGTTTCAAGTTTTCAACCCTTTCCAAATTTCTGTGTTACATGTAAAGTAAAACAATTATACAGAATGATTGAAAAAAAAGCACCCCCACAAATATTGTAAGGGTGTTTTCATCTGATAATTAGGTTTTACATGACTTCGGCAAGCGTTTCCTTCAACTTTTCAGCGGAAAGTTTTAACAAAGCCATTTCTTCATCTGTCATTTTGATCTCTAAAACCTTTTCCACGCCATGTGCATTGACGATACTTGGTATGCTAAACACGACATCGCTGATGCCGAACGTACCGTCCATCAAAGAGCCAACAGGTAGAATGGTATTTTGGTTCTTCATAATCGCTTCGCAAATGCGCGTCACACAAAGCGCGATGCCGTAATAGGTGGCACCTTTATTTTTGATGACGGTCGCGCCAGCTTGTTGTACCTTCAAATACATTTCTTCTTTATTTAGTTCGATGTTGTTGAGTGCAAGATAATCGTCTAGTATTTCGCCCGCAATGCTCGCCGTGCTCCACAGTGGAACTGCGCTATCGCCGTGTTCGCCAATAAATTGCGCATTGACATTGCCGATATCTACATTGCAAAGGTTACTGAGTTCATAGCGCAATCTGGATGAGTCCAAAAGCGTACCGGAAGAGATGACTTTTCGTGCTGGAATGCCAGTTTCTTTCTGCACCAAATAGGTAATGACGTCAACTGGGTTCGAAACAACTAGAATGATTGCGCCATCATAGTGTTTCATGATTTCAGGAATGATGGTTCTCACGATGCCAACATTTTTGCGTGCCAGATCAAGTCTGGTCTCGCCAGGCTTTCTGTTTGCGCCAGCAGTCAAAACAATGATATCGGCGCCTTTTACTTCTTCGTAACCGCCGTCGTGAATACTCATTTGACCCATCATAGAAAGGCCGTGATTTAAGTCCAATGCCTCGCCGTACGCTTTTTCCTTATTGACGTCGATTAATACAAGTTCTGATGCAATATGATCCATTGCAATTGCTGACGCAGTGGACGCACCTACGAATCCGGCGCCGATGACTACAATTTTACTTTTTGCTTTAGCCATGTCATTACTCCCCTTCAAAATAAACCTACTAAAAAAAACACATCAGGCTTAATTATACACACATTTTTTAGATTGTATAGATTAAAATACAATTTTCTCAGAACAAAAATAAGAAATTTTGATGGATTTAGTTCGGCACTCTTTCTTTGGTATAGTGGAACAAATCTCGATACGAAACAATCGCCTTCCAACCTGTAAATTTGGAGGTGTTGTTGATTTTAAGCAGCGCATTTTCCCCAGCCAACACCGTGTGTTGATAACTGTATTGCAACCGCTCCGATACGCCGACCGAAAAGGCATCCAATTCCTCATGATTCCAAGCCAACAGGACATCCGACCCGTCTTGCATACGCATCGACGCAAACCCGCATCCCGTGAGTGTTTCGAGGAGGCATCTGAGTTGATTTTCCGACAAATCGACCACATGATTTTTGAGGTAATTGATGTCCCCCTCCAACTGCTCGAAGTGGTCCATGAATGGCCTGATGTTGTGCCCCGTGAGGTCGAAGTGGGAAAGTAGCGAAAGGAACGCAGCCTTGTCCAGTTTGTAAGAGAACTTGTTCTGCGAGGCGGGTACTTCAACGAGCACGCGCGTTGCGACTATTTCCTCGTTGAGGAATCGTTCCAAGTCCCAGTCGTCACTCACGAGCACGTAATCCCAAACGCTCATGTCCGCATGCACCGTGACAAGCCCATCGCTGTAGGTTTGCGTAAAAGTTGCGTGCGAAAATTCACCCTGCGCATAGGCCATGCTTTCTCCGTCATCTTCGTACAATGCACCGCACCCGTTACCGGGGAACACGACAATCCTGGTTTTCCCTTCGCGCACCATGGGCAACACGGTACCGGCTTTGACAAACACGTTCCAGTCCCCTACGTCACCGTAACTCGAATAGAAGCCAGGGTCTTCGTAGAAGGTGCCGTTTTGCAAATGATACCAACCGCCTTCTGGCAGCCAGAACACCGAACGGGAGAGTCCTGTCTCGCTGTCTTTCGGCGTGAGATAGGGCGCTACAAGGATGTGATCGCCGCACATGAACTGGCTTTCAAAGCAATAGGCCGCTTCGTTTTGCGGAAAATCGTGGTACATCGGACGGCAGAGCGGGGCGTCGCCAAGGTGGTTTTTCCAAGCGGCCGTATAAAGATAAGGCGCCAACGCGCGTCGCAGTTTCAACGCCTGTATGGTTGCCTTTTCAATTTCCGCTGGCTTGGACCAGGGCTTATTGTTGATGAGTGGGTCGCCACAATTATGGAAGCGAAAGACAGGGCTAAACGTCGCAAATTGCACCCACCGCAAATACAGCTCGGCATCGTTGTACGCTCCGCGCGCAAAGCCAGCTACGTCATGGCTCCACCAGCCATAGCCGATGTTTGCGGCCGTCGCCGTGAAGTATGGCAGAAACTGCAACGTCTCCCAAGTGGCATACGTGTCACCAGAAAATCCAATCGGATAACGATGGCTCCCGTGGTCCCCCCAACGCGAAAAGGTCAGCGGACGCTTCTTGCCATCGCGCTTCAAATCCAGGCTATGCAAATGGTTCAAAAACCAAAGTGGATCTAGCCCCTGCATCTTGGAAGTTTGCTCTTGCTGCCAATCAATCCACCAGAAATCGACACCTTCGTCTTCGAGCGGGTGGTGCAAAATGGTGAAGTAGGCTTCTATGAATTTTGGGTCTGAAATGTCAAAGGCAATGGGTTCTTTCGCCGCGGGATCAACGCCCATAAACTTGGCGAATTCCTCGTAGCGCGCTTCGTGCGGATAAACGCCGCCTGCCGGATGCAGATTGAGGCAAGCATGCACGCCGTTTTGGTGAAGCGCCTGAAACAGCGCGACAGGATCCGGAAACGACGCGTCGTTCCAGGTATAGCCAGTCCAGCCGTTGTTGTAGGGGTTGTCGACGACGTGCCAGTCCATATCGATGACATGGTTCGAAAGCGGGGCCCCGTGCGCCTCGAATTCTGCAACATTCTGTAGCACATCGTCTTGGTTGTAATTTTCCCAACGGCTCCACCAAAGACCCAGCACCCATTTCGGAATCAACGGCACCTGGCCTGCGATTTTGTAATAATCGCGCAGGCACCCTTTGTAATCTTGTCCATATCCCAAAAAGTATAAGTCGTAGACGCACGCCGGTTGTCGCGCATGCAGAAAGCCGTCATCACCAAATAGCAAGGTCTTTGTATCATCGATAATCGACCAGCCCGACCGGGATAACAGTCCCTGGCTGAGTTCGATTTCCTTCGAAACATACATGTTTATATTGCCCTTGCAATTGTCGAGCGTGCGGTAGGTGCCGCGCAGGTTCTGCTCATCCACGCGGTCTAGGGTCCAGTGGATGT
>JBAXOJ010000130.1:0-5459 GCA_037133315.1 Clostridia bacterium
GTACTCTACCGTGCCCGCAAACTCGGATTGAAGGTCATTTTTCGCGCCGCGTATGGATTTACAAGTGCCTCCAAAAACAACGACCCGAAAGACATCGCACAGGTTAAGGCGCACATCCAACAAATTGCGCCCGTCATCAATCGATACAAGGACATAGTTTTCGTGGTACAAGCTGGATTTCTTGGTGCCTGGGGCGAGTGGCACAGCAGCAACTTAATCACTGGCAACAACGCCACGGATACCTTTGTTCGAAATCAGGTCTTATTGACGCTATTAGAACAACTCGACGCATCCATTCCAGTTGATCTTCGTCGCCCACGGTTCATTCGAGACGCCATTGCTGCTGGCTTTGACGTTGGCAGGCTGGGCCTGCATAATGACGCCCTGCTCTCCACTGCGGATGATATGGGCACGTATGATGATCCAATTTTCGACAGAGAAGGCGAATTGGCTTGGGCAAACCAAATCCTACTCAGCGGTGTAAATGGCGGCGAGATGCCTTTGTTGGGTCCGTTCTCGCAGGTTGAAAATGCAATGAACGAATTGAATCAACTGCACATCAGTTATTTAAATCACGAATATAATAAAGAAGTACTGGCATACTGGAAAACGCAAAAATTCGATACGGGCACTGCGCTCTCCTATATTGATCGTCATTTAGGCTATCGACTCGGGATAACTTCGGTCACGGTTCCCGAAAAAATGAAGGCAAACGAAAGCATGCACTTTAAAGTGACTATGCTCAACGCGGGGTTTGCAGCACCGTCCGCACATTATGTGCTAGAAGCCGTGATTTTGCACGAAGGTGCAACAACCTATTTCCCCATTCAGGACGTCAATGCAAGTGCGCTGCGTTCGAATCAGCTTGTTACGATCAACGCGCAAGTCAAATTCCCAAATGACTTGGCAGGATCTCCCGTAAAAATCGGCCTCAGAATTCGCCCAGTCCAGGAATCAATCAAAGATAATCCCGCCTATTGCATCGAACTGTCAAATAAGACGACGTCCTTCGTCAACGGCACCAATTTCTTTTGCGTATATACAAATAAGAATCATATCTACAGTGCTGCCAGTTATTAATTTACAATGACTTCTCAATGTACTATAATGAAAACATACTATTTCTAGGAAGTCGGGTGATCATTTGATTCAATATATTTTACGGCGATTAGGAATTTCCCTTTTGACCCTCTTTATCATTTTCACTGTGACCTTTGGTCTGATGAATGCGGTGCCTGGCGGGCCGTTCCAAAATGAAAAAATGACGGAAGCAATTCGTAAAAATTTGAATATCAAATATGGTTTAGACAAACCCATCTACGAGAGATATTTCAATTACCTTGGCGATGTGTTGCAAGGCAATCTGGGCACCAGTATCGTCAACAACGAGAAAATCTCTGTCCTAATCCTCAACGGATTTAAAGTGTCTGCGCAAATTGGTGGCTTAGCAATTCTGTTATCCCTCTTCTTCGGTTTGATTTTCGGCGTGTTGGCGTCTTTGAACCGAGGGAAACTGCTTGATAATTTCCTCATGGTGATTTCAACGGTCGGCATTGCGGTACCTAGTTTTGTGGTGGCCGCTGTCGGGATGGTTGTGTTAACCGTGCAATTTCGTATCCTACCCACTTCGGGGCTGGACCAACCATCTTCCTATATCTTACCGTCGTTTGCACTGTGCTTTTTCTCCTTGAGTTTTATTGCAAAAATTATTCGTTCCAGTATGCTCGACGTCATTGGACAAGATTATATTAAAACCGCAAAATCAAAAGGGTTGAAAAAAAGAGATATCATTCTAAAGCACTCGCTGCGCAACGCAATTCTGCCTGTTGTTACTTATATGGGACCTTTGGTGGCAGATATTCTGGTAGGCTCCTTTGTCATTGAGCGCATCTTCCGCATCCCTGGATTGGGGCGTTCTTTTGTCGAATCCATTTCCCAGAGAGATTACCCGATGATTCTTGGCACCACCATTTTCTATGGTGCAATATTGATATTGATGAATTTGATGGTCGATATCGCCTATGGATTTATTGATCCACGCATTAAATTAAAGAAACAAGCGAAATGAGGGTTGCAAATTGAATGGTCAATTAGATGACGAATTAAAATATCGTACAGATGAAATTGAAATTACCGAAACTTCTTTCAATTTAGCGACCGCTGCCGAAAAAACCTTTCTCTCTTTCGAACGCGAACCGCAGACTTATTGGAAACATGCCTGGAAAAGCTTAAAAAAGAATAAATTCGCACTCATTTCCCTGTTTATTCTGATTTTCATCATACTCCTTTGCATCATCGCGCCAGAATTATCACGTTATAAATATGATGAAATGTTGCGCGGCCAAGAAAACCAAAGCTTTTCGTGGAACCATTGGCTTGGTACGGACAATCTCGGACGCGATCTCTTTGTTCGCATCATGATTGGTACGCGCATTTCGCTTCTAGTTGGTATTTTAGCGGCAGGCGCCATCGTCATTATTGGCATTTTATATGGAGCAATCTCTGGATTTATCGGCGGTTGGGTGGATAATGTGATGATGCGTATCGTTGATATTATTTATGCCATCCCTACCCTGCTCATCGTCATACTCTTATCAGTCATTCTGAAGGAGCCACTCACACGGGCGTTTGATGAAAGTGCTTTTTTAAAGCAACTATCCATCTTCGGTCCAGGTTTGATTTCCATTTTCATCGTCATGGCTGCGCTCTATTGGGTTGATATGGCGCGTATCGTGCGCGGACAAGTGCTCAGTCTAAAGCAGCAGGAGTATGTAACTGCGGCACGCGCTCTCGGCGCATCGAACTGGAGGATCATCACAAGTCATCTCATTCCAAACGCGATGGGTCCCATCATTGTCACAGCAACGTTTAAAATTCCTACTGCAATTTATGTAGAGTCCTTTCTCAGTTACCTCGGTCTTGGCGTCGATGTGCCAATGCCTTCGTTAGGTTCGTTGACTTCAGAAGCGCTCGGCGGAATCTATTCCTACCCCGAGAAATTAATCCTTCCTGCGGTCATGATCAGCATCATCATCCTCTGTTTCAACCTTCTGGGTGACGGTCTTCGCGACGCGCTTGATCCGCGCATTAAAAAGTAAAGGGGCAATTTTATGTCAGCATTATTAGAAGTGAAAAACTTAAAAGTCTCTTTCTTTACTCCTGCCGGAGAAGTCAAGGCCGTGAACGACATCACTTATTCTCTTGAAAAAGGAAAGGTTCTCGGAATTGTTGGTGAGTCGGGCAGTGGAAAAAGTGTTTCTTCCTTTGCGCTCATGGGTCTCATCGATCCGCCGGGAAGAATTGTTGGTGGTTCCATCACCTTTGACGGTAACCTCTTGACCTTGCCAGAAGACCAAAAACCGACTCGGAAAGCCTTGCGCACTTCGGAAGAAGCGCAACGATCCATGCGTGGCAATGATATGGCAATGATTTTCCAGGATCCGATGACTTCCTTAAATCCTGTCATCCAGGTTGGAAAACAAATTGCTGAGACCATTCGACTACACAATAGCCAATTATCGAAAGAAGAAATCTACCAAAGGTCACTCGAGTTATTGACCCTTGTTGGGATTCCTGGTCCGAAAAAACGCCTCAAACAATATCCCTTTGAGTTTTCTGGGGGAATGCGACAAAGAGTCATGATTGCTATTGCACTCGCAAACAATCCTAAACTACTCATCGCAGATGAACCCACTACCGCCTTGGATGTGACCATTCAAGCACAAATTCTGGAACTCATCAAGGAACTCAAAGACAAAATTGGAATGTCCGTTATCTTGATTACGCATGATCTAGGCATTGTTGCCGATATCGCGGACGATGTAGCGGTCATGTATGGCGGAAAGATTGTCGAAACAGGTTCTAGTGAAGAGGTGTTTCACCATGCAAAACACCCCTATACCCTGGGTCTTATGGACTCCTTGTGCAACCTCGACGATGCGTGCACGCGGCTGACCCCAATAGAAGGACAGCCCATCGATTTGCTCAACATCCCTGCAGGTTGTATGTTTGCGGAACGCTGTAATTTTTGCATGAAAATTTGCATTAACGAAATCCCCCCAACGGTCGTTGATGGCACGCACCAAACCGCATGCTGGCTGTTGGACGAAAGGAGGCCCGCAACGATATGAACAACAACATCATCGAAATTCAAGACTTAAAGAAATATTTTTATATGAAAAAGTCATTTTTGTCGAAAGAGCCGGTGATTCTCAAAGCAGTTGATGGCGTGTCCCTTTCCATTGTGCGTGGCAAGACGCTCGGGCTCGTTGGTGAGTCTGGCTGTGGTAAGACGACCCTAGGACGGACAATCATTCGGCTCTACGAGCCAACATCAGGCAGGATCATTTTTAATGGTGAGGATGTCACAACGGTACCCTTTAAACCGTTTCGCCAGAAAATGCAATATATTTTCCAAGACCCATATGCCTCGCTGGATCCTCGAAAAACAATTAGCGATATTGTTGGCGAAGCACTCGATATCCACAATATGGTTCAGGGCAAAAAGGACCGCGCAGAACGCATCAAAGAGTTGCTGAAGACGGTTGGTTTGAGTTCCGAGCATGCCTCTCGCTATCCGCATGAATTCAGCGGCGGTCAACGGCAACGCATCGGCATCGCGCGTTCTTTGGCGGTGGAGCCGGAATTTTTGATTTGTGATGAGCCGATTTCTGCCCTTGACGTCTCCATTCAAGCGCAAATCATCAACATGCTCGTCGATATGCAAGCCAGCAAGAACCTGACCTACCTTTTTATCGCGCATGATTTGGCGGTTGTCAAACACATCAGCGACTTTATCGGCGTCATGTACCTCGGCAAAATCATTGAATACTCCGCTTCGAATGAACTCTATTCGAAACCGCTTCATCCCTACACGAAAGCCTTGATTTCTTCCATTCCGGTGCCTGATCCAAGTTTGAGCCGAAACCGCAATCGAATTATCTTGCAAGGTGACGTGCCTTCTCCTGTGAACTTACCATCGGGTTGCAGATTCCGGACCAGATGCCCGATTGCACAGACCATCTGCGCAGAACAAGAACCACCTTTGATTGATATGGGCGGCGGTCATCTTTGTGCCTGTCATTTTGCATAAAACTATTTAGCATTTTGAAAATATATGATATAATGTCATTAAAATTCTTAAAGTCGCTGTGGTGACTTAGAATAAAAATTTAAGAGGAGGTAAGAAAATGAAAAGAATTGTAGCTTTAATGATTGTTGTACTCATGTTTGGAACTCTCTTTACGGGATGCCAGACGCAACCAACAACGACGGCAGCACCGACGAGTTTTGCGGTATCGGTTGGTGGAGAACCAAAGACAATTGACCCGAATTTAAATAGTGCAGTTGATGGAGCAATTTACATCATTCATTTATTTGAAGGTCTAACGAAAGTAAATGTCACAGGCAGCGTGGTACCAGGTATTGCGACAAGCTGGGATATCGCCGAAAATGGCACA
>JBAXOJ010000131.1:0-5417 GCA_037133315.1 Clostridia bacterium
TGACGGAACGCTGTTTGACAGGCGAGAAGCCATCGATTCAAATGTTCACGACCGTGTATCGGCAGGATTTGATTTTCGCGGAGATGAAAAAAATGGTGATGGAATATCTCCAAATGTGGTATATTTAGTTTTAGAATTTTAAGGATTGAAGGGAATGAAGGGAATGGCACTATTAGGCCTTGATGTAGGATCTTCGGGATGCAAAGCAATGATTTTTGATACAGACGGCACCCAGTTAGCATACGCACACTTGGAATATCCGCCGTTTGAAAACGTCTATGAGACACATGGCGATTTGATTTGGGAGCATGTCAAACGGGTCATCAAAGACTGTACCTCGGTCGTGCACGAAACGGTGACCGCTATGAGCATCTCGACATTTGGGGAATCCTTCGTGACCGTCGATCAAGACGGTGAAGTTTTGATGAATACGATGCTTTATACCGACCCGCGTGGCGCAACGCAATGCAAACGCTTGGTTGCGACATTGGGTGAAGAAACAATCATGGGCATCACAGGCATGAAACCGCAGACGATGTACTCGCTTGTGAAAATGATGTATATAAAAGACAATCACTCTACTGTCTACGAAAAGACGTACAAATTTCTTGTCATCGGTTCCTTTTGCATATATAAATTGACCGGGGAAGATGTCATTGATTATTCTTTGGCATCACGCACCATGGCGTTTGATGTGCTTCACAAAGAGTGGTCTGAAGTGATGTTTGCGGCAGCTGGAGTTGACCAAAAGAAGATGGCAAGACCGATCCCTTCTGGGACTTTGGTTGGCAAAATATTGCCTGAAATCGCGAAAGAATTAGGGCTGCCAGAGGAACTGCAAGTGGTTTCTGGCGGTCAAGACCAAATCTGTGCTGCTTTGGGCGCAGGGGTCGTCGACAGCGCGGTTGCAATTGACGGGACGGGCACGGTGGAGTGCATCACACCGATTTTCGATGCTCCAAAACTTTCAAAAGAGTTTCTTGCAAACAACTACACTTGCGTGCCGTATATGGTGGACGGTATGTATGCCACCTATGCGTATAATTTTACTGGCGGTGCCATTCTGAAATGGTTTAAAAATAACTTTGCACAAGATGATGTCGTGCGTGCTCTCGCAAACGGCCAGAGCGTGTATCAATACATGGATTTACATGGCGCACAAACGCCAACCGATCTCATTGTCGTTCCACACTTTGCCGGGTCGGCAACACCAGACATGAATCCATTTGCGCGTGGCGCCTTTTTAGGCCTCAAGTTTGATACGGACAAGGGAACACTGTACCGTGCGATGATTGAAGGCGTCACCTATGAGATGCTATACAATCTAGAAATCCTTAAAGAAAATGGCATTGAAATAAAAGAACTGCGCGCGGTGGGTGGCGGTGCAAAATCCGATTACTGGCTGCAAATCAAAGCGAGTGTTACGGGTAAGACCATCGTGCCGTTGGATGTCGATGAGGCTGGGATTGTTGGGACGGTCATCATGGCCGGAGTGGCGACTGGTGTCTATCAGAATATCGCGGAAGCGGTCAGCGTTTTTGTGAAAAAAAGAAAGGCATTTGAACCGATTCCCGCAGACAGGGAGATTTACCAAAAAAATTATCAACGATACAAATTGGCAAGGGCTGCGATTGCACATTTGTTTCAAGAGGAGCAGACATGAAGACATTTGTACAGTACGGTGCTGGAAACATAGGACGAGGCTTTATTGGCCAGGTTTTTTCGGAAGCCGGTTATGCGGTCCAATTCATCGATGTGAATCAAGTGGTCATCGACGCGCTCAACGCGGGTGGTCGCTATCCCGTCCGCATACTTTCAAACACAGGGGAGACAGAAGTCTGGGTAGAAGGGGTATCCGGCATCGATGGCACGAATGTGGAGGCGGTTGTTTCGGCGATTGCCAACGCGGATTTGATGGCGACCGCAGTGGGAGTCAATATCCTTCCGAAAATTGTCCCGAATTTAGTTGCGGGGATCAAACGCAGAATGCAAGAGGGAAATGACAAACCACTCAATCTCATTATTTGCGAAAACCTCATCGATGCAGACAAGCTGTTGCATCAACTCATAGCTACTCACTTGAATCCCGCGGAGTTGTTATTTTTTGAGGCACACATCGGTCTTGTGGAGGCCTCCATCGGACGGATGGTACCAATCATGACAGAGGAAATGAAAGAGGGGAACCCGCTGCGGGTCTGCGTAGAGCGATACTGCGAACTCCCCGTGGACAAAGCGGCTTGGAAAGGGGAAATTCCAGATGTGAAACATTTGTTTCCCTATGCTCCCTTTGAATTCTATATCAAAAGAAAACTATATTTACATAACATGGGGCACTGTCTGACGGCGTTTCTTGGAGCGCGTATGGGTTATGAATACATCTGGCAGGCGATCGCACACCCAGTGATTAAAGTGATTGTCCAACGCGCGATGACGGAAAGCGCAGTGGCGTTATCCAAACGTTTTGACGTTGATATTGCTTCCTTGTTGGATCATGTGACGGATTTGATGTTGCGTTTTGGCAACGTCGCACTTGGCGACACCAATGAACGGGTGGGGAAAGACATCGTCAGAAAACTTTCCCCAGAAGATCGCTTCATCGGCACAATCCGGATGATGGAATCGCTCGATATGGCCCCTGTATACGTAGCACTTGGTGTTGCGTTAGGTCTTAGAATGGAAACGAACGAAGCACTGGAGGCTTCACGCTTTCTCGCGAACACATGCAAAATCTCTACGAAGGATGCGGTGTTTGAAACGATCACAGCGTATTATCAACAGTGCGACCCCACAAATACAGTGGAGCATTTGTTGCGCTACGCGGAAGAAAGAAAAGAACTGGATTTGCGACAAAAAATCATGATTTGAGGTGCTGATATGGCAAAATTAAATGGAAAAGAATACGGGCGGGAAGCGCTACTACGGTATTGCGGGTCGATTGATCAGATTGCATCCATCGACGCCTCTGCTTGTACCGATGGGAAGGCGGCTGGGGCTGCGTGTTATCGCGTCAAAACTGGCGGTGGACTCGAATTTGATGTATTGCCGAATCAATGCTTAGATATCGCCTCATTGCGCTATAAAGGCGTCAATTTGTCCTTTCTTGCGAAAAATGGGATTGTGGGACCTTTGGCAGATAAACCCGCTGGATACGACTTTGTACGCTATGTGAGCGGCGGCATGCTTTTTACCTGTGGTTTGGGGAACGTCGGCAATGGATGCATGGACGGAACCGTCGCGCAACCCTTGCATGGCAGGATCGGATTGACGCCAGCACAATACCCCTACGCAAAATGCGACTGGCAGGGGGATGATTACCTCATGGAAGTGGGCGGAACGATGCACGAGACGGCGTTGTTTGGTCTCAATCTTATTTTGAAACGGAGAATAGTTACGAAGTTGGGGTCAAATGAAATCGAGATTTTCGATACAATCGAAAACAACAACCCGACGGCTCAAGAATTTATGTTTCTGTATCATGTCAATTATGGGTTCCCGTTCTTGGATGAAACGTTAGAGGTCGTTTTCCCCGAAAACACAATCACCCCGCGCACGGAGGTTGCGAAAGCGGATCTCGACGTCGTTGATGTCTATACGAAGCCCGTAGACGAACTGTTTGAGCGCGTCTTTTTCAGAGATGTGGTTGCTTCGCCTGATGGCTTGGTGACGGTAGAACTTTTGAATCGGGCCCTTGGCATTGGTTCTTACGTGACCTATAAAAAAGACACGCTCCCAAAACTGACGCAGTGGAAGTCGTTGCGCAGCGGGGATTACGCGCTGGGGATTGAGCCTTCGAACTGTGGTGTGGACGGCATCGCGGTAGAAAGAGAAAAAGGAACCCTCTTATCGATTGCTCCTTTTTCAAAAGTTGAATACTATATGAAACTGAGTTTCTTTGACATTTAATCGATTAGTTCGATCGTTCTTTCAGCGAGCTTTGAAATTTCAACGAGGTTGTATCCCTCGATCGTGGTCAAAAGCAAGTTGTTGAATGGCTCTGTCCATTGTGCTGGGATCTTCTTTGCACCAATCATCATGCCGACAATGGAACCAACGGTTGCTCCGTTACAGTCTGTGTCGAAGCAAGCCTGCACCGCTATGCAGATTGATTTTGAAAAGTCCTTTTCACCATAGAGCAAACCGAATACGACAACCATCGCGTTGGAAATGGTGTGGCACCAGTCGTGACCCGTGCGTTCGTCGTACATCTCATGAATATTTTTGACGACATCCTCCGCGGAGACACCATCCTGGAACCAACGCAAGACCAGTTTGATTTTCTCCGTCAGTCGACAGTTCTGCGGGATTTCGCCTAATCCCGCCTCAATGACTTCAATCATATCATCCGAAACGGCCGCCGCCGCAAGCATAGCCGCCACAAACATCTCACCATAAATGCCATTCTTGACATGGGAAATCGACGCGTCTCGCCAAGCCATATCGGCCGCCAGTGCAGGGTTCCCAGGGTTCACGTAGCCGAAGAAATCGGCGCGGATTTGAGCGCCAATCCATTCCCTGAATGGATTCTGATAGGTTGCTGAATTTGGCGGTAATAAGCCGCTGCACAGATTCTTGTAAGCCACGCGTTCTGCCGTGCAGGTAGAAAGGACGGGAACCCAGGACAGCCAGGCTTCACCGACATCATCAGGGGTAAAGTCTTTTCCATATCGTTCGATGATTTTCAAGCCCAACACCGTGTAATTCGTGTCATCGTCTACAGGAGCTTTGCCATCGATTTTATTAATCCAAGTGGCACCTTCGAAAAAATCAATTTCTATCTTTAATTCGTCAGAAATTTCGCTGGAAATATAGCGGGAGAGCGGGTAGTTGTTGCTGCCTTTTAGCAAGGTAGTCAAACGAGGCGAATGATATCCTTCAATTGGTTTCCCCAGGAGACATCCAGCAATTCTGCCAAGCCAAGCGCCCTGCATTCGATCGCGCAAAGCATCTTTATTTACCGGTCGTAACATGACTGGGCGATTATTTGGTCGTAGCGCTTGAATTCCATTGAGATCCGATGGTTCTTCAAAGTGAAAGTCACTTTTCACCGGCGCCTGCGCCAAACGTTCAAACATATCATTTGCTAATGATGGGATGTCGGTATCATCCAGATCGAGTTTTGCGATGCGATCACATTCTTCTTTTAAGTCCGCAACGTCCTTGCCCTCATCCACTGCATGTCGCCATTCGTGGTGCAAATCTTTGTAATAATGTACCCAAGGTTGATCTTTTAACATAATGACTCCTCCAAATAGTAGTTATGAATTATTCTCTTTGTAGTATTATATCTTTGCATTTTACTTTTGTCTGCAATTTTCATTTTTTTTGGTAAAATTGCATCTTCGATTTTTGCGATTCTTTACTTTTTGTAATCAAATTGACTATCTTTTGGTAAAAGTTACTTGAAATTGCATCAATAA
>JBAXOJ010000132.1:0-5338 GCA_037133315.1 Clostridia bacterium
AAAGCAGGTTCAAACCTTTGCAGCACACGGCATGGTGGGGCTCGTTCTTGTTTTTTCATCATTTAGCAAAGAGGCTGTCTGGTAGCGAATTGTTACCAGACAGCCTCTTTGCTTATACCTGATTTAGCACTGATAGGAGGCTGGTTCGAAATTGATTTTCGTCTTCGATGTTGTAAAACGGTACGCCAACCAAACGGTACTTTGAGTTGCCTTCAAAATTCAACACTTTTTCTTTAAACTCTTGAGTGATTTCTTTAAGGAATGTTTCTTTCCACCGGTCATGTTCTTTGAGATGCTTGCCTTTGGGCTCGATGAACAATTGATAGGTTAACAATGCACCGCTTTTCTCGCGCAAGAATAGAACAAAGTCGGGTTCAAAGGCTTGCCCATCGGAGAAGTTATAAATCTTGAGATGTCCTTCGTTGCGGATGAGATAAATGCCGTCATACGTTTCTTTCAAGTTGTTCATTTGCCTGTCAAGCATCCGCACAAAGGCTTTTTCTTCACTTGTACCATACACGGTGTTGAAGGCGAACCAATCTTTGTTGGATACAAAATGTTCAAATTGAGGGTCATCTGCACCGCTCGGGTTGCCTCCGTCAAATTTTAGAACCTTGTCTGTAAAAACTTCTCGCACCCAATCCCTTTTAAATTCCTTTGATCCTTCATATTCGTTAATCTGAGTCCGGATTTCGGCTTCAATCATATTCAACAAGCCAACCATGGCGGCAAGTTTTTCAGGTTTGTTTTCTTCAAGCTGGTAAAGATTGCCCTGAAAAGTGATTTCCAAGCTGCTGAGGTAATCATCGGATGTGATAAATTCTTGCATGGACAAGAGATGAGGAAAATATCGTTGGATGGACGCAAAAGTAAAGAATGGATTGCGCGCAATTGCAGATTGAACCAGGTTGTATTCCAAAGCCTTCACCTGGATATCTTTGCGGTTTTCTTCAGCCATCAGCACACTCTGACGTTCGGTTGCCAGCACAACGTTTACACCCCCGTGACCAGTGGCAATGAAATGCACATAATTCCTTTTCTTAACCCCCAAATCTTGAAATGATTGGATGCCGTGGTAATCCTTTTTTAGCCGTGCATTGACGTAAATCAAGCCGTATTTGAAGCATTGGGTTTCTTTGAAAGCCTCTTTGAGTGTCAGACGTTTCTGTATGATTTGTTCATCCATCATGCCCTGCTCAATTAATGCCGACCGAATTTCGGAGATATAGCGTGAATCGTTTATGCTGTGATAATGTAATTCTTCCAGTACACGCAATTCATGTTCAAGATCACCATCAAATTTTCGGCGAAAACGATCATTGCTGTCAGGTAGGACAAAGGGGAAATAACGAGCCCCGCGCCCAATCAACTGCGCTTCTGACAGGGTCGTTGTGCCAATTTTTGCCCTGCCTGTATCACGTGCCTCGTAGCAGCGAACAATATCGAATAAATTCAGCACATCCCAGCCTTCATTAAGCTTTTGAACAGCGAAAATTGCCCGTAATCGGTTATTCCTTTCTTCGAGTGAATTTAAGAGAATCTGGTATTGTTCTTTCTCTGTTTCTTCGTTAACCGAGAGACAGTAATCTTGATGAAATTCACGTTTCAAACGTTCTACCAATTGCTCATCACTGATCTGATTTTCGTCAAAGAAGGCGAAGGCGCGTCGAATAATCGCAATATCCGATTTGCGGATGCTGGCAATTTGTTTTGCAGTGAGATTATCGATGATCTTGTGAAAATTGGCTTTGTTTTCCTGCGATTGAGCGATCGTACGCTGGGCTTTGAACAAAATTACCGGCTTGAGATTAATCCGGTATTTCGCAGCGACTTCTTGTTTATACTGGTTCAGGATCAATGCTTGCAGGATACGTTCGTTTTGATCAAAATCCGATTGGACAATGACGACATCCTTAGAAAAACGGTCATTACGGAATTGGAGCAGATCGTAGCGGATGATGACTTTTTTGAGGTATTTCTCCACCATTGTGGCCGTTTCATAGTCATGGGTAGCGGTAAATTCCAACAGCAGATTGTCTTCGTTTTGGGTGAAAATGTTCTCAACGGTGTTTTCCCAATTCTCGAATAGTTCGGTTTGCGTTTTGGTCTTAACATTGATGTGGTGGGATTCATCGGCAATCAACACGATATCGTGTTTGCGGAAGTCATCATAGGTAATCGAGTTCTCTTTTTCGTTAGTCAGATCGGAATGCAGTTTTTGAATCGTGGTAAAGCAGATGTTGATATCATTAGGATTGACGCCTTCAAAATTTTCCACTGGTGAAATATGGATGCGGCGATTAGCAATGACAAGTTCCTGGTTGAATAAATATTTGATCGAAGCGGGATTGAGGAAGTTATCTTTGGTCTTCTCGATAATGTTGGTCGAGTTGACAAAGAACAAGAAATTGCGATAGCCTTGCTCATAGAGATATAGAATCAAACCTGCCATAATCAGCGTTTTGCCGCTGCCCGTTGCCATGTTGAAAAGCAGGTGTGAAGGATATTGTTTAAAATCAAAGGATTTGGTGTAATAACAAATGAAACGCTGAAAAGCGTCGATCTGATAAGGACGTAGTTCGTATTTTGGATTCAGGTTCTCTGTTAGAGAGGCAGGAAGGATGGTTTGAGCAAGAGTACGCTTGCCGAACTCCTCTACCAGAAGGTCGTAAAGATATTTCTCAGGCATTATCCCCATCTCCGTTATATATTCATTTCATCGTCAAATCTTTCCCCTGGGATAGGGGCAGGTCCATATCTGAGTCGTTTCTGAATAATCATCGCTGTTCTTCGGATTGCAATTGATTAAATTTGCTTTGGAACGCTTCGAATGCAGTAAAGTAAGTTTCGAGAACAGCCCCGGCAATTCCAGCAGCAATAGTTTCAAGATAAGATTCATTCGTTAAATTGCGACTTGCGATCATGTCCATCCACACCCCTTCGTTATTAATCAAGCCAATTTTGAAGGCGGCGCGGGTGGTGTCTATT
Source organism: Clostridia bacterium (assembly GCA_037133315.1). Lineage (GTDB taxonomy): Bacteria > Bacillota > Clostridia > JBAXOJ01 > JBAXOJ01 > JBAXOJ01. The sequence continues at coordinate 2,989 of JBAXOJ010000132.1, forward strand.
GAACCAAATAATTCTTTCACACCTTTTCTCTGGAGAAAATCTTGGCAGATGTTCCAAGCTAGCTCATGCGTGTATTCGAAGATAAGGATTAGACCCAGGTTTTCAAGATACGAGAGCGGACGCTGGTGTGCCAGTTCCACCGCTTCTTTCATTAGCGCAAAGGCTTTGGAAAAATGCTTGAAGCGCTGTACCCAATATATGTCTGCGTTATTCACGGATTTGCCCTATAAAAAGCCCAGTTTAATGCCTTATCTTCATCGCTGACCTTGAATTGTGTGTCGTCGATCTCTGACAAATTGACATACAACTGGTTTTTATCCAGCATTTCTGCCAGCAGGTGTTTTTGTTTTTCGAGTCCGTTGGGTTCGTTGCCGAGGGCGCAGAAGTCTTTAGCCGCATCTTCCGGCATTTTAGGGTTTATATACCAATTCAGGAACGAGCCTTCCGCCATATCATGCCAGATTTGCACAAGTTCTTCGCTGGTATTTGCTGCCTGAATGCGCTCCATGAAGGCTTCGTTGTAATTCAATAGTTCACAATAGATAAAATCGCCATTTTTGTTTTGTTCGATTATTTTTTTTGTGCGCTCTATAGTGATTGTATCCATATAATCCATTTGTTCACAAAGAATATATTGTCTATTGCCACCATCCTCTTTATTTACTTCTAATACTGCGTGGGACGTTGTTGCACTACCTCCAAAAAAATCAATAATGATGTCATCTTTATCAGTAGTAATTTTAGTAACATCCATGATTAAAAATGGTGATTTTGGATAACTGAACGCTTTATCCCCAAATATTTTTTTTAGTTCATTTGTAGCCGTCTGTCCTGTATATTTTTGGCTTATTCCAAATAGTCTTTGGTTTCTCACCTTTATAATCATCTTCTCTTTCTTTGATGTAAATATCGAATCCATTTTTTATTGGTTTCACCTCTATGTATCTCTCAATTCGCTTTATGAAAGTATCTGGTCCCCATCTCCAACATCTTTCAATTCCTTGCTCATCTATCGGTAATATTTTTATTGAATTGTGAGTAGGTTCCAACCTCAGATCATTCGTTATTGGGATGTAATAAATTGGATAGAATAACCCCGGCCGCTGTTCACGTTTTGAATTGTTACCGCTACGTCTAAAACCTCGCAGTTTGTATCTTCCGAATGCATCTTTTAGTTTATATTGAGATAACTTTTCATCGTACATACCAAGCGTATTTAATTTGGCATGCGAAATATCTTTTGCATAAAAAAGCATATTCTCATGAGCAGTAGGAAAGAAAATATCATCTTGGCGCCCTCCAGGATTGTGGATAACAGATATCACACCCATGCGATTCTCTCTGCCGAATAATTCATCACACAAAACACCAAGATAAAAAAGTTCATTATGATCAATGGCGACCACAAAAATCCCATCTCTTGTTAGCATTTCTTTAGCAATTTCGATGCGATTTTTCATGAAGGTTAACCAAGTTGAATGGTTGAAAGTGTTATTATAGGCAAATGTATTTGCTGCGCTTGCAGTATTAAATGGCGGATCTATGTAAACTAACTTGACCTGTCCGCGAAACTGGTGTTTGAGGGTATGCAGAGCCAGCAGGTTATTTCCTTTCACGATTAAATTTTCGCGTATCACGCCTTTCTCATCGCGTCTAAAATCCGTTACCTTCTCTTTACCCAATGCTGTATAGCGCACGAAGTTGGTCAGCACCTTCGGGTCAAGCAGGCGGTTAATCTCATCTTGTGCCAGTACTTCATTAAAGAAAATTTCTGTTCGTTTATCTTCTTCCCGGGTTTGTCCACCTTCCAGTACCGCGTCTTTGTAAGGCCAGACCAGCGCAATGTCGCCGCGCTCACGCAAATATTGACCGCCTATCGTCAATCCGATGCGGTTGCGAAAGCGGGTATAGGAGTTGTCCAGGAAATTCTTTTGTGAGATGTAATCAATGAAAGTGTTGGTATTGAATATCCAATGCCCTTCAATCTCTTCAAAAAAAATGGTTTTGATTTCCTTATCGGAAAGCAGTAATTTAATCAGGGCATGGTCAAGTTTCCAGGCGCGGTCTTGCACGGCGGCGATAAGCAACTCGCCTTCATCGTCCACAAGACGCATATCGGTTTTGAGGAGGTTGGTCAGTTTGGTATTGAAGGACATCGTTTACTCCGAATCAGGCTCAGCCCTTTGATAAAAGACCAGCAAGGTATCCCCATACTTTCGCTGGTCAAATTCTTCCAGGTTTTGTAATGGCATTTCTTCATACTCTTTCGGATTAATCTGCACAACCACCCAGCCATCCGCGCTCAACCAGCCGGGCTTGGCGTCGATCCCCAACAGTGCCTCTTTCCATA